>SVMC01000054.1 GCA_015067585.1 Oscillospiraceae bacterium
ATTCCTTTCCAAAGATGCAGAAAAGCTCCGCGAGTTTTTCGCAGAGCGTCAGGAACCGGCTGCGCTTGAAAAAACTTCAAGCGCAAGCTAAAAATTTTTGTCGTGTGCTTGACATACGGGTGGCTGAATGCCGACGACCGCGTGCTGATCATCGATGACTTCATGGCCAAGGGCTATGCCATGCACGGCCTGATCGACATCGTCAAGGCCGCCGGTGCTCAGCTGGAGGGCATTGGCATCGCCGTGGAAAAGGGTTTTCAGGGCGGTGGCGACGGGCTGCGCGAGGCCGGCTACAACGTCAAGTCTCTGGCCATCATTGAAGAAGCCAGTGAAGGTCACATCGTCTTTAGAGACGAGAAATAAGCAAGCTAACGACCGACAGGTGCGCCTGTCGGTCGTTTCCCTTTCGGTGATAAATTTTCGCCAAATTTTGCCACGGGAATTGACACTGTCCGTTCCTTTTCGTACAATTCTCTTAAGACCAATCCGATAAGGGGGAGACAGCATGCCGATCGAAAAATACAGCCGCTTTCTCATCACGTTTGCCTACTTTGCGGTGATCGCGGCCCTCGCCTATGTGGCGATCCGCTTTCTTCTGCCCATGCTCGCGCCCTTTGTCATCGGTGCGGTGATCGCCTATCTGCTGCGCCATCCCATCCGCTTTTTTCACCGTAAGCTCTCCCTTCCCTACAAGGGCGCGGCGATCTTTACGGTGCTGCTGTTCTTTGGTATCATCGGCCTGCTGGTGGCGCTGAGCGGCATCAAGGTCGTGGGTTGGATGATGGACACCGTCAACCTGCTGCCCACCATGTACACCACTCACGCCCTGCCCTTCTTCCGGGAGGTAGCGCACAATCTGGAGCGGCTTCTGGGCAATCTGGATCCGCAGCTGATGGCTACGCTGGAAGAAGTCGGCGGACAGCTGCTCAACAGTGCCGGCAACATGATCTCCTCCCTGTCCGGTTCAGTGGTAGCCGTTCTCTCCGGCGCCGCAGTCTCCCTGCCGGGTCTGTTTATCAAGCTGGTGCTGATGATCATCTCCACCTTCTTCATCGCCATCGACTATGAAACCATCAAAGCCTTCATCCTGCGGCAGCTGAGCGAGAAGGCCAGAACGCTCCTGTGGGAGATCAAAAGCTATGTGGCCGGCACGCTGTGGGTGTGCATCCGCTCCTACGCCATCATCATGTCCCTGACCTTTGTGGAGCTGTCCATCGGACTGAGCATCGTGAAGATCCAGCACGCGGTGCTGGTGGCGCTGATGATCTCCATCTTCGACATTCTCCCTGTGCTGGGTACCGGCGGCATCATGATCCCGTGGACGGTGCTCACGGCCATTCAGGGCAACTTCGCGCTGGCACTGGGACTGGCCATCATCTACGTGGCCGTCACCATTATCCGCAACATCGTGGAGCCCAAGATCGTGGGCGGGCAGCTGGGTCTGCACCCGGTGGTGACGCTCTCGAGCATGTTCGTCGGCGCGCAGCTGTTCGGCGTGATCGGTCTTTTCGGCTTCCCCATCGGACTTTCCCTGCTGCGGCACCTCAATGACCACGGCGTCATCAAGATTTTGAAGTAAAACAACTGCCCCAAAGGTGCAGACCAATAAAACAGTATAATAATGTTTTCGGGAAGGCGGCACGAGTAATCATGCCGCCTTCCCGTTCATAACGTCATAGAGCAAATTGGCGGGGAGTATGCCGATATAGTTGTAGCCGGTCGTCACATCCTGTGCTCGGTGTCCGCCGGACTTATCCGGTGCATGAACACATACGATGCCCACCATATCGTCCAGAATGGTAGGTGTCAGCTTCTCCAAGTGCAGGTATTTCTTTGTTGCTTCGGCAGTTCACTTTGCGCCCATAGCGCTAAAAACTTTCGTCTGACAGCGTAATAATTTGCGCCGAAGCGAAAATGGCAGCTTCGACACAGGTTGTGCAGGCGTTGGATTGATAAAAAACAAGGCACTAACATTTCACAGTTAGTGCCTTGCATAGCGTTATATTCAGTTCTTATGCTCTTGTATCAAACAGAACAGAAATGGTGGTTCCTTTGTTCAGTTCACTTTCCAAAGAGATCTTGCCATGATGATACTTCACAGCGTGCTTCACGATAGACAGGCCAAGGCCGGTGCCACCGGACTGCTTGGAATGGCTCTTATCCACACGATAGAAGCGCTCAAACACCTTGTCCTGATGTTCGGGAGAAATACCAATGCCGGTATCCTGAACGCTCAGCAGAACTTCACCGGGCTTCTGTGCAACGGTCACTTTCACGCTGCCGCCGGGGTTGTTGTACTTAATGGCATTGTCGCAAAGGTTGTAAACGACCTCGTACAGCAGTCTGCGGACACCATTGACAACACCATCATCGCCGGTGACTTCCAGAGAAACATCTTTCAGCTTTGCGGCATCTGCAAGTGTTTCACAGACTTCCTCGGAAAGAACTTTGAGAGAAACATCTTCATGGGGCATTTCTGTTCCTTCATCCAACTCGGACAGGCGGATAATATCGTCGATCAGAAAGACCAGTCGAGATGCTTCCTTGCGGATGTGTCCCACAAAACGGGGAACGTCTTCCTCTTTTACAATGCCGTTTTCCATCAGTTCCGCAGAGCCGATGATGGACTGCAGCGGTGTTTTCAGTTCGTGAGACACATTGGCTGTGAACTCCTGACGGTGCTTTTCGGCGTTTACCTGCTCGGTCACATCAAAGGCGAGGATCACCATGCCGTGATGATTGCCGTCAGAAGCAATGCGGCTCAGATCAAATTGATACTCTCTGCCATTTTCCTTGGCACGGAAATCGGCGTGCCCCTGTGTCCTTGCTTCTTCCAGAGCCAGCCGCATGTTTTGCTTGCGGTTAATGGTCAGAAAATCTTCTCCTACGCAGGCAATACCGGCTCCAAACAGCGTTCTTGCCGCAGGATTGATGCTAATGATCCTGCCCATGCTGTCCAGAAGGACAAGCCCTTCTTTCATGTTGCCGGTGATCTGGTCAAACTCATCCTGCTTGCGCTTCAAAGCGCGTATCTGACTTTTGATCTCCGAGTGCTGCGCATGGATACGATGAAGCAGAGGGGACAATTCCTCGTAGGCTTCATTTTCCATGGGCTTTTCCAGATTCAGTTTATTCAGCGGTTCTACAACCTTCTTTGCCATGCGGTGCGCCAGCCATGCAGAAAGCGCAATGGCAATGATGAGAACAATGGCAATCGGCTGAAGCATACCAAGAACGAGAACCAATGCGGTTGCTCGGCTGACGGAAATACGAAGTACGCTGCCGTCATTCAGTCGGGCTGCTTCATAAATGGTCTGCTCCGTCAGCGTTGAGGACTGACGGGTGCTGCTGCCGGAACCGGACACAAGGGCTTCCTTGATTTCTTCGCGGTCAGCATGGTTTTCCATGGCAGCAGCATCTGCATGGCTGTCAAAAAGAACTGTACCGTCTGCATCTACCCATGTCAGGCGATAGCGGTTATGATCCAGACCTTCCAGATAACTTTCGCCAAGCTGCTCCGTCGCACTTGCGGCAAGGCTCAGTTCGTCTTTCAGCTGAGACTCCTGCACATCACTAAAGTACGGATACAAAACACCGATGATGATGACAAGACTGGAAAGCAGCACGGCAATGGCCACAGAGAGAATGGACTTGAAGATTTTACTTGTCATAGCCAACCTCCCAGCGATAGCCCACATTGCGCACGGTTTCGATCCTCTTGCCGTAGCTGTCCAATTTCTGGCGCAATGTACGGATGTGGGAATCCAGAGTGCGGGAATCGCCCATATAATCCAGTTTCCATACCTGAGAGAACAGCTGCTCCCTGGTATACACCATTCCGGGATGGGAGAGGAACATCCGAAGCAGCTCAAATTCTTTGTAAGTAAGCTGAACTCTGTTGCCGTCTACGCTAACCGTATGCTCGTCCAGATTGACCACCAGACCGCCCACCTTCAGCAGCTTGGATACCTGCTGGGGCTGACTGCGGCGCAGGACGGCTTTTACTCTGGATACCATCTCCATCATACTGAAAGGCTTTACGATATAATCATCAGCGCCCAGATCCAGACCACGGATACGGTCGTATTCCTGCCCCTTGGCAGTAGCCATAATCACAGGAAGGCGGCTATATTCCATAGAATCCTTCATCCTGGACAGAAGCTCAATCCCATCCATACCGGGGAGCATCACATCCAGAACGATCAGTTCCGGTTTCTCTTTTTTCAGCGCTTCCCAAAAGGTAAGACCATCTTCAAAGCCTTTTGTTTCAAAGCCGGCGGAGTTCAGTGCATAGATCGCGATGTCACGGATGCTTGCATCATCCTCAACATACCAAATCATCATTACCCCTCCTTATGCGTACCTGTTACAGAATAGATCACCCACTCAGCAATATTGGTTGCATGATCTCCGATACGTTCAAAATACTTGGAAATCATCAGAAGGTCAAGGGCGAATTCACCGTCTGCATGATCTTCGGTAATCAAAGTAATGATACCACACTTTACGCGGGAAAAATAGTCATCAACGATGTCATCCTTGTGAATGACTTGCATAGCGAGCTCAATATCCTTTTTGACAAAGGCATCTACGCTCCCCGTCACCATTTCAATGGTCTCGCGTGCCATTTCTTCAATCAGCTCCATGCCCTCCATGGTGCGGCCGTTCAGGAAGGTGACGATCTCTGCAATGTCCTCTGCCTGATCGCCAATGCGCTCCATATCGGTGATCATCTTCAGCGCCGCAGAAATGAGGCGCAGATCCCGGGCAACCGGCTGCTGATGGAGCAGGAGCTTCATGCAGCGGCCTTCAATGTCACGCTCCATCTGATCAATGGCGCCGCTGTTTATCCGCACTTTTTCTGCCAATGCGATGTCGCCGTCAGAAAGGGCTTTCGCAGCGGCCGCGATAGCTTCTTCACACATGGCACCCATTTCAATAATTTCACGATTCAGCTCAAAAAGCTGCTCGTCGAATCTGTTTCTCATATTCTCCTCCTCAACCAAATCTGCCGGTGATGTAATCTTCGGTGCGCTGATCCTGCGGCTGAGAGAAGATGTCATCGGTCTTGCCGAATTCTACCAGTTCACCAAGCAGGAAGAACGCAGTGTAGTCAGACACACGAACTGCCTGCTGCATATTGTGGGTCACCATGACGATGGTGTACTTTTCTTTCAGTTCCAGAACCAGCTCCTCAATGCGGGAAGTGGAAATGGGGTCAAGAGCGGATGTAGGCTCGTCCATCAACAGGATCTTGGGCTGAACAGCCAGCGCTCTGGCGATGCACAAACGCTGCTGCTGACCACCGGACATACCAAGGGCATTCTTTTTCAGTCTGTCCTTTACCTCATCCCAGATGGCTGCATCTCGCAGCGCACGTTCTACGATCTCGTCCAGTTCCACTTTGCCGGTGATGCCATGGGTGCGGGGACCGTAGGCAATGTTATCGTAAATGCTCATGGGGAAGGGATTGGGCTTCTGGAACACCATGCCGATCTCCTTGCGGAGATGATTCACATCCACTTCCCGGGAGAAAATATCCGTTCCCTCGTAGCAAATGTCGCCGGTGATCTTCACGCCGGGGATCAGGTCATTCATGCGATTCAAGGTCTTAAGAAAGGTGGACTTACCGCAGCCGGAAGGGCCGATGAAGGCGGTAATGCTCTTTTCGGGGATTTCAATGCTCACATTTTTCAATGCCTGATGGTCACCATACCACAGGCACATATCTTTTACAGTGATAATACTCATATAAATTCCTCTGTTTCGCCGCGTGTTGCGGCATAAATTTAAATCAATGTTTCCCCTTGCGAAACGGGGGAATTTTTCGCATAAATCGTCGATTGCCGCAAAGCGGCGAGGCGATTTGCGATTATAAATACAGTGTGATACTTCACACTGTTCTCCTTTTTGCGAAGTGCTTCTGTACCAACGCAGCTGCAAAGTTGATCAGCACGGTAAGTACCATCAGGATCGCGGCTATGGCAAAGGCCACGCCGAACTCACCTTGTTCTTTTGCGTAAACATAAAGGGCGACGGTCAGCGTTGCGCCGGGTGCTGCAAGGCCATCAATCAGACCATTGACCGCATGGGCAAACCCTGCGGTGAAGAGCAGTGCTGCGGACTCGCCAAGGATGCGGCCGACGGAGAGAATACATCCGGTGATGACCCCATCCACGCAGCCGGGGAGGACTACGGTGCGGACAACACGCCATTTACCGGCTCCCAGACCAAATGCACCTTCACGGTAGGACTGAGGAACGGTTTTCAAGCTCTCTTGTGTAGTGCGCATAATGGTAGGCAGATTCATGATCACCAGCGTCAAGCTACCCGCCATCAGGCAGGTTCCCATATGATTGGAGAACAGCAGCATACCCACCAGGCCATAGATGATGGAGGGGATACCGGAAAGGGTTTCGGCGGCATACTCGATGATGCCGACCACCTTCTTGTTGGATGCGTACTCGGTCAGATAAATGGCAGCCCCCACGCCCAAAGGCAAAACGATCAGCAAGGTTGCCAGCACGGTATAGACTGTGTTCAGAATGTCGGGCAGGATGCCGATGCGCTCGGTCAGATAGCTGGGTTTGGTGGAAAGCAGTTCCCAAGTGATGTTGGGAACACCCTGTCCCAGCACATAGAGCAGCAGGAACAGCACCAGCGCGGCGGTCAGGCCGACCGACAACAGCATCAGTGCTTTCATCAGCACTTCAAAGCTTTTTCTCTTTTTTGATAAGGATTGATTGGGCATAGGTTACTCCTTTTCCCGCTTGAGGAAGAAGTTCAGCGTGGCATTAATGAGCATAATAAACAGGAACAATACCAGCGCGATGGAGAACAGCGCCTGTCTCTGCAAGCCGCTGGAATAGGCCATCTCGCTGGACACGGCAGTGGTGAGAAAACGGACGCTTTGGAACAGAGAATCGGGCATATTGGGCACATTGCCGGCGACCATCATCACCGCCATGGCTTCACCGATGGCACGGCCTACGCCCAGCACAACGGCTGCTGCGATACCGCTTTTTGCGGCAGGCACGGAAACCTTGAAGTAGGTCTCGATAGGCGTTGCGCCAAGAGCAAGGGAGGCATCCTCGTATTCCCTGGGAACTGCGTCCAGGGCGGTAATGGACATCTTGATGATGGAGGGCAGGATCATAATGGCCAGAACGATGATGGCGGCAAGGAGACTGGCGCCATCAGGCACATTGAAAATTGTTCGGATAGCCGGAACCAGAACCAGCATACCCACCAGACCATACACAACAGAAGG
>SVMC01000011.1 GCA_015067585.1 Oscillospiraceae bacterium
ATCACCGGTGCATCCGTGAACAATGTCACCTACCTTAACCCCCTGAACAGCGCCACCCGCGAACAGATCGCTACCATCATCATGCGCTACCTTGAAGCCAAGTAATCCAGGCACAAAAACAGCCCTTCGGGAGTCCGGTGGGCTGTTTTTGCCTGTATATTTTCGTTATACCGGGGTATCTTGCTTTGATTTTCATTTTCTGATATAGTAATTTTGTAAGCTATATTTCAAGCATATCCAGGCATTGCGTCCATCATGGAGGTACAACTATGAAGAAAACACTTTTGAGTCTGCTGCTTGCTGTTTGCATGATTTTTTCTCTGCTGCCCGGCCATGTGCTGGCAGCCGAGGGGACCCTTCCCGCCACCTTATCCGTGGAGCCATCGGAGGCCAATAACCTCCCCGCCGCCATCGATCTGGTGCTGCGGGATAAGGACAACGACAATGGCGACTACTGCCTGTATCTGCCGGGCAATACCGACGCGTCTGCCTGCTTCTTCTCCTGGGAGGGCGGTCTTTCCTGCATGGAAGGTTCCCGCTCCTATCAAAGCGGAGAAATGCCCATTCCGGCAGTGGGCGAAAGCAGGACCTATTCTTTCTCCGACGGCAGCAGCACAAAAGCCTTCACCGTCACCACCTATCAGGGCTCGGCAGCGGTGCCGCCCATCTTCATCGAGATCGATGAAAGCCTTGGCACCATTCATGCCATGAACTCTGACCCTTCCCACAACAAGGAATGCACCGGCATCATTTTCATTGACGGCGAGGAACATGAGCTGGACAAGATCAAGGGTCGGGGCAATGCCACCTGGTCCATGGCAAAGGAAAAACGGCCTTACAATATTACATTAGGCAGCAAGGTCTCCTCCATCCTTGGCATCGAGATGCCGGAGAAGACCAAGAAGTTCAGCCTCCTTGCCAATATCGCTGACCGCTCCCTGCTGCGCAACAAGATCGGCTACGATATGTCCTATGCATTGGATATCGGCCTGGACAGCGCCAGCGCGGATGTATGGATGAACGGCGAGTACATCGGCGTATATCTGGTCACCCCCAAAAATGACTCCTTCATCACCGATGACGGCTACGGCATTGAGGATGATAACTATACAGAACCGCCCATTGAGCAGGGCGGTGACCCCAGCTTTGAGCTGGACAATGCCGTGCAGCCCTACGCCAAGCGCACCCGCATCACCGTGAAAAAGATCGGCGACAATCTGTTGCCCGATGGCGAGAGTGTGGAATCCCTGAAGGCCGCCTCTGCGCAAATTCAAGACTACCTGCAGGATGTGTGGGATGCCATTCGCTCCCCTGACGGCTGCAACGAAAAGGGGAAGCACTACAGCGAATATGTGGATATGGAAAGCTGGGCCGCCATGTACCTGATGCAGGAATTCGTCCGGGGCTACGATGCCAACGCGGGCAGCCTGCTGTTCCACCGGGACGGCACTGCGGATAGCGATAAGCTGTTTGCCGGCCCCATGTGGGACCTTGACAATGCCGTGGGCAGCAATCAGGGCGGCGGCGCCCATGGCGTCACCCTTGCGGATGCCAACGGCTGGTTCCTGCGGAACATCGATGACAGCAAAGGCTCCATCTATCAGGCCATCGGCAAGCATGAGGACTTCATGGACGAGGTCTATCGGGTATACAATGAAAATCAGGCAATTTTCGACGAAGCTGCCGCCAAAGTGGTGACGCTTTCCCGGGATCTGGCAGCTTCTGCCGAAATGAACGATGTTCGCATCACCAAGGAGACCTACAACAATGCCTATTACGGCAGCCAGAGCGTACTGGCAGGCGGCACGGACTATGAGCAGGTCTATAAAGCCACCCGAAGCTGGCAGGATTATGTGGACAACCTGGAAACCTTCGTCCGTGTCCGCGCCCACTTCTTCCGGGACAATCTGACAAGGGAAGACATCGTCTACCGTGGCCGCTTCAACTGCTCCATCGGCAGCTCCGTCACCTCCTTCAACACCCGGGATACCGCCGGCGAAGGTATGCCCAACGCAGAATTCGCCTATGTCCGAAACGGCGAGACCGGCGAGCCGGACAGCAGCGGCAATGGCGAAATCAATTTCCGGGTGGATCTGAAGCCGGGTTACAAGGTTTCCAATGTGACTGCGATCCCTGCGGCAAATTATAACGAAATTCTTCCCCTTGGGGAGAACCTCTACCGCATCACCGGCATCAGCGGCACCATCACCATCACCACCGTGACGGAGGAAGCGGATTGCGACCATAGCTTTGACGGTGATCTCTGCACCCTTTGCGGTGCGACGGCCTTCCGGGCAAGCTTTACCCGGGGCGAGGGCTGCAGCATCGCGGTATATGACACCCGGGATCTTTCCGGAACGGCGCAGCGCAATCCCGCCTATGCCCTTGCCCGCAACGGCGAGACAGGCAAGACCGACCTCTTGGGAAATGGTGAAGTGAATTTCACGGTGTCTGTTCCCGAAGGCTTCCAGCCGGGCCGGATCACCATATCGCCGAAGGAGAATTACGATCAGCTTCTGTATCCCTCCGGCAGCGGTTCCAAAGGCTACCGCATCACCGGCATTCGGGGCAACATTACCGTTTCCGTGCAGAGCGCAAAGCTGGGCAGCGGGATCGATTTTACAAACCCCGCCTCCGAGGGCAGCTTTGAGATCCTCCGGCAGGAACTCAGCGAGATCCGTGCCGGTGAGGGCCTGTATCTGCGCTGCACCCGGGAAGCCTTTGAGCCGAGCTCAGGACAGCTCGGCGAGGTGAGCCCCAAGGATGTGGTGATGGTGCCCGTGGCAGGCGACTGGACCGCCACCCTGCACTTCGCCTTTGATCCCGCCGGGGCCGCCAACGGCTATTACCAGTATTTCGGCTTCTATGCCATGGCGGATTACGATAACTTCGTGGGCATCCGGGGCGGCGACGGCTCCATGCAGGATATCCGTCGGGTGAAGGGCAGCATTACAGAGGAAACCATGAATTCCGAGCCGGGTTTTGCGGAGAGCGGTGAATACTGGTTCCGCATCGTAAAAAACCGCACCGACTATACCTGCTATCGTTCCGATGACGGCGAGACCTTCAACCTGATGTTCACCTTTGAGGATACCAATCTTGAGGCAGCCTCTATCTGCATCGACGCCTATACCGGCATGACGGAGGGCTGGGAATTCCTTCTGAAGTCTCTGGAGCTGGATGGCAACGGCAGCGTCGTGACTCCCTGCGACCATAACTACAGGGAAGAAGTCATCCCGCCCACCTGCACCGATGATGGCTTCACCGTTTATATCTGCGAAATATGCGAACACAGCTACACAGCAAACGAAATCGCCGCCACCGGACACAAATGGGACAACGGCCTTATCACCCTTGAACCCACTGAAGAAACGGATGGTGCCAAGCGCTTCACCTGCACCGTCTGCGGGGAAGAAAAAACCGAGATCATTCCCGCTCATCCCCATTCTTACCGCCGCGCCGTCACCGCCCCCACCTGCCTTCTGCCGGGCAGCGACACCTACACCTGCGCCTGCGGCGACAGCTACAGCTACGAAACCGTACCCGCCCTCGGTCACGATTTTGAGGACGGCAGCTGCACCCGCTGCGGTGAAAGCGGCGCAGGACACAGCTGTCCCGGTAAGGATTTTGGAGATATGCCCACCCCTGACCACTGGGCGCACAAGGGCATCGACTTCTGCATCGAAAACAAACTGATGAACGGCATCAGCGAGAGCCGGTTCAATCCCGGCGGCACCCTGACCCGGGCAGAGCTGGTCACCATCCTTTACCGTGTGGAGGGTTCTCCCGCAGCAGAATATGTGGGCACCTTCAAGGATGTGAAGGAAGGTCAGTGGTATACCGCCGCCATTGAATGGGCCGCCGCCAACGGCATCGTCAACGGCGTAGGCGACGGCAGCAGCTTCGCTCCCACCGATACCATTACCCGTGAGCAGATCGCCACCATCCTCTACCGCTACACAGGCAGTCCCGAAGTCAAGGGCAACCTGAGCAGCTTCCCGGACAGCGCCAAGGTCAGCAGCTATGCCGTCACCGCAATGGTCTGGGCCGTAGAGGAGGGCATCATCACCGGCGCAACCGCCAACAATGTCACCTATATCAACCCCCTCAACAGCGCAGCCCGCGAGCAGATCGCTGCCATCATCATGCGTTACCTTGCGGCGGAATGATCCGGAAATCGCACAACAGCCCTCCCACCCGGGAGGGCTGCTGCAGCATGGTGAAAAAGTATTTCGCCATGCTGTGCAGCTGAACAAAAGCTCGGGTAGTTTTTCGGTTTTGCTTTACTTTCCTGAAAAATGTAGTATAATGTTAAGATAAACCATGACAATTATCTCAGCAGGAGTTGAGCAGCTTGACAGATCAATCCAAAATCCGTAATTTTTCCATCATTGCCCACATTGACCACGGCAAATCCACCCTGGCTGACCGTTTGCTGGAAGCCTGCAATACTGTGGAGCTGCGTGATATGGAGGATCAGATCCTCGATTCCATGGATCTGGAGCGCGAACGCGGCATCACCATCAAGGCCCGCGCCGTCCGCCTGAACTACCATGCCCAGGATGGGGAGAACTATGTTCTGAACCTCATCGACACCCCGGGCCATGTGGACTTTAACTATGAGGTCTCCCGCAGCCTGACCGCCTGCGAGGGGGCTGTGCTGGTGGTGGACGCCTCTCAGGGCGTGGAGGCCCAAACCCTGGCCAATACCTACCTTGCCATCGACAACGACCTTGAAGTCCTTCCCGTCATCAATAAGATCGACCTGCCCGCTGCCCGTCCCCAGCAGATCAAGCAGGAAATCGAGGACATCATCGGCCTGCCCGCCGAGGATGCCCCCGAGATTTCCGCCAAAAACGGCATCAATATCCCCGCCGTGCTGGAGATGATCGTGCGGGATGTACCCCCTCCCGAAGGCGACCCCAACGCCCCCCTGCAGGCCCTGATCTTCGACAGTCAGTACGATTCCTACCGCGGCGTCATCGTGTATCTGCGTGTCATGAACGGCGAGATCCGTCCCGGCATGGATGTGACCATGATGGCCACCGGCGCCCAGTATAAAGTCGTGGAGTGCGGCTATCTCCACCCCCGTGGCATGGTGCCCTGCGATTGCCTGCGGGCAGGCGAGGTCGGCTATCTCACCGCCTCCATCAAGACCATTGCGGATACCCGCGTTGGCGACACCATCACCGGCGCTGCCAACCCCTCCACCGAGGCTCTGCCCGGCTATAAGACGGTGCAGCCCATGGTATTCTCCGGCGTATACCCCGCCGACGGCTCCAAATACGGCGACCTGCGTGACGCGCTGGAAAAGCTCAAGCTCAATGACGCTTCCATGTCCTATACCCAGGAGAACTCCATCGCCCTGGGCTTCGGCTTCCGCTGTGGCTTCTTAGGTCTTCTGCACATGGAGATTATTCTGGAGCGTCTGGAACGAGAGTTTAACCTGGACCTGATCACCACCGCCCCCAATGTTGTCTATAAGGTGGAAAAGATCAACGGTGAGACCCTTGAGGTCTACACCCCTCTCAACTATCCCGATCCCATGGAGATCCAGCAGGCCTACGAGCCCTTCGTCAAGGCCAATATCATTGCCCCGCCGGATTATGTGGGCAATATTATGGATCTTTGCCAGCAGCGCCGGGGCGAATTCAAGGATATGACCTATCTTGACCAGAGCCGTGTGGAGCTGCATTACGATATGCCCCTGAACGAGATCATTTACGATTTCTTCGACGCCCTGAAGTCCCGCACCCGCGGCTACGGCTCGCTGGACTATGAGATGGACGGCTACCGTCCCTCCAAGTTAGTGAAGCTGGATATCCTGCTCAACGGCGAGCTCATCGACGCACTGAGCTTCATCCTCTTCTCTGAAAGCGCCTATGCCCGGGCACGAAAGATCTGCGAGCGGCTGAAGGAGCATATCCCCCGCCAGATGTTTGAGATTCCCGTGCAGGCAGCCGTGGGCGGCAAGATCATCGCCCGTGAGACCATCAAGGCCCTGCGCAAGGATGTTCTGGCCAAGTGCTATGGCGGCGACATCACCAGAAAGAAGAAGCTTCTGGAAAAGCAGAAGGAAGGCAAGAAGAGAATGCGCTCCTTCGGTACCGTTTCCGTGCCCAGCGAAGCCTTCATGGCCGTGCTGAAGCTGGATGAATAAAGGAGGGAATCCTATGCCCCTTTCCAAGCTGTTCCGGCTGGACAAGCGACCTTCCGAGAAAACAAAATTAGGCATCTATATCCATATCCCCTTCTGCCGCAGCAAGTGCCAGTACTGCGACTTCTATTCCCTGGGCGGCAGCCGGGAAAAGGATCTCACCGACCTGTATCTGCAGGCCCTGCCCCTGCACATCCGTGAATTCGGCGCACGGGCCAGAGATTACAGTGTGGACACCGTGTACTTCGGCGGCGGCACCCCCTCCTTCTTCGGTGCGGAGGGTCTGGTGCGCATCTTTAATGAATTGCAGCGCCGCTTCGATGTCCAGTCCGATGCGGAGGTGACCTTCGAGGCCAACCCCGACAGCGCCCAGTCAGCCCTGCTGCAGAAGCTCCATTCCGAGGGCTTCAACCGCATGAGTCTCGGCGTGCAGACGGATAACGACGACCTTCTCAAAAAGCTGGGCCGTCCCCATAATTATGAACAGGCGGTCACTGCAGTGCGAAATGCCCGCAATGCCGGCTTCAACAATATTTCTCTGGATCTCATCTACGGTCTGCCCGGACAGAGCTTCGAGGAATGGAAGGGCACGCTGAACCATGTGCTGGAACTGGAACCGGAACACATGAGCTGCTACGGCCTGAAGGTGGAGGAAGGCACCCCCCTTTGGGAGTACCGCGACTGCTGCAACCTGCCGGACGAGGACGATCAGGCGGATATGTACCTGTATGCCTGCGATAAGCTGTCGGAATCCGGCTTCCGCCAGTATGAGATCTCCAATTTTGCCAAGCCCGGGCTGGAATCGAAGCACAACCTGAAATACTGGCTGGGCGGCGAGTATCTCGGCTTCGGCCCCTCCGCTGCCAGCGATTTTGCGGGAAAGCGCTTCACCATCCGTGCCGATATCATGGACTACTGCGAAGGTGTCCTCAAGGGCGGCACCATCCTCTCGGAATGCGAGGATATGCCCTCCAGAGAGCGGGCGGGGGAATACCTGATGCTCCGCCTTCGCACCACCCACGGCATCGATGCCGACGAATATACCCGCCGCTTCCTGCTGCCCTTCCGCCCCATCAGAAAGCTGCTGGATCGCTTTGGCGAAATGGGCTTTGTCCGTCAGGATGAATCCCGCTATTACCTCACCCCCAAAGGGATGCTGATCTCCAATAAAATTTTAGCAGAACTGCTGCTGGCCCAGGAGAAATCCGAGCCGCTGGCAAAAAAACAAAGATAACCCTGCTTTCATCTTATCTTATATAGGAAGGAGCAAAACCAATCGCAGTTGGCGATTTCTTTTGATTGTTGCTGCTATGAAATATGATATTAAGAAACAACTGAAAACCGTCAGTGCCAATCGCGCATGGATCCCCAATCTGATCACCAGCTTCCGCATTTTGGGTGCCATTGCCATGCTGTTCTTAGGCCCGCAAAGCCGGGAATTCTATGTGGTGTATGCCCTGTGCGGCCTCAGCGATATGGTGGACGGCTTCCTTGCACGCAAACTCCGCACCACCAGCGCCTTTGGCGCGAAGCTGGACAGCATTGCGGACCTTTCCTTCTATTCTGTGATGCTGGTTCGGTTGCTGCCGGTGCTGCGCCGCCGTCTGCCGGAGTGGATCTGGTATTTAGTGGGTCTGGTTCTGTGCATTCGTCTGGGCTCCTATCTGGTGGCCGCCATCCGGCTGCACCAGTTTGCTGCCCTGCATTCCGTCCTCAATAAACTCACCGGCGCTTCCGTTTTCGGCATCGGCCTTGCCCTGCTGCTGCCGGATCTGTGCCTGACCATTTACTGCCTCCTGGTGTTCGGGATCTCCTTCACCTCCAGCACCCAGGAGCTGATCCACCACATCAAGGCGCCGCCCAAGCCCATGGCAAGCTGAATAAAAAACGACCTGCCTTCCAAAAGGAAAGCAGGTCGTTCTTTATTTGGCACCGTGTGTTACAAAAAGGCGGAAAGCGAAAGGTCTTTCACCGCATGGCGGCTTTGTGCTCTCAAAGGAGCCAAAAGCTGCAGGCTGTCCTCCGGGGTCATGAAATACTGGGAGCTGTGCAGGGGTGATGGCTGTTTCCGGGAGGGCATTTGGGCAGATCTGCGGTACTCCCTTGGGGTGCAGCCGAAGCGCTCGTGGAACATCCGGGTCAGGTAGCGCACATCGGAAAAGCCGCTGCTGACGCTGATGTCCAGGATTTTTCGCTGGGTGCCCGCAATGAGGCTGCAGGCATACTCAAAGCGCTTTTCCTTCACATAGTCCTGAAAGGTGACACCAAGGGAATCCTTGAACAGATGGGAAAGATAGGTCATGGACAGCCCCTCTCTGCAGGCAATGTCCTCCAAAAGGATCTTGTGGGTGTAGTTTTCCTCAATATAATCCGTGATGGAAAGAAGCCGCCGGGTCTTTTCCTTGCCGGAACGGTCTTCCTCCCGGAAGGACAGATGACCCCCCAGATTTTCTTTGATGAGCTGAAAAAGCCTTGCCATCAGGGAAAAGCAGCGGTACTCAAACCCTGCCTGCCGCTGCAGGTAGGCATAGGCGGTTTCGATCAGAAGGAAGGAGAACAGGGCATACTGTGCAGGATCATGCGCAAAATGCTCCCGCAGCCGGGGACTTCCGGTATAACGCAGCTTCTGCAGCTCCGGCAGGAAGGGGGCAAAGTAGCGGGGGGCCAGCTGCACCGACAGCACCAGCGCGCCCGGCCCTTCTGACAGGAAGGAATGGGCGCTGAGGGAACTGACCATATAGATGTCCCCCTGGGAAAGGCGCACATGGCTTTCCCCTTCGTGCAATGTCACGCTTCCCTCCAAGATCATCCCCAGCTCCATCTCCTGATGCAGATGGGCGGTTCTGGAGATCAGGCGCACCAGAAAGATATTCATATACCGCAGCCGGGATCTTGAAACAATCTCGTATTCTCTTGCCATACCATCGCCTCCCACAAACAAATTATAGAACAGCATTCCCGCTCTTGTCAATGCATACAGGCGATATTTGCCGGAAATTCAGATATTATGTTGATAAATCGCGGGATTACCTGCGATTTTTTAAATTAAATTTCCTGCTGTTGTCAAATTGACGAAAAGTGCATACTTTTGAAAATGTTACGCAATCGCAAACTAATCTGTTTTTTTCGCTGAACTAATGAAGGAAACGGCAGGGGGATTCTATTTAAAATAGTATCATAAATTTATAAAAATACAGGAGGAACTCTCATGTCTAACTTCAAGTTTTCCGTAGGCCCCTGGAATGTCCATCCCGGTGCCGACTCTTACGGTCCCGAAACCCGCAGCGAGGTTGAGTTGGAAGAAAAGTTTGCCAAATTCGCAGAGCTTGGCTTCTCCGCTGTGCAGTTCCACGACGATGATGCCGTTCCCAACATGAACAACATGACCGAAGAGGAGATCAAGGAATATGCCCGCGGCGTCAAGAAGCTGCTGGACAAGTATAACCTCAAGGCCGAGTTCGTTGCACCCCGCCTGTGGATGGACCCCCACACCAAGGACGGCGGCTACATGAGCGGCAGCGAAGAAGACCGCGAATATGCCATGTGGCGCACCTATCGCTCCATCGACATCGCCAAGGAGCTGGGCACCGACCTGCTGGTGCTGTGGCTGGCCCGTGAAGGCACCCTGTGCGCTGAGAGCAAGAGCCCCGTTTGGGCCACCAAGGCACTCATCGACGCCATCAACAAGATGCTGGCTTATGACGAGAATATCCGCGTTTGCATCGAACCCAAACCCAACGAACCCATTGACCGTTCCATCTGCGGCACCATGGGCCATGTGATGGCAGTTTCCGCCGCCACCATCGACCCCAAGCGCGTCGGCGGCAACCTGGAATCCGCCCATGCCGTTCTGGCAGGTCTGGACCCCGCCCATGAGATCGGCTTCGCCATGGCATTTGATAAGCTGTTTACCGTTCACCTAAACGATCAGAACTCCATCCGCTATGACCAGGACAAATCCTTCGGCGTGGAAAACCTGCGTTCCGCCTTCAATCAGGTCAAGGTGCTGGTGGAAAACGGCTACGGCTCCAAGGGCGAATATGTGGGTCTGGATGTGAAGGCCATGCGTACCACCTCCGATGAGGACCGCTATGAGCATCTGAAGAACTCCCTTAGCATCTTCAAGGCGCTGGAAGAAAAGGTCGCCCGCTACGACTACGAATATGCCAATAAGCTCATCGCAGAGCGGAAGTTCGAGCAGCTTGAGATGTACACCATGAACCTCATCATGGGTCTGGTCTGATCCCCTTCTCCCTTGGAGATACATTACATGAAAAAGAAAATCATTGCGGCAGGTCATATCTGCCTGGATATCACGCCGGTATTCTCCACCAAGGCGAAGTTCAGCAGTGTCGGGGAGATCTTAGTCCCCGGCAAGCTGGTGCATATGGACGATGCGGATGTACACACCGGCGGCAGTGTTGCCAACACCGGTCTTGCGCTGAAGATCTTAGGCGCGGATGTCCGTCTGCTGGGCAAGGTGGGAAATGATGCCTTCGGCGCTATGGTGCGGGATATCGCACTCAGCTATGGTGCTGACGGCCTCATCGTAGACGACGGCAGCTCCACCTCCTATTCCGTGGTGGTGGCAGTGCCGGGTGTGGACCGCATTTTCCTGCACAACCCCGGCGCCAACAATACATTCTCCAACAGCGATATTCCGGACGAAGCGCTAAAGGATGCCGCCCTGTTCCACTTCGGCTACCCCTCCCTGATGGAGAAAATGTATGAGAACAAGGGCGCGGAAATGGCCGCCACCTTCCGCCGGATGAAGGCCCTCGGCATCGCCACCAGCCTGGACCTGGCGGCGGTGGACCCGGATACCGAAGCGGGCAGAAACGATTGGGAAGCTTTTCTCACCGCCGTACTGCCGGAGACGGACTTCTTCGTGCCCAGCTTTGAAGAGCTGTGCTATATGCTGGACCGTCCCGCCTATGACGCCCTGGCTGCCCTTGGCGGCGACATGATCGCGCATCTTGACATGAAGCGGGATGTGGCTCCGCTGGCAGAGCGCTGCCTTGCCATGGGTGCCAAAGCCGTGCTGATCAAGTGCGGCACTGCGGGGATGTACTACCGTACCGCACCCCTTGAGGAAATGCGGAAGGTGGGCAGCCGTTTGGAGCTGAACCCGGAGCTTTGGGCAGACGCACAGGGTGTGCAGCCCTGCTTCCGGGCAGATCAGGTGCTCTCCGGCACCGGTGCCGGCGACACCAGCATCGCCGCCTTCCTGATGGCGGCAGCAGAAGGCAAGGCCCCTGCTCAGTGCGCGGCACTGGCTGCGGCGGAGGGTGCCTGCGCCGTCACTTCTTACGATGCCCTTGGCGGTCTGCAGCCGCTGAATGTTCTGGAGGCCAGAATTGCCTCCGGCTGGGAAACAATGTGAGGTAGATTATGCTTGTAAATATGTATGAAATTCTGGAAAAGGCCAAGGAAGGCAAATATGGCGTTGGCTTTTTCAATGCGGTCAATGTGGAAATGGGCAGAGCGGTCATCGAAACCGCGGAAGAGCTGAATGCCCCCGTGATCGTGGGTACCGCACAGGTGCTGCTGCCCGCTATGGAACTGGAGCGGGTGGCGGAATACCTGATCCCCATGGCAAAAAAGGCCAAGGTGCCCGTATGCGTCCATTATGACCATGGTCTGACCTTTGAAAAGTGCATGGAGGCCCTGCAGCTTGGCTTCTCCTCCATCATGTATGACTGCTCCACCGATTCCTATGAGGAAAATGTGGCAAAGGTGGCGGAAATGGTCAAGATCTGCCATGCCATGAACATCACCGTGGAAGGTGAGCTGGGTCATGTGGGCGATAACGAGGGCAGCGGCAAGCTGGAGAACCCCAGCGACTATTTCACCGACCCCGAAATGGCACGGGACTTCGTGCAGCGCACCGGTGTGGACGCCCTTGCAGTGGCAGTGGGCAACTCCCACGGCGACTACAAGTTCCCCCCGAAGCTGGACTTCGACCGCATCGCAGCCATCCGGGAAGCCACGGGCCTCCCTCTGGTACTCCACGGCGGCAGCGGCCTGTCGGATGATGATTTCCGCAAGGCTGTGGCCCTTGGTGTCCATAAGGTGAACATTTTCACCGACATCGACAAGGCCGGTAAGGCAGGCGTGGAAGAAGGTCTCGCCGCCGGTGCCAAGACCATGATGGGCCTGATCCCCTACGAGATCGCCGCCATGAAAAAGGTGGTGGCTGAGAAGATCACCCTGTTTGGCAGTGTCGGCAAGGCATAAAATCATCATAAAAAACATCCCCGCATGGGAACCGTTCTTCGGCTCTCATGCGGGTTGTTCTTGCAATGACATATCGATAAAAAGTTCCTATTGATCGAAGCTGCTCTCCCGGAAAGCACTTGGGTCGGCAAAGCTTCTTTCGGACGGGTTTGCCTTATTTCCCATTCAAATAGCGCATCATGATGGAGGCAATCTGCTCACGGGTAGCGCTGTTCAAAGGGTTGAGCCAGGTCACATCCCCAACAGAGGCCCCGGTAATGATCTTATGTTCGATGGCCCAGAGCATTGCATCCACAGCAAAGCTGCTGACCTTGTCTGCATCGGGGTAGGTGTCGAGGCTGCCCTCTGCCTTGGTGCCGCCGTCATAGCGGAAGAGGATGGTGGCGATCTGCTCCCGGGTGATGGCAGCATCCGGGGCAAATTTGCCATTGCCTACGCCGTTGACGATGTTATTTGCTGCAGCCCATTCCACCGCTCTGGCATACCAGGTATCCTCAGGCACATCGGAGAAGCGGCCCTGCACTTCTACCCAGGGATTTCCCGCAGCACGATAGAGGATGGTGACCAGCTGGGCACGGGATACCTGACCGGCTGGATCGAAGCGAAGCTCGCTGATGCCGTTCATCAGCCCGCTTTCCACGCAGTAGTCGATGCCTGTGTGCGCCCAGTGATCGGAACCGGGGATATCGATAAACAATGCGGCGGGGCAATCGTGATCCGGGACAAAGACAGGGCCTTTTGCGTTGAAGTGCATACGCAGGGTTCGGTTGGGCAGCTCCGTGACAAAGGCATTCTCCTCGATGCGCACGCTCCGGTTCCACTGGGCTTCGGAGGCGGGATAGTAGAGATCCGTCAGGTTTTCGCAGAAGGCAAAGGCACCGCTTCCCAAGTATTGGATGCCCGCCGGGAAGGTGATGTTCGTCAGGCGATCGCAGCCGTAAAAAGCACTTTCTCCGATGCTCCGTACGCCATCCGGGAGGACGATCCCTTTCAGGCTTTCGCAGCTTGAGAACATGGAATATGTAATGGCAGTAAGACCTTTCGGCAGCTTCGCATAGAGCAGATCTTCACAGCCGAGGCAAAGACCATCACCGACCTTCGTCACACTGTCCGGAAGAATCAGCTCTTTGAGACCCCAACAGGAGCTGAAGGCATATTCGCCAATGGTGGTGAGGCCGTCGGGGATCGTGATGTTTTCCAGACCGAAGCAGCCGGAAAAGGCGGTTCTTCCGATCTCCTTCACACTGCCCGGCACAACAAAGTGGCCATAAAAGGATTCCGGGCAAAGGATCAGCTTGGTCTTGTCCTTATTGTACAAAGCGCCCTGATCATCGTTGCTGAAAGCGGGATGATCCGCCCGCACATAGAAGCCGGAGATGTAGTCGCTGCCGGAAAAGCTGGTCTCGGCAAACTGCGTCAGGCTATTGGGAAGCTGCACGCCGGTAAGCGCCGGGCAATAATAAAAGGCATTGTGCTCAAGGGTGGTGAGCCCTTCGGGAAGAGAGATCTCAGTCAGTGCCCAGCAGCAGGCGAAGCCGTGATCCCGGATGATCTTCAGGCCCTTCGGCAGGGTCAGATTCTCCAGATCATAGCAGCCATAGAATGCGGAGGAGCCAATGGTGGTGACACTGTCGCCAAGGATCGCGCTTGTCAGTGCCTCGCAATTCGAGAAGGCCCCGGCGCCGATGGTGGTAACACCGTTTTCCACGATCAGGCTTGTAACCTGGGTCTTTTCCCACGGGGTAGCGGCACCGAGATAATCGTTCATGGGGCCGCTGCCGGAAATGGTCAGGGTGCCGTTTTGCAGCTTCCATGTCAGGTTGCTGCCGCAGGTGCCGCTGTCTGCCGCCTGAACCGTCGGCAGCATGAGAAGCAGCAGAGAAACGGCCAGAAAGAGGCTGAGAAGCCTTTGGATTTTCTTCATACATAAAACCTTCTTTCTTTAAATTTACACGAGTTTAACCTAACCTTAATATAGCACAAGTCGAAGGAATTTTCAAGCGGCTGGCCGAAGCTTCCGTTTCGGTCAAAAAAGCGCCCCGTTTCTGCAAACGGAGCGCTTTTTATCGATCGATTATTCTTCGCCGGAAAGGGTGGCGGGCTTGATGTGCCAGATATCGGCGGCATACTGCCGGATGGTGCGGTCGGAGGAGAACTTGCCGGCGCGGGCAATGTTCAGCAAGCACTTCTGGCCAAAGGCCCGGCGGTCACGGTAATCCCGGTTGGCGCGGAGCTTTGCTTCCTGATAGGAGGCGAAGTCCAGCAGGTGGAAGTAATGGTCGGGGCTGTGCCAGCTTGCGCCGTCCAGCAGGGCGGTGAACAGTTCACGCTGTTCATCGTCGGTTTCCACAGTGCCGTCCACCAGGGTGTTGACCACGCGGCGGATGCGGGGATTTGCGGTATAGATGCCGCGGCTCTGATAGTTGCCGCGGGCGGCGTTGATCTCTTCCACGGTCATGCCGAAGGGATAGTTGTTCTCTTCGCCGGCCTGCTGGAATATCTCCACATTGGCGCCGTCCCGGGTGCCCAGGGTCACAGCGCCGTTGAGCATCAGCTTCATGTTGCCGGTGCCGGAGGCTTCGGTGCCTGCGGGAGAGATCTGCTCGGAGATATCGGCGGCGGGGATGATGTGCTCGGCGTAGGAGCAGTTATAGTTCTGCACGAAGACCACACGCAGCTTATCTGCCACATCGGGATCATTGTTGATGAGCTTGGCGATGCGGTTGATATAGCGGATGATGGCCTTGGCTCTGCGGTAGCCGGGGGCGGACTTGGCGCCGAAGATGAATGCGGTGGGGGTGAAGTCCCGGATGGAGCCATCCTTCAGGCCGAAGTAGATGTCCATGATGGACAGGGCGTTGAGCAGCTGACGCTTATACTCATGCAGGCGCTTGACCTGCACATCGAAAATGAAGTTGGGATCCAGGTCGACACCTTCCCGCTGTTCGATGATCTCGGCAAGCTGCAGCTTCTTCAGGTACTTGACGCCGTTGAAGCGGTCGATGAGGCGGCGGTCGATCTTGTTTTCGATCTCACGCAGGGAATCCAGGTCCTTCAGGAAGTCCTTACCCACCTGGGCTTCCAGCACCTCGGTAAGCTCGGGGTTGCACAGACCCATCCAGCGTCTGGGGGTGACGCCGTTGGTCTTATTCTGGAAGCGTTCGGGGAAAATGCCGTACCAGTCACGGAAGACATCGTTCTTCAGGATCTCCGTATGGATCTGGGCAACGCCGTTGACATAGCTGGAGACATAGACGGAGAGGTTTGCCATATGGGCGGAATTGTCCCGGATGATGAACAGGCCGGGATGCTCACTCTTCAGGCGGGCGTCGATCTTGCGGATGATGTCCACAATTTCGGGAACCACGGAAGCCATCAGGTTCAGGTCCCACTTTTCAAGGGCTTCGCCCATGACGGTGTGGTTGGTATAATTGAAGGTGGAGCGGGCCACTTCGAAAGCTTCTTCGAAGCTCAGACCGTTCTTCATCAGCAGGCGGATCAGCTCGGGGATGGACATGGCGGGATGGGTGTCGTTGAGCTGGATGGAGGCGAATTCACCGAACTTCTTCAGATCGCCGTGATCCCGCTGGTAGACCCGCAGAATGTCCTGCAGGGAAGCGGAGGAGATGACATACTGCTGCTTGATGCGCAGACGCTTGCCTTCGTAGGTGGAGTCGTTGGGGTAGAGCACACGGGTGATATCCTCAGCTCTGTTCTTTGCGTCCAATGCGCGGGCATAGTCCTGGGCATTGAAGGCGTCAAAGTCCAGTTCTTCCACAGCTTCGCACTGCCACAGGCGCAGGGTGCCGATGTTGTCGGTGCCGTAGCCGATGATGGGCATATCGTAGGGGACAGCCAGCACAGTCTGGTCAGCAAACTCGATGGTGGTGGTGTGGTTGTCACGGCGGTAGCTCCAGGGATCGCCGTAGTGGGTCCAGTCGTCCGCCAGCTCACGCTGAGAACCGTTGTCATCGAAGCGCTGCTTGAACAGGCCGAACTTATAGCGCAGACCGTAGCCGCTCAGGGGCAGGTCGCAGGACACCGCGGAGTCCAGGAAGCAGGCAGCCAGACGGCCGAGACCGCCGTTGCCCAGAGCAGCATCCTCGATCTCTTCCAGGCAGGAGAGATCTACGCCCTTCTTTGCAAAGGCGTCACGGATCTGGGGCAGGATGCCCAGGTTATAGAGGTTGGAGAACACCAGACGGCCCATCAGATATTCCGCAGAGAAGTAGAATGCCTTGCGGCTCTGGGCGCGGAGCTGACGATGCTGGGTCCAGCAATCGTTGATCTCCATCATCACCGCCTGACCCAGCGCATCATGCAGCTGCTGAGGCGTGGCACTGTCCATCTTGGTGTCGTGGTTGTATTTCAAAAGGGCTTGCGTCCACTGAAGGATTCTGTCGCAATCATATTTCATAAGATATGCTCCTGTTCTGTCACAAGATATCCCATATCATACCATTATTTTGCCCGAAAAGCAAGCGGAATACCTTTCCAATAAATATATGCAAAAACCCAGAATTTGTGTTGATTTTTGCCGAAAAAAACAGGATTCTTTCGCCGGACGAAATCTCCCGCCAAAAAAACAGTCCTTGACAAACAACCGGAAAATGGGTATCTTATTATATGTAAGGGTTCCCAATTCTTGTATGGGTATACCAAATCAGTGAATATGGGCCATTAGCTCAGCTGGGAGAGCGCCAGGTTCGCAATCTGGAGGTCAGGGGTTCGATCCCCCTATGGTCCACCAAGAGAAAAGACGCCTGCGGGCGTCTTTTTTCTTGGTGGACCAGTGAAATTTGCCCTTAGGGCAAGTGAAATTCTGCTTCGCAGAGTGAAATTGCTTCGCAGTGAAATATTCGCTTCGCGAATGTGGGCAAATTTTATTTCACATTCGGTGGAACACCGAATATTTCATAATGACCGCAGGTTATTATTTCACATTTGCCCCAAGGCAAATATTTCACTCACTTCAAATCGTTGAATCGCAGAAGAAAATATGCTATATTTATAGACAAAGAGGTGATACTATGAAGTTTAACGCCCACGACAGAACACCAAAAATCAAAACCAAGAAGTCTGTTAAGATTATGCTTATTATCTGCTTCGCCTTGATTCTTTTGTCATTTCTTTTCGCAGCCATCGTGTGTTCCTTGTCTATAAATAGCGTTATGCCTGCCGTTGTGATACTTACTCCTGTATTGGTGCTTGCTATACTAATTGCGATAACACAAATGGATATGGATAAAGCTTTTATTGAAATTGTTGACGATGTGATTTCTGTTACAGATTACTATTTCGGCATCAAAAAAGAAAAGATATTTTCGATGCACGAAATTAAAACCGCAGAAATTCTGATTGGTTCTTCAATGCGCGTGCACGGCTACCGGTACAGTAATGTCGGGTATACTTACATTGTTTTTAGAGATCATGGTGGCAAATATATGTTTAAGGTTATATGTGTTCCCGAAACAAAGCAATTTTTCAGCAAATATCTTAGTTAAACGCAAGCATTTGCACCCCCTGACCTCAAAAGGGGGTGCATTTGTATCAAAATCAGGGTTAGTCTTCAAAGGAGCGCTATACAAACCATTTACCAGTTTGGGCCGGTATTTGCGTTTGCCGTCCCGCTCCATAAGTAAACTGCCGCCCGGAAGCAATCGCTTCCGGGCGTTTTGTTTGCTTATATCAAGGCAGTGTATAGAACGATAATACAAATCCTATATTTGCGTTCCATCCGGGAATGTGATTGTTACTTTTATCTCCGCCCCCAATGCCTCAGCGATTTTCTCCAGATCCGCCGAGGAAAACTTCCCGGTCTTCATTCGCTGTCCGAATGCCTGCGGCGTTGTGTTCAACCTTCTTGCTAAATCAGCCTCGCTGATCTTTGCATATGCTTCTGCCATTCTAATTTTAGCAGGAATATCCATTTCGTCCCCTCCCTTTATTCTAAAATAAAGAATATCCTTTAATATGTCAAGAAAAATTTTTCAAAAATAAATAAAATCCGCAAGAAAACACTTGGCAAAACAAAGGTTTTACTTTATAACCACAGATGTAAGGAAGAGATGCAAAATCTCTTCGGTAAGGAGAAAGCGCAATGGACGGCAAGAAAAAAGAAGCCCTGCAAGAGCTTCTAAAGCTTATCGCGGATCATCCCAAATTATCGTTTTTTGAGAGCTTGTAAACTTTGACTTGCATCTAAACTATAGACCCAGAACAGAAGTTTATAATTTATTGAAGTTTAGTTGAGAAAAAATGCTATAATAGCGATAAGAAACTTTTTCAGGAGGAGTTGTGATGCTGAAGATATTGATTGCCGAGGATGATCGGGAGCTGCGGCAGTTGTTTTCCCATGTGTTGAACCGGCATGGTTATACGGTTACCGGCGTATCCAACGGCCAGGAAGCGCTGGATGCCATGGATGCAGATTACTATAATATGATCATCTCCGATATTATGATGCCGGTAATGGATGGCTATGAACTGGTACGCCAACTCCGGGATGTGGGCAACACAACCCCGGTACTGATGATCACCGCCAAGGATGCCTTTGATGATATGCGCCTTGGCTTCCAATCCGGTGTGGACGATTATATGGTCAAGCCCATCAATGTCAACGAGATGGTTCTGCGTGTACAGGCACTGCTCCGTCGTGCGCAAATGATCAATGACCGGAGGCAGACCATAGGCAACACCTTGATGGAATGCGATTCGCTGACCGTTACCACCGCAGGAGAAAGTACGGTTTTGCCACAGAAGGAATTTATGCTCCTTTATAAAATGGCAGCCTATCCCGGAAAGATATTCACCCGTCAGCAGCTGATGGACGAGATCTGGGGTTATGATTCCGAGAGCGATACCCACACCGTAGATGTACATATCGGCAGGCTCCGTGACCGCTTTCGGGACAACAAGGATTTTAAGATCGTCACGATCCGTGGTGTTGGCTATAAGGTGGTGAAATTGTGAATACCAGAGAACGCTTTGAAAAGGTCAGACAGGAACAGCGAAATCGGTTTAGTCTTCGGACGAGACTGACGCTTTTTGTCACCTTAGAAATGCTGGTATGTGTGCTGATCGGTTATGGTCTGGACCGGCTGTTCAACAATGTACTTCCTTTTGGTTGGGAGGTGCCGCTGGAACTGGAGCTGGTCGGCAGCTGTCTGCTGATCGGTGCACTTGTTACCGGTCTGCTTTCTAAGCTTTTCTTTCAACCTGTCAAAAAACTGCGAGGTGCTATGGACAAGGTGGCAGAGGGTGATTTCTCCGTCCGGTTGGAGGAAAAATCCACTTCCAAAGAAATCATGGAGATATACACCGGTTTTAATTTAATGGCCCATGAACTGAGTTCCACAGAGATTTTGCAGACGGATTTTGTTTCCAATGTGTCCCACGAGTTCAAGACACCCATCAATGCCATCGAGGGCTACTCCACACTGTTGCAGGATGCTGACAATCTGGACGATAATCAGCAAGAATACATAGATAAGATCCTGTTCAACACCCAGCGGCTGTCTTCTTTGGTGGGTAGCATTCTGCTGCTTTCCAAGCTGGAAAATCAGCAGATCCCTACGAATCAGACCGAGTACCGCCTGGATGAACAGATCCGGAAGTCCATTGTGGCGTTGGAGCCTGCATGGGAAAAGAAGGATATCGAATTTGATGTGGAGTTGGATAGGGTCAGCTATTTGGGCAACGAGGCGATGATGCAACATGTTTGGGACAATTTGATTTCCAACGCCATCAAATTCAGCCCTAATGGAAGTACAGTAAGAATCCATCTTACTAAGAAACTGAAAAAACTGATTTTTTCCATAGAAGATCAAGGACCCGGGCTGACAGAGGAAGCGCAGAACCATATCTTTGATAAATTTTACCAAGGAGATTCTTCTCACAAGCAGGAAGGCAATGGCCTTGGCCTTGCACTTGTCAAGCGTATTTTGACCATTGAGAAGGGTCAGATCACGGCAGAAAACCGCCCAGAGGGTGGCTGCCGTTTTACAGTTACACTGCGGACAAATTAGAATACAGGGCAACAACATACAAAAGGGGTATCCGGCTTTTGCCGGATGCCCCTTTTTCAACAATAATTGACTTTGGATTTACCTTCAGTTGTAACTCCATTTTTATACTGCCTTCATATAACGGACTCGGAGGCGGAAGATTGTGGAAGAAAAGTACAAACATAGGATCGTGACGATCCCCAATATTTTGTCCCTGTTTCGACTGCTGCTGATCCCGGTGATCCTGTGGCTGTACATAGTTAAGCAAGATCCCCTATGGACGACTGCCATACTGGTATTGTCCGGTGTTACAGATGTTGTGGACGGCATCATCGCCCGGAAATGCCATATGACCAGTGATTTTGGCAAAGCCTTTGATCCCGTAGCGGATAAACTGACCCAAATTGCAATGCTGTTTTGCTTGGTGAGCCGGCATCGCTGGATGTTGCTGCCACTCTGCGTGATGGTGGTAAAAGAAGTATCCGCCGGTATTTTGGGGTTACTGGTGATCCGCAAGACAGGAAAAGTAGATGGTGCGGTTTGGCACGGAAAGGCAACTACTGTGTCTCTATACAGCATGATGATCATTCATCTGATTTGGTTCAATATCCCCGGTGTGGTTTCCGGCATTTTGATCGGCGCCTGCACTGCGCTGGCTTTGCTGTCTGCCTTCTTGTACAGCAGAGAGAATTTGAAGACGCTGCAAAGCAGGAGGAAAGAATATGCCCAAAATTGAGAAATGGATCAAGCCGGCACGCACCGTGCTGTGCGAGATCTTTACGGTATGCACAATCATCATGCTTTTTGCAGGCAGTGCGGCGGTGAGAAAGCAGGTGGATTATGATCCTTTTATATATTCTTGAAATCCTCCTTGGATTGTTTTTACTGTATGTGCTGTTCCTTGGTGTTTGTTCGCTGCTTGTAAATCCGGAGAGGGAGTATGCTAAAAACAGTAATTTCTACCGTTTTCTTTTGGACAGCGCCACGGCAGCTGCTATGAAGCTTCTGCGAATCCGGGTCCATACAAATGGCATGGAGATGCTCCCGGAAGATACAAAAGTGCTGTTTGTCAGTAACCATCGGTCTAATTTTGACCCTATTGTTACCTGGTACGCACTGAAGGAACGGAAGATTGCGTTTGTCTCTAAACCCAGTAATTTTAAGATCCCTTTCTTTGGAAGGATCATCCGCAAGTGCTGCTTTCTGCCCATTGACCGGGAGAATCCCCGAAAGGCGATCGTTACCATAAACAAGGCAGCAAAACTGCTACAAAAGCAGGAGGTGTCCATCGGCATCTATCCGGAGGGTACACGGAGCAAAACCGGACAGCTGCTGCCCTTCCATAACGGTGTATTCAAGATCGCCCAAAAGGCAGAGTCACCAATTGCGGTGCTCAGTATCACCGGCACGGAAAAGATATCCGGTAGAACGCCATTTCAGCCTACCGATGTGTATTTGGATGTGCTGGAGGTCTTTCCCGGCGAGAACATAAAAGAAAGCAAAACAGAAACGATTGGCATGATGGTTCGCCATCTGATTCTGACTAACACAGAAAAGAGAGATGTAATATGGCAAAAGGATATGTGATTTATAACCCGCTGGCAGGAAACGGCAAGGCGAAAGAGGATTCGCAGCTGCTGCAGATAGTTTTGGATGAGCAGCTGGAATATTACGATATGACCCGAATCACCAACTACGCGGCTTTTATTAGCGGCATGGAGAAAGAGGATTATCTGGTGATCGTGGGCGGTGACGGTACACTAAACCGATTTGTCAACGATACAAACGGTGTGGAGATCACCCAGGAGATCGTATATTACCCAACCGGAACAGGAAATGACTTCGCAAGGGATATGGGTATGGGAGAGAATCCACGCCCCATCACAAAGTATCTTAAGAATCTGCCCACTGTGGAGATCAACGGAAAACACTACCGGTTTATCAACGGTGTAGGCTTCGGCATCGACGGTTACTGCTGCCGGGTTGGCGACGAACTTCGTAAGATCCCCGGCAAAAAGGTGAATTATACCGGTATCGCCATCAAGGGTCTTCTGTTCCACTTTGCACCGAGGAATGCAGCAGTAACTGTGGATGGGGCGGAATATGCTTACAAAAAGGTTTGGATTGCGCCGACCATGCACGGAAGATACTACGGTGGCGGTATGATTCCCACTCCGCAGCAAGACCGAGCTGCCGGTAAGCTATCCGTTATGCTGTTCCACGGTGCAGGCAGAATCAGAACGCTGTGCGTGTTTCCCAGTATCTTCAAAGGGGAGCATGTGAAGCATACCAATATGGTTGCTGTACATACCGGTCACGAAATTACAGTGGAATTTGACAGGCCTACCCCCTTGCAAATCGACGGTGAGACAATTCTTGGCGTAACAAAATATACCGCAAGATCGGCAGCGAGCAGCATGAATAATCCAAAGGAGAACGCATTATGTTAAAGCGGAACTTAAGCAGTGTGGCTATGAGCCTTGTGGAATTGATCATCGGCATTTTGCTGCTGGTAAATCCCATTGGATTTACTTCCGGCATCATCATTGCCTTTGGCATTGTACTGATGATCATGGGCATCAGCAAAACGATCAAGTATTTCCGCACAGAACCGGAGAAGGCGGCAGTCAGTCAGATCCTTGTGAAGGGATTACTTATGATTTTGGCCGGTGCTTTCTGTGCCTTCAATTCCCATTGGTTTATTGCCACTTTCCCGGTTTTGACACTGGTGTACGGCGTGGTGATTCTGATTACAGGCATCACAAAAATTCAATGGACCATCGATATCATCCGTATGAAGCGGAGTAAATGGTTCTGGATGGTGATCAGCGCAGCGATCTCTGTTCTCTGCGGTATCGCGGTCATTACCAATCCCTTCAGCACCACCGCTGTTTTGTGGATGTTCATTGGCATTGCCCTGATCGTTGATGCCGTATTTGATATGATCGGCGGTATTTTCGGCAACCGGGCAAAGAAGGAAGATGAAACTGAAACGCACGATTCATAAGACCATTACGAATGTCATTGAACACGATGTTCCGAAAAGTGCTGCGGCGCTGACATATAACCTTCTGTTTGCATTGTTTGCGCTGCTGATCTTTGTCAGTAACCTTTTGGGATTGCTGGATCTGAATGTGGTTTCCATTACCGCTGCCTGCTGCCGATTATGCCGGACGATGTGGTTTCCCTTCCGGAATCTTATCTGAATCATATTACTGATAATTCAAGCCGGGCTTTGTTTTGGTTCTCCCTTGTGTTTATAGTATGGAACAACCGGATACCCATGAAAAAAGTTTACTTTGAGTTGACATTCCTGCAGTATCCTTTGAGCAATATAATGGAGGGACTATGATGAGCGAGAAGAAAACATCAGCATTATTTCAGATTATAAAGTGGTGTGTGAAGGTTTTTTACCCCAAAACTCAAGTGGAGGGTGTGGAGAATCTTCCTGACGGGCCGGTGATCATTGTCGCTAATCATTGCCAGATGAACGGCCCTATCGTAGGTGAATTGTATGTACCCGGAGAGCCTTATATCTGGTGTGCCGGTGAAATGATGCACTTAAAGGATGTGCCGGAATATGCCTTCCGGGACTTTTGGAGTCAGAAGCCTAAGTGGACCCATCCGGGCTATAAGCTACTGTCTTACATCATTGCGCCGTTGGCGGCTTGTATATTCAACAATGCCCGGACCATCGGTGTGTACCACGATACCCGTATCCTCTCCACCTTCAAAAACACGGTAAAGAAGCTGCAGGAGGGAAAGCGTGTTGTGATCTTCCCGGAGCATGATGTGACGCATAATCATATCGTATACGACTTTCAGGATAAGTTCATTGACATCGCAAAACTATACTATAAGAAAACCGGAAAGGAACTGCGCTTTGTTCCTATGTACATAGCACCGAAGCTGAAGAAGATATGCCTGGGCAAGCCGGTACGGTTCTGTGCCGCCGAGCCGATGGATGCCGAGCGCAGACGGATCTGTACATATCTGATGGATGAGATTACCGCCATTGCAGAGGCCCTTCCGGAGCATACTGTGGTGCCGTACCGGAACATTCCGAAAAAAGACTATCCCAAAAACCGACCTGAGGAGCATGTCTATGAAAAAACCGGTGGTTGATTACCAAACTTTCCGCTTACGCAAGATAAACGAGCCACAGTTTGCCCATTTGAAGCTATTGCTTGGTTGGGTCGGCTATTTTATCCTGTACTTTCTCACGGAAAATCTGATCCCGGCGGAAAACTGCACGCCGGTGCATATGTGGCTGGACGATTTGATCCCGTTCTGTGAGTGGTTTTTGATTCCCTATGTATTCTGGTATGCCTTGATTGTGTTCTCGTTAGGATATTTCCTGCTATATAATGTGGACAGCTTCAAGCGGTTACAGACCTATATCATCATTACCCAGATTTTAGCAATGATCTGTTACATTGCTTATCCTACACGGCAGGATCTGCGGCCCGCAGAGTTTGTAAATGATAATTTTCTGACCCATTGTGTCAGCTTCTTGTATACCTTCGATACGAATACCGGCGTTTGCCCGTCGCTCCATGTGGCATACTCTTTGGGTATCGCCTCCGTTTGGACGAAGGAAAAGACCGCCCATCGGGCATGGCGTGCTTTCGTCGTTTTTGCTGTGGTGATGATCTGCCTGTCTACGATGTTTATTAAGCAGCACTCAGCGGTAGATTTCTTTGCCGCTATCCCTGTGTGCTTGATTGCGGAAGGATTTGTTTATCGGGACAGATATTTTCGGAAGAAGAAATAGAGAGGAAAACCTATGAAAAAGAGGATACATCTGTATGTGAGCCGGAAGCACCCCTGTACTTGGTTGATGGTGCTGTGCATAATGGTTTCGGCAATACTTCGCATCGTTTGCTGCAATGGGAATCTGTGGTTTGGTGCGATCCTGCCCATCACGGCGGCAGTGTTGTATGCACTGATGACGGTCCTGGCCGGAGAGGAAATGCTCTACCGGACAGCAGTTCCGGTATGGCTGATGGGACTGTGCTTTGCCATTCCCTCCGGTTCTATCGCAGCCTGGATCGCTTGCCTGCTTCTGTGCTTTTGCTATACCCGGCTGATCGACGGAAGGAACAAAAAGATCTGGCTGCTACCGTTGTATCCTATGGCTCTTGCAGGCTGTATTTACGCAAGAAGCTGGGCGGATGCCGTGGTGATCCTGGGTATGCTCCTTCTGTGGCCGGCAATCAAAGTACATACCGATAACAAGTATCATCCCACCTGGGGTGACCGTATCGATGGTCGGCAAGTCCGTACTGCCCAGGTTATGGAGCAGGTTACTGCCTATTTCATGCCCAATCGCACCGGCGCCAACAATCTGTTCTCCGAATCCGCAGAGATCACGGAACTGGAACAGTATATCCGGCAAAAGAGAAAAGAAGGTTTGCGCGGCTTCAGTATTACCCATGCGGTGTTAGCAGCCTATGTCCGCACAGTTGCCAAATATCCTGCGCTCAATCGCTTCATCGCCGGTCAGCGGATCTACTCCCGTGGCGATGATATTTCCGTATGCATGACCGTCAAGAAAGAACTGACCGCCGACGCCCCCGACTCCCTCATCAAGGTCCATCTGCATCCCGGTGATACCGCTGTAGATGTGTACCACAAGTTCAACGCTGAGGTGGAGAATGCCAAAAACGAAATGGAGACAACCGCCGATGCCACCGTTGCCGGTTTTATGGCGATCCCCAGATTGGTTTTGAAATTTACGATTTGGCTGCTGAAGTGCCTTGACTACTTTGCCATGGTCCCCAAAGCCTTACTGGAGATCAGCCCCTTCCATGGCAGCGTATACTTTACCAATTTGGGTTCCCTTGGCATCAAGCCTGTGCACCATCACCTGTATGATTTCGGCACTGTGCCTGCATTCTGTGCTTTCGGACGCAAACGCCGGGCAGAAGAAATTAAGGACGGACAGATCGTGGAGCGCAAATACTTGGATATGACATTCAATCTGGATGAACGGATCTGCGATGGTTTTTATTACGCATCTGTGATAAAATATTTCCTGCGTTTGCTGGCACACCCGGAAGCACTGGACAGACCACCGGAAACGATAGAGCAGGATATCCCGTAAAGGAGTGCGCAAAAGGAAATTTACAACCGTTCTGTTTGACCCTGACGGCACCTTATTACATTTAATTGACCTAACATAAGGAAACCTCCTCGTAATTTTAGGTGGGAACACCTCTGATTACAAGGGCCTTTTTGCTAATCGGAATTAGCAAAAAGGCCGCACATTTTTCCTTATTTGTCAAACTTTATTTTTATAATTATTACAAAAACCGGACTTCACATTTCTGTGAAGTCCGCTTTTTCTTGACTTAATGACATTGCTTTGCTGTACAGGGGTACATTTTGTGATCATGTTACTGCTTTTCCGGCTCCTGCGGAGGGAACAAGCGCTGCTCCCGCCGCTGTGTAGCTTCCCGGAAGAGCGTATATAAGGTGGCAGCGGTGGGGACTGCCAGCAGCATGCCCACAGGACCTGCAACGCCGCCGCCCACAGTGACCGCAGCTAAGATCCACATGGCGGGAAGATTCACCCGGCTGCCCATGACTCTGGGATAGATCAGATTGCCCTCTAACTGCTGCAGCACAATGAGGAAAACCAGAAAGATCACAGCCTTAATGGGGGAAACCGTCAGGATCATAAAGGCGCCTACCACCGCGCCGATCAGACCTCCAACCACAGGGATCAGGGCAGTAACACCCACAAGGGTGCCTACCATGGGGGCGTAGGGAATACCGATCAGCAGCATACCGATGATGCACAAGGTGCCGAGGATCACCGCCTCCAGCGTCTGCCCGGAAACAAAGCTGCGGAAATTCGCGCTGGCAACGGTTGCGGCATGGATCAGCCACTCACCAAAGCGCTCCGGCAGCCAGACCCGGATCAGCCGGGCAGCCAGAGCCTTCAGTCGCTCCTTGCTGAACAGAATATAGATAGAGAAGACAATGGCAACAAACAGGTCTACCACGCCGCCCACCACGGAGCCGATGGTGTCCACCACCGTGTTCATGATATTGCCGCCCTGCTCCTTGAGCCAGTTCTCCGCAGCCTTGAGCATTCCTTCCCAGTCGATGCCCAGAAGGAATTTCCCGAAGGGCCGTCCTGCAAGCTCCTGCGCATCCATTGCGCTGAGTCTGCCGATAAAATCAATAACACTTTGGGCGATCAGCTTGACTGCCTCCACCAACTCCGGAATGACCAGCCAGATGATACCTGCTAAAATGCCAAGGATCATGATCAGGGAGATGCCGTAGGCCGTGGGACGCCGAAGCTTAAGGGCAGCGGGGTGCACCGCTTTTGGCCAGAGGTGGTTCTCAAAAAAGCGCATGGGCACATTCAGGATCAGGGCAAAGGCAAAGCCCAGAAGCAATGGCATGATCAACCCCACTGCCCAGGAGACCGCTTTTGCGATCACATTGACATTCTGCACCCCAAGGAAGATCAGAATGCAGGCGGCAATGATCCCAATCAGCCATTTTGTCAGTTTTTTTCTGTTTTCCGGATCGAACTCCATGTTGTCAGCTCCTTTTTATGACTTGATGCCAAAGAGGCGGCAGGCGTTCTCCATGGTGATGCGGGCGGCGTCTTCTTCGGGGATATCCCGGAGCTGTGCCAGCTTTTTCGCCACAAAGCGCACCAGACGGGGATCGTTTCTGCGGCCCCGGAAGGGTTCCGGCGCCATATAGGGGCAATCCGTCTCGATGAGGATGCGCTCCAAAGGAATGCTCTGGGCGGTCTCCACCGCCTTGCGGGCATTCTTGAAGGTGAGCACGCCGGTGAAGCCGATGTACCAGCCACGGCGCACCAGCTCCCGGGCGAATTCCGGTGAGCCGGAGAAACAGTGGAACACGCCCTTGACCTCGGGGAATTCGTCCACGATGGCAAGGCCATCCTCATGGGCTTCCCGCTCATGGACGATCACGGGAAGCTTTAATTCCCGGGCCAAATCCATCTGCATGCGGAAGGCTTTCTGCTGGATGTCCCGGGGGACATCCTCATAATGATAGTCGAGACCGATCTCGCCGATGGCCTTTACTTTCGGGTTTTCCAGGGCCAGACGGCGGTAGATTTCAATTCGTTCTTCGTCCACATGGTCCGCATCGTCCGGGTGGCTGCCCACGGCGCAGTAGATATAATCCCGCTCTTTGGCCAGACGGCAGCCGGATTTGGAGGAATCCAGATCGCAGCCTGCGTTCATGAGATATCGAAGGCCCTGCTGAGGGAAAGCATCCAGCAGCTCCTGACGGTCATCGTCAAAGCGGCGGTCATCCATATGGGCATGGGAATCAAACAATATCATGACATATTCTCCTTATGCTGCTGAAGGTAGATGAGCAAGACGGCAATATCGCTGGGGGATACGCCGGAAATGCGGCCCGCCTGACCGATGGACACGGGACGGATGGCATTCAGCTTTTCCTGCGCCTCCAGACGAAGGCCGCCGATGGCATTGTAATCGATATCCGGGGGCAGCAGACGGCTTTCCTCCTTGCGGAACTGCTCTACCTGCCGCTCCTGCCGGGCAAGATAGCCGCTATACTTGATCTGGATCTCCACCTGCTCCTGCACCTCCGGGGACAATTCCGGACGGTTGGGATCAAAGGGGGCGATGGCAGCATAGCTCAGTTCCGGACGGCTGACTAAATCGGAAAGGCGGGCGGACACTTTCACCGGGGCGGTCTGATACTGCGCCATCAGCTCGTTCAGAGCCTCGGAAGCGGCAACGCCGGTGGAGTTGAGGCGATTGATCTCCCTTGCCACCTGACGGTACTTTTCCTGCACCCTCTCATAGTCTTCATCGGACACGAGGCCGATGCGGTGACCGATGGCACTCAGGCGCTGGTCGGCATTGTCCTGCCGATGAAGCAGACGGTATTCCGAGCGGGAGGTCATGATGCGGTAGGGTTCTTCCGTGCCCTTGGTGACTAAGTCATCGATCAGGGTGCCGATGTAGCCGTCGCAGCGGCGGATGATCATGGGTTCTTCTCCCTTGAGCTTCAGAGCGGCATTGACACCTGCCACAAAGCCCTGTACTGCTGCCTCCTCATAGCCGGAGGAGCCGTTGAACTGCCCCGCGCCGTAAAGTCCGGGGACTTTTTTGCTCTCCAAGGTGGCAAGCAGTTCGGTGGGGTCGACGCAATCATATTCAATGGCATAGGCGGGGCGCATCATTTCCGCATTCTCCAAGCCCTTGACGGTGTGGAGCATTTCCAGCTGCACATCCTCCGGCATGGAGGAAGAAAAACCCTGAATGTACATTTCGTCCGTCATGGCGCCGCAGGGCTCCACAAAGAGCTGATGGCGGGGCTTTTCGGAGAAGCGCACCACCTTCGTTTCAATGGAGGGGCAGTAGCGGGGACCGGTGCCCTGAATGGAGCCGTCGTAAATGGGACTGCGGTCAAGATTTTGGCGGATGATGTCGTGAGTCTCTTCTGTGGTATAGGTCAGATGGCAGACAGCTTTGTTTTTCGGCGGCTCGGTGGTGCGGAAGGAGAAGCCTACGGTCTGCTCATCTCCCGGCTGCAGCTCCATGGCGGAAAAGTCGATGGAGCGGCGGTTGATGCGGGGAGGTGTGCCGGTCTTGAAGCGGCGCATGGACAGGCCCAGGGCTTCCAGCCGCTTGGTCAGGCCCACGGCGGCGTGCATCCCGTCCGGGCCGGAGGAAATGATGTTCTCGCCGATGACGATGGCGGATTCCAAAAAAGTGCCGGTGGCTAAGATCACCGCGCGGCAATCATATCGGGCACCAAGCTGAGTGAGGACACCGCAGACCTTGCCGTCCTCCGTCAGCACATCCACGATCATGGCCTGCTTGAGATCCAGATTCTCCTGAATTTCCAGCCGGTGCTTCATGAATTCCTGATAGGCACGGCGGTCCGCCTGTGCGCGGAGGGAGTGAACAGCGGGGCCTTTGCCCCGGTTGAGCATACGGTACTGGATGCAGCAGTGGTCCGCTGCCCAGCCCATTTCACCGCCCAATGCATCCAATTCCCGCACCAAATGGCCCTTGCCGGTGCCGCCGATGGCGGGATTGCAGGGCATATTGCCCACTGCATCCAAGTTGATGGTGAAAATGACGGTGCGAAGTCCCATCCGGGCCGCGGCCAGTGCCGCTTCAATGCCCGCATGGCCCGCGCCAACTACAGCGATGTCATAGGTTCCCACATAATAGCTCATTATTTGCCCTCCATTCGGTAAACAACATATAATTTTATCACCGAATTCATCTTTTTTCAATAGTGCCCATCCCCGCTTCCTGTTTTTTTCGGGAAGCGGGGATTTTTTTCGGAGCGTTGCCCCCTTTTGAGCAGAATTTCCCGATTTTGACCCTATGGATGAAGGGATTCTTCCAAAGAAGGGAGGTGATGGGATGCAGCCATTGACAAAGGCCCAGATGCGAACCTTCGCAAGCGTGTACCTTCGCACCATGGACTCTGAGCAGGCTGCCCGCAGCATCGGCGCTGCCGATGCCATACGAATTCTGGCGCAGGAGGAAATCGGACAGCAGATCCGCAAGGCAAGGCAGCTTTTGGCGGAGCAGTTTACCCCGGAGGACACGGTGCGCCGCATGGTGGAGCTGGCCTTCGGGCGGGCAAACGACTGCGTACGGCTGGCGCTGCAGGGGGATGTGGACATTGACTCTCTGGATCTTTCCCTGCTTTCGGAGATCCGCCGCAATGAAAAGGGCACGGTGGAGATCCGCCTCATTGACCGTATGCGGGTGCTGGAGCGGCTGCTGAATCTGGAACGGGGCGGCGAAAGCGAAGCTGCTGCCTTCTTCCGGGCCATGCAGGCCGCCTGCGGCGAAGGGACAACACTGGAGGAATCGGATTGAACTTCAAGGGATTTTCCCAAAAACAAAAGCTCGTGCTGACCTGGTGGATGCCCGGCGGGAGATTCTCCGGCTATGAGGGGATCATCTGCGACGGGGCAGTGCGAAGCGGCAAGACCCTGTCCATGGGCCTTGGCTTCTTCCTGTGGTCCATGGCGCAGTTTGACGGGCGGCGCTTTGGCGTGTGCGGCAAGACCATTGCTTCGGTCAGGCGCAATGTGCTGTCGGAGCTGCTGCCGAGGCTGGAAACCATGGGGTTCAGCGTGGAGGAAAAAAGGTCGGATAACCGCATCACTGTGAGCTTCGGCGGGCATCGGAACGAATATTACCTCTTTGGCGGGCGGGACGAAGGCTCCTGCGCCCTGATTCAGGGCATCACCTTTGCGGGAATTCTGCTGGACGAGGTGGCCCTCATGCCCAGAAGCTTTGTGGAGCAGGCCTGCGCCCGCTGCTCCGTCACCGGCTCCCGCCTGTGGTTCAACTGCAACCCGGAAGGGCCGAGGCACTGGTTCTATGTGGAATGGATCGGCAGGGCGAAGGCAAGAAGGCTGCTGTACCTGCACTTTACCATGGAGGACAATCCTTCCTTGAGCTCTGCCATCCGGCAGCGGTATCACCGGCTGTATTCCGGGGTATTTTACCGCCGCTTCGTGTTAGGACAATGGGCGGCGGCGGAAGGAAGGGTGTATGACTTCTTTGATCCCGCTTCCGCGCCGCCGCCTCCCCCCGGCCCTTATGAGCGGCTGTGCATCTCCTGCGACTACGGCACAGTGAATCCCGCTTCCTTCGGCCTGTGGGCGAAAAAGGGAGCGGTATGGTACCGCATCGATGAATTCTACTTCGATTCCCGCAAGGCCCAGCGGCAGATGACGGATGCGGAGTATGCCGAGGCCCTGCGAAAATTGGCGGCGGGTCGCCCCATAGACACCGTGGTGGTGGATCCCTCCGCCGCCAGCTTCATCGCCCTGCTGCGGCGGGAGGGCTGGCGGGTGCGGAAGGCGGACAACGATGTGCTCTCCGGCATCCGAAAGACCTCGAACCTGCTCAAATCCGGAGCCATCGTCATCTGCAGCAACTGCGCGGACTGCCTGCGGGAGACGGAGGAATATGTGTGGGACATGGGCGCTGTGGGGCAGGACAGGGTGAAAAAGGAGCACGATCACGCCATGGATGATATGCGCTACTTCGTCACCACCGTACTCCGGCCCGATCATGCCCCCTTTGCCGCCTGCAGCGCGGCAAGACAAACCAATCAACTATCAGGAGGTGGAACATGAAATTCAGAAAACAACGAAAAGGCTCTGCGGCGGTGACCACCCAGCTTCGGGAGACCCGTACCCACCCTTATCAGCAGGCGCTGCGGTTCGTGCCCCTTGGCACGCCGGAGCTAAGGCTGTATCAGGCCATGCGGGAGGCTCTGCCGGTGCTGGATGCCGCCATTGTGAAGCTGGTGCGGCTGACCGGCGGCTTTCAGGCAACATGCCCGGACAAGCTTGCTGAAAAGCGGCTCAATGACTTCCTTGCTACTGTGCCCTGCGGGCGGTGTCAGGTGGGCATCCAGAGCTTTGTGGATGCTTATTTGGACAGCCTGCTGACCTACGGCAGGGCTGTTGGAGAAATGGTGGTGGCGGATGGCCGCCTGCGGGCGGTGTGCTGGGGAGATGTATCGGCGGTGCAGATCCGTGAGGGGGACAGCCCTCTGGACATCACCCTGTGCGTGCAGGATGAGGCGGGGCAGATCATTCCCCTCCCCTGTCAGGAGCTGCTGCTGTTCACCACCCTCAATCCCGAGCCTGCCAACCCCTACGGGGTCTCCATGCTTCGCAGTATGCCCTTCCTTGCCAATGTGCTGCTGAAGATCTTTCAGACCGTGGGCAGCAACTGGGACCGGGCCGGGAACATCCGCTACAGCGTGGTATGCAAACCCGGTGCGGAAGGGATCGACAGCTACAGCGCGGCAGATCGGGCAGAACAGATGGCGCAGCAATGGTCGCAGGCCATGGAGGACACCCAGAGCGGGACGGTAAGGGACTTTGTGGCGGTGGGGGATGTGAGCATCCATGCCATCGGTGCGGATGCCCCGGTGCTGGATTCGGAGATCCCGGTGCGGCAGATCATGGAGCAGCTGGTATCCCGTACCGGCCTTCCCCCCTTCCTGTTAGGGTTAAGCTGGGCCTCCACGGAGCGGATGAGCAGCCAGCAGGCGGATATGCTCACCAGTGAGCTGTGGGCGCTGCGCCGCACCCTGACCCCGGTGCTGGAACGCATCTGCGCCACATGGCTGGCCTTAGAAGGCTACGAAGGCCGCGCCGAGATCCTATGGGACGACATCAGCCTGCAGGACTTAGTGGAGGAGGCCCGGGCAGCCTACTACAATGCCCAGAAGAAGGGAGGTGAAACGGTATGAATACGGTAAAATCGGCCCTTTTGGGCAAGGGCGGTGTGCCTACCCCTGAACAGCTTGAGAAGATCAATCTCCAGAGCAAGGCGGAACTGACGGCGGAGCAGGTGTACTGCTTCTCTGTGCGGCTGTGCGACGATCAGCCGGACCGGGATCATGAGCGGTTTGACACCGCAGCGCTGCCCGTTTTGGCAGAGCTGTTCATCGGCAAGACCGGCATCTGCGACCATGAATGGTCGGCGCAGGGCCAGATCGCCCGCATCTTTGACGCATGGACGGAAAAAGCCGGAGAGGCTACCGTCCTGCGGGCATGGGCCTATATGCTGCGGGGACAGGACACCGACCCCATCATCGCAAAGATCGAGGCGGGCATCCACAGGGAGGTTTCCGTTGGCTGCGCCATGGAGAAGACCCTCTGCTCCATCTGCGGCGCGCAGTACGGCAGCTGCGAGCATCGCAAGGGCGAAAGCTACAATGGCGAGATCTGCTACGGCATCCTGTGCGGGGCGAAGGACGCCTACGAATTTTCCTTTGTGGCCGTCCCCGCCCAGAGTGAGGCGGGGGTCCTCAAGGGCTTTGTGGAAAATGATCCCAGGCTTTCAGAGCTGAAAAGCAAAGCGGAGTTAGGCGAGCGGTATCTCAGCCTTCAGCGGATGGAGGCTGTGCGTCTTGCCCTGTCTCTGGGGTTGCAGGTGGAAAGAAAGCTTCTGGAAACCATGGCAAATGCCCTGAATGACGCAGAGCTTTCCTGCCTCAATGGGGCACTCAAGGCTCTGCGGGATAAGAAATTTGCCTGCAAGACCCAGCTTCCCACGGCGAAAAACAAACCCTTTGGCATCGGAACCGAATTTTTGATTTGATCAAGGAGGAAACATTATGGCATCCCATACCATTTCCATGCAGGGCATCGGCGCAGCCCATCTCAGCGCCAAGGCAGGCGCAGCCGTCACGGCAGGCTATCCCTGCCAGTTTACCGGCAATGACACGGTGGCCAACAGCGCTTCCGGCGGGGAATTCTGCGGCGTGATCGCAGGGGTACGCAGCGGTCTTGTCACCGTGCAGTACCACGGCATCACTACCCTGCCCTATTCCGGCAGCGCACCCGCCGTAGGCTACGGAATTCTGGTCGCTGACGGCACCGGCGGCGTGAAGACCGCCACATCCGGCAGAAGCTATCTCATCGTCCATGTGGACACTGCGGCCAAGACCCTTGGCCTGATGCTGTAAGGAGGAACATACGATGGCATTTGACAACATTCACCTTGAAAAAAGCATGTACCGGGAGGCAGGCAAGTCCTTCACCCAGGTACTGGAAAGCCTTGACCCCAGTGAGAGCTACCGTGGCACTGCCTTAGAGAACACCGACGCCTTCCAGCGTCAGCTCAGCCGCTTCGGCATCGCCTGCAAGGGTGCCCACTCCTCCCCTGTGGAAAAATTCTTCGCCACCTTCCAGTCCTCCGTGCTGTTCCCGGAATATGTGGCCCGCTGCGTGCGGCAGGGCATGGAGGAGAGCAACATCCTGCCCGCCATCTGCGCCACCACCACGGTGATCGATGCCATGGACTACCGTGCGGTCTATTCCGTGCCCACGGAAGATGAAAAATCTCTGGTTTCCGTGGGTGAGGGTGCACAGCTTCCCGCCACCACCATCCGCACCAAGGAAAACCTGGTGCCCCTGCACAAGCGGGGCCGTATGCTGGTGGCATCCTATGAGGCCATCCGCTTCCAGAAGCTGGATCTGTTCTCCGTGATGCTGCGGCAGATCGGCGCACAGATCCAGAAGCTCCATGTGGCGGACGCTGTGGATGTTCTCCGGAACGGCGACGGCAACAACAATGCCGCCCCCGCCTATGCCATCGGCACCAGCCCCATCGGCGGCACCTCCGGCACCCTCAGCTACGATCAGCTGGTGGAATTCTGGGCGCAGCTCGATCCCTATGAAATGAACACCATGATCGTGCCCACCTCCGGTTTCCTTTCCATGCTGAAGCTCAAGGAGCTGCAGAATCCCCTCACCGGTCTCAACTTCCAGGGCACCGGCAAGCTGGAGAATCCCCTGGGCGCCCAGCTTCTGCGCTGTGACAGCGTGGAGACCGGGAAGATCCTGGGTCTTGACCGCCGCTATGCGCTGGAAATGGTGCAGGCGGGGGATATTTCCGTAGAATTCGACAAGCTCATCGACCGTCAGCTGGAGCGGGCCGCCATCTCCTCCATTTCCGGCTTTGCCCGCATCTGCGACAATGCGGCCGCCTGCCTCACCATCTGATATGACGAGGCTGGAAGACATCGTATCCACCGCTACAGTTTTTGCAGGCCCCATCGACGCACAGCAGCGCTCCGTTCTGGAGCGCCTGTGTGCCGCGGCGGATGCCGCTATGCTGCAAAGGCTGCGGGAGGATCTGAGCCCGGAGGAATGCTACGACAGCTTTGTGTGTGCCTGCGCATGGCTGTCCCTTGCCCGGCTTGGGAGCGTACAGGAGGCCGCCGGGGTGGAATCCTTCACCGCAGGCAGCATCAGTGTTCAGCACAGCGGCGGTGCCTCCAACTGCCTTGCCATGCAGGCAGAGGTGATGATGGCCCCTTATCTGAAGGACGCAGGCTTCCATTTTCAGGGGGTATAGTCATGAAACAGGCCATTGCATTCATTCTGCAGAACTACGGCTCCACGGTGGAGGCGGTCACAGAGGAAGGAACCCGGTGCTTTCGCGCCTTCCTGCAGCCTGTGACCAGCAAAAGCTGGCAGAATATGGAGCATACCTTTGGCCCTCTGGGTGAAATTCCCAGAGGGCAGTATCTCTACCTCGGCCCGGCAGCAGAAGACATTCTCGGGGCGGAATTTCTCCGCTGCCATGGCGAAGAATACCTGGTGCGCCGGGCAGACACGCTGCTTTTTGGGGATGAGGCGCTTTATATCTGGGGACTTTGCGTGAAAAAAGGAGGAGATGATCCATGGTCGAGCTGACGGATGCCTTTCTTGCCGCGCTGACCCGCGGCGGTCTTCACGCAAGATCTGCCCGTGAGGCAGGGATCTCTCCCCGGCTGAAGGGCAGCGCCGTGGCAGTGGAAACGCAGGAGCTGGACACCTCTCCCGGCGGGTTTTCCTCCTACCTTGGCCTGCAGGATGGGAAAGAGCTATACGGAATGCGCCTGCAGGCCAAAATGCGGTTGGATGTGCGAAGTCCCGTGAAACTGGGCGCGGGAGAATGCCGAAACACCATGGATCTTGCCGCCGGGGTACTGGCGCAGGGGGTGGAGGGGGTCAGCATCGGCAGGATCCTTGCCCATGCGCCGGAATATGACCCGGTGGAGGATTGCTTTGCGGGGGTCATCGAGGTGTGCTGCCACGGCTGGATGTGCGCCGAAGCCTCGCAGGAAGCGCCCGGCGAATTTGAACACTTCATTCTGAAAGGAGTCCTCACATGAGCATCACTTATCATGAACGGCCCGGGGTATATGTGGAATACGACACCATCTCCCGCAGTGCCGGTATAGGGACACGCATCGCGGGTGTGGCCGGGATCGGCAGCGGCAGCGGGCTTTACCGCTTCACCTCCGCCTCCACTGCCCGTCAAGCCTTCCCCGACACCACACCGCTGGGAAAAATGCTGCAGCTTGCCTTTGCCAACGGTGCGGCCCGGGTGATGTGCTGCCCGGTGGAGGTAAACTCTCTGGATGCTTATACCGCCGCCCTGGAGCGGCTGGTAACGGAGGGAGAAGTGAACTACCTCGCGCTGGAAACAGAAAGCACCCAACTCTTGACTGCCCTTGGACAGCACCTTTGCGCTATGGATGTGCCCTGCATCTGCTTCGCAGGACCCAATGCTCCCAATATGGATGCGCTGGGCATCATGGCACAGACCATCAACTGTGAGCGGATGGTGCTGGTGGGGCCAAATGTGCGCTATGCGGGAGAGGAAAGCTATGGCGGCGGCTGCCTTGCGGCGGCAGCCATGGCAGGACTCCTGAGCGCCCAGACCGATCCCGCCCTGCCTCTGCACGGGGCAAAGCTGCTTGGTCTGGATGCGGTAAAGACAACACTGACGGAAAGCGAGATCGATGCGGCCGTGCGTGCCGGTGTGACCCCGCTGGAGCTGATCGGCGGTCAGGTCAGCATCATCCGTGCGGTCACCACCCGCACCATGACGGAGGATGTGCCGGATGATACCTGGCGGGAGCTGAGCACCATGTGCATTTTGGACGATGTGATCCCCACGGTGAAGAACACCCTTGCAGCCAAATTCCTGCGCCGAAAAAATACCGCTGTCACCCGCAATGCCATCCGATCTCAGGTGGCCATTGTGCTGGATGACCGGGTGCGGCGGGAGATCATTGAGAGCTATGATGCTTTGAATGTGGAAGCGGTGGAGGGTGATCCCACCGCCTGCCGGGTGTCCTTTTCCTTTGCCGTGGTGCATGGTCTGTGCCGCATCCATCTGAGCATCCACATTCTCGTGTAAGGAGGAAGCCATGATTCAAAAGATTCCCACAACAGCGGACATTTATCTGGAGGTGGACGGTGTGCGGGTGGCGGTGGTGCAGAGCTACCGCGCCCTCACCACCCGGCAGAGCCGGGCGGTGGAGGCCTTCGGGCAAGAGGAGCCGGTGGCCACCATCCGTGGGGCAAGTCGGTATACCTTAGAGCTGTCCCGATTATATGCCACGGACGATGCCATTCGGGACGGCATCGATTTTTCCAAGCTGGATGGGTTTTCCCTTGTGATCTGCAAGCCGGACCGCTCCATCATCTACTACGACTGCCAGTGGCAGGAGCTGAGCGAAAGCGCAGAGGTGGGCGGTACAGTGCTGGAGCGGGTGAGCATCGTGGCCGGTCACCGCACGGAGCTGCCTCGCTGAGATGGAAAAAGCACTATCTGACTATCTTCACGGCAGGGGCACACTAAATGCCTGCCGCACCGGGCAGGATTTTGACGCACTTTGCCAAGCAGTGGCGGCAGACCGGGCGGGCAGATTGCGCTGGCAGACCTCCCGCGCCCTTGGCATCCCGCTTTGGGAACATCCTCCCGGGCGGGATGACTACCTCTATGCCCTTGCACAGCTTCGCGCGGACCGTGAGGAAGCACTGGACAGCCTCTGCCCCGCCTGCAGAACAAGAGCGGCGGAAGACCTGTGCGCCCACTGCGGAAAGCCGCTGCCCATAAAAAATCCCGCCTTCGATGAGGCGAGGTTCGAGGAGCTGAAACAAAATGGAACTTCCCTTTGAAAATGACAGCCTGGAGCTGCTGGAAGCTTGCGCTATGGCATTGCTTCCCCTGCCTGGCACTGCGGAAGAGAAAATAGTGCCGCCTATGTCAAAAAGCGACGATACTCCCGCTGCCGGCAGCCTTCCGCATCGTTTTTTCGGCAGCGAAACCGTCATAAAGCAGCCGGAATCCTACTTTGTCGGGGACAATGTGCCGGTTTTTCCGGCACATTCTGAAAATAACAGCACCGTCTTTTCCGTGGAGGCTCTGTCCCGGGCGGTGGAGCGGGATGCCCGGCGCTTTGATGCGAATGCCTGATCTATGCACAGAGACTGCCTGTGTGGCTGTAGGGGCGGCAGATTGCCGCCCCTACATTCACAGAAGCAAGTGCGCTGTAGATTTGAGCGACAGAGCAGGTGACTTTGGTATTTATATTATGAAACACACGGAAAAGGAGGGCGTATATGCTCAGTGCAATGCGCTATAAGGATTTTATCTGGCCTCACAATCCCAGAACCTTCCATGTGCTGTGGCAGCGGCGGGTGGCGGTGCTGGATGCCCCCGGCGGCCGCTTTCATGTGCAGGAGCTGGGCAAGACCTGCCGCATCCTGCGGGGGGAAGGGGAATTCTGTGGGGCGACCGCCTATGCGGATTTTGAACGGCTGGTTCGCACCTTCCGGCAGGATGGGGCGGGCACACTGGTACATCCCATCTGGCACAGTGATGCCATGTACTTCACCCGGCTGGAGCTGACCCAGGAGCCAAGGCAGGATTATGTGGCCTATGCCTTTGAATTTACGGAGACAAGGGGCATTCTGGGCAAGGCGCTGCAGGGGATGTCGTCATCTGTACGGGAAGGCGTCTACCGGGTCAAGCCGGGAGATACCTTCTGGAGCATTGCGGCAGCCCATGGGATGGGCACAGAGACGCTGCTGCAGATGAATCCCCAAATCACAAATCCCAATCTGCTAAGCACAGGACAGGAGGTGCGTGTGGGATGAAGGCAGAGCTTTTGCGCCGGGACGGGGTCATCGACCTGCCGGAGCTGCTGACATGGCGGCTGGTCCATACCGACGGCAGCAGCGCTGACAGCTTCGAACTGTGCTTTCCCACTGACTCCGCGCTGTTCTCCGCGCTGCGGGGAACACGGGAGCTTCGCTGCGTGGAAAACGGCGAGGTGCGCTTCCGTGGGGTGGTGGATGAGGTGGAATCCCTTTGGGAGAACAGCTTTGTCACCACCCTCTGCGGCAGAGGCTTTGCCGCAAAGCTGATGGACAATCAGGTGGAGGGGGCGGAGTTTTACACCCTGGACCTCGACACCGTACTGAGCCGCTATGTCAGGCCCTATGGGGTCTCAGCGATTTCCGTTCAAGGCGGCCCGTGGCGGACGCAGCTCCTGTCCGTGGGTGCGGGCAGCACCTGCCAGCAGGTGCTGCATGGCTTCTGCCTCCACGCGGGAGCGCCGCAGCCACGGTTTTTGACCGATGGCACATTGTGCATTGCCCCCGGGAAGGGGCAGCACACCATCCGGGCGACGGATCTCCTGTCTGCCGCCCGGCGGCTGTGCCGATATGGGGTGATCTCTTCCCAAAAGGTCATCGATCTGAGCCATATTGCCACCAGAACGGCGGAAGCTCCTGCCCTGTCAAGCTTTGATATTGCGAGCCATCGGGTGGCCACCCGCTCCGGCCCCTTTACCCGCATTACGGAACGCAGTGCAAGGCAGAGATTGGAGGCTTCCGCTAAAAATCTGGACACAGTGGAAGTTGTTCTGCCCGGGTATCACCCGGCGCAGCCTTGTGACAGGGTGATACTAAGCCTTCCGGATATGGCGACAGACGGCAATTTCACCGTCACGGAGGTCTGCCGCCATTTTGACGGAAAAAGCGAAACAACAAAGCTCTGCCTGCGGGCAAAGGAGGTCTAATCATGTGGCTTTCTGAACAATTTTGCAAAACAACGCCGCCGGAGGTCTCCGGCTTTGGCGAGGTGACCATATCCGGCGGCAAGGCCGCCGCCAAGGATGCCGACCGGGAGCAAAGGCTGCTGCCACTGGTCTCCCCCGGCGGCTTTGTCTGGCTTCCCGACACGGGAGATCAGGTGCTGGTGCTGCGGGAGGGCGCTCCCTGCATCATCGGAAGAATTCAGCCGGAGCAAAGAGAGCTTTCGCCCGGGGAAGTGATGCTGTATGCGGGCAGCGGCTCCATCCGGCTGCGGAAGGACGGGACCATCGAGCTGACAGGCAAGGTCATCGTAAACGGACAGGTACTGGGAGGGAACACCAATGGTGAATAAACTGGTGAGCGGAGATTATGTGGCACAGGGCGGCGGCATTACCCGGATGTCGGGTTCAGATGCCGCCTTTGCCAACGCGGTTTTCCGCCTGCAGTGCCGACGGGGCAGCTTCCCCTTCCTGCCGGAGCTGGGCAGCCGCCTTTGGCAGCTTGGAAGGCTCCGCCCGGGAGATTGGGAGGTCTGCGCACGGCAATACTGCATTGAGGCTCTGCAGGGCAGCGGGGTGGAGGTGCAGTCTGTGCAAGTGACACAGCAGGGACAGGCCATTTGTGTGGAAACAGAGCTGACTTTGGGTGAAAATACCCTTTTGGTGGAGGTGAATGTATGAAAACAACGAAGGAACTTTATGAGGCCATGCTGGAGGGGATAAAAGCCCGCTCCGGTTTCGCGGCGGATGACAGCTGCGATCTGGCGGTGCGGCTGTATGCGGCAGCGGCGCAGCTGGAAAGCCTGTATGCCTATGCCGACTGGTCACGGCGGCAGTGCTTCCCCCATACCGCGGATGGGGAATACCTGGATCTGCATGCGGAAATTCACGGACTCAGCCGGGATGCCGCGACCCATGCCGTGGGTACTCTGACGCTGGGTCTTGCCCAGACCCTCGGCTTTGCTCTGAGCATCCCCGCAGGCACCTTGTTCTGCGTGCCCAATGGGGTGAGCTTCCGCCTGACGGAGGATTGCCGCATTTCTGCGGGCAGCCGAAGCGGCGAGGCAAAGGCGGAATGCACCGAAGCAGGTATTCAGGGCAATGTGGCGGCGGGAGAGATCACCGGCATGGTGGAGGCGCCGACCTACATCAGCTTTGTGGTCAATTCTGCCGCCTTTGCCGGCGGCAGAGAGGCGGAAACCGACGAGCATCTGCGCCAGCGGGTGCTGCGTGCCTGCCGTGCTATGCCCAACGGTGCCAACAGCGACTATTATGAAGCCGTGGCCCTGGCACAGGAGGGGATCACCTCCGCCGCTGCCATCCCCGCCTATTTGGGAGAAGGGACCGTGGCTCTGTGCATTTCCGGGGACTACGGCAGCCCCAACGACAGCCATCTGGATGCCGTCCGTAAAGCCCTGAAAGAGCGCACAGAACTTGGTGTTCTGCTGCAGCTGATGAAGCCGATCATGCAGGCAGTGGATGTCACACTGAAGGTTTGGCCCGTGGACGGAGTCAGCACTGCTGAGGCCATCGAAGCCGCCCGAAGCGCCATCGAAGCCTGCTTTGAACGACCCATGCTTCGTCAGGGCTTCTACCGTTCTCAGGCGGGCAGTCTGATCTACAACACCGGCCTTGTGAAAAACTATGAGTTCATCCAGCCGGAGAATGACCGTCTTCCCGGTCAGGCGACACTCTATACACTGGGGTCGCTGCAGATCACGGAGGGCGAATGATGGCCTATTTTGACTATCTACAGCGGCTGCTTTCCCCCCTCGGGGTATATGATCTGTCAGAAGAGAGCATTTCCGGGGCATCTCTGGCGGCGTTTGGTGATGCGCTGGACGAGATCTGGGATGAATTACAGGCCACCCTGCGGGATGCCTTTCCCCAGAATGCCGGAGAAGCCGCCATTGGCCAATGGGAGCAGATTGCCCCCACCCATCCCCGGCCCACGGCCCTTGCCCAGCGGCAGGCAGCTGTGACCTGGCTGCTGTCCCATAAGGGTGCCGGTTGCTGCAGCGCGGCGGATGCAGTACAGGCGCTGGCGCTGTGCGGACTGGAGGCGGAGGTAAGCAACGACGCCAACAAAGCAGAAATCACCGTTCGTTTATCCACACAGGATTTATCCGCAGAGGAACTCTCCCAAACCCGCATCCTTGTGCGTAAACTCATTCCCGCCCATCTGCAAATCACTGTACAGGAAATTTGAAAAAAGGCCCCGGGGATCCACTTCCGCGCCAAAGGCGCAAAAGAGGATCTCCGGGGTCGATTTCTTGCGGTTTTTGCTATTCCTTTGCCTCTGCCCGGCAGACGGCTGATGGGAACGATGCAGTGAAATCTGATGGAACGCCGGCTTCAGCGATTTATATATAAGCCAGGGCGGAATAGAGCACGATCACAAAGGTCAGCAACACAGCAAGCAAGGTTCCCATGATGATAGAGGATACGATCAGAAGCACTTTCCGGGTGGACAGGGATTTTTGAAGCTCGGGGCGGGGCAGTTCACGGAAGTCCCGCTTTGCTGTCGTGTAAAGCACAAGGCTGACGATGAAAAAGATGATGGAGCCGAGGATGATCGTGAAGAAAACAAGGGCAAGGACGGCAACGAAAGACAATGCCATGGGAAGGACTCCTTTCATTATGATAAGTTACCCCAGTATACCACAATTTTCTACAAATGGCAATGCTTCACGGGAATTTCGCGCTTGCTATTGCCATCCGGCGGCGGGGGTGGTATAATGAAGCTTAATCATACTGGGGTGATATGCCCCTGTCGATATTTACCAAAGGGGGTAATCTTTTGATCACATTACAAGAACAGGGCGTCTATCTGGTAAACGGCGTCCCCCAGAGCACCGCGGCCATCCCCGCCGAGGAAGCCAAGAAAGAGACCATGGCCTATCGCATTCTGCAGGCCCATAACCAGTCCGAGGATCCTTCCAAGCTGCGCATCCGCTTTGATGCCATGCTGTCCCACGATATCACCTATGTGGGCATCATCCAGCAGGCCAGAGCCAGCGGCATGAAGGAATTTCCCATTCCCTATGCCCTGACCAACTGCCACAACAGCCTGTGCGCCGTTGGCGGCACCATCAACGAGGATGACCATGTGTTCGGCCTGTCCGCCGCCAAGAAGTACGGCGGCATCTATGTGCCCGCCAACCAGTCCGTCATCCATTCCTACGGCAGAGAAGAGCTGGCCAAATGCGGCGCCATGATCCTTGGCTCCGATTCCCACACCCGCTACGGCGCACTGGGCACCATGGCGGTGGGCGAGGGCGGTCCCGAGCTTGCCAAGCAGTTACTCAAAAACACCTGGGATACAAATCTGCCCGAGGTGGTTCTGGTATATCTCACCGGAAGTCCCCGTCAGGGTGTCGGCCCCCACGATGTGGCGCTGGCACTGGTAAAGGCCACCTTTGCAAATGGCTTCGTCAAGAACCGGGTGCTGGAATTTGCAGGCCCCGGCATCGCAAACCTTTCCATCGACTTCCGCAACGGCATTGATGTCATGACCACCGAGACCACCTGCCTGTCCTCCATCTGGGAGACCGACGAGGTGACCCGTGGCTTCTTCGAAGCCCACGGCAGAGCGCAGGACTATGCCCCCCTGCATCCCGGCAAGGAAGCCTACTATGAGCGCATGGTACATATCGAACTTGACAAGGTAGCGCCCATGATCGCCCTGCCCTTCCATCCCTCCAATGCCTACACCATCCGGGAATTCCTGGACAATGCCCCCGCCATCTTAAAGCAGGTGGAGGAAGAAGCCGCAAAGCGCTACCCCAAGGCAAAGGTCAACCTGATGGATAAGATCCATGATGGCAGTGTTTGGGCCTCCCAGGGTGTCATCGCAGGCTGCGCAGGCGGTATGTTCGACAATATTGACGAAGCTGCTCAGATTCTGGCGGACGGCAGCGTGGGTTGCGGCGAGTTTGGCCTCTCCGTCTATCCCACCTCCATCCCCGTCAGCCTTGAACTGACCAAGATCGGCGCAACCGCAGCTCTGCTGCAGACCGGCGCTGTCATCAAGCCCAGCTTCTGCGGCCCCTGCTTCGGTGCAGGGGATGTGCCCGCCAACAATGGCCTGTCCATCCGCCACACCACCCGCAATTTCCCCAACCGAGAAGGCTCCAAGCCCGGTGAGGGTCAGTTTGCCGGCGTCTGCCTCATGGATGCCCGCTCCATTGCAGCCACGGCACTGAACGGCGGCCGCATCACCCCCGCCACCGAGGTTGCCTATACCTACGAATCCCACCCCTACCACTTCGACCCCACCGCCTACAAAAACCGCCTCTACTACGGCTTCGGCAAGGCCGATCCCAGTGTGGAGCTGGTCATGGGCCCCAATATCACCGATTGGCCTCAGATGTATGAACTCAGCGAAAATCTCCTGGTAGAGCTGGCTGCGGTCATCCACGACCCCGTTACCACCACCGACGAGCTGATCCCCTCCGGCGAGACCTCCTCTTATCGCTCCAACCCCCTGCGTCTGGCAGAGTTCACCCTCTCCCGCCGGGTGCCTGAATATGTGCCCCGCTCCAAGGAGATCGCCGCTGTGGAAGCCAAGCGCCGTGCAGGCGAGGCCCCCGAAGGGCTGAAGGAGATCCTCAGCCGTGTAGGCGATGCCGAAACCCTTCTTGCCAATACCCAGTTTGGCTCCTGCGTTTTCGCCAACCGTCCCGGCGACGGCTCTGCCCGTGAGCAGGCCGCTTCCTGCCAGAAGGTGCTGGGCGGCTTTGCCAACATCTGCTACGAATTCGCCACCAAGCGCTACCGCTCCAACTGCATCAACTGGGGCATCCTGCCCTTCACCCTCGACCCGGACACCAAGTTCGACTACGAACCCGGCGACTGCGTCTTTGTGCCCGGCATCCGCAGCGCCATTGCCGCAGGTCAGGAAGAAATGACCGCCAAGGTCATCCGCAAGGACGGCAGTGTGGAAGAGCTGCCCGTCTTCGTCCGTGGCCTGACCCCGGAGGAGAAGGAAATCATTCTCGATGGCTGCCTGATGAACTATTACCGCAACCGCAACGACTAAGGAGGTTATCTCATGGCTAAAATTCAGATGATCACCCCCATCGTAGAGATGGACGGGGACGAAATGACCCGAGTTCTTTGGAAAATGATCAAAGATGAGCTGATCCTCCCCTTTGTGGAGCTGAAAAGCGAGTATTATGATCTGGGCCTGCTGCACCGCAACGCCACCCGGGATCAGGTGACGGTAGACGCTGCCCTTGCCACCAAGAAGTACGGCGTTGCCGTCAAGTGTGCCACCATCACCCCCAACCGTCAGCGCATGGAGGAATACCCCCAGCTGACCGAGATGTGGAAGAGCCCCAACGGCACCATCCGTTCCATTTTAGATGGCACCGTGTTCCGCGCTCCCATCGTCCTCGACTGCATCCAGCCTGTTGTCCGCAACTGGCGCAAGCCTATCACCATCGCCCGCCATGCCTATGGCGATGTGTATAAGGCAGTGGATCTTCGCACCGACGAGCCCGGCGAGTGCGTCATGACCTTCCGTGGCGAATCCGGCAAGGAAACCGCCATTTCCGTGCAGAAGGTGGATGGTCCCGCCGTGTGGCAGGGTGCCCACAATAAGGAAAAGAGCATCCGCTCCTTTGCCCGTGCCTGCTTCCAGTATGCCATCGATACCAGGCAGGATCTCTGGTTCTCCACCAAGGATACCATCGCCAAGGTCTATGACGGCGAATTCAAGAAGGTGTTCGAGGAAGAATTTGAGAATTATAAGGCCCGCTTCGAAGAACTGGGCATCACCTATTTCTACACCCTCATCGATGATGCGGTGGCCCGTGTCATCCGCTCCGAGGGCGGCTACATCTGGGCCTGCAAGAACTATGACGGCGATGTGATGAGCGATATGGTTTCCACCGCCTTCGGCTCCCTTGCCATGATGACCTCCGTGCTGGTGGCTCCCGACGGCACCACCGAGTATGAGGCGGCCCACGGCACCGTCACCCGCCACTACTATCGTTATCTCCGGGGTGAGGAGACCTCCACCAACCCCATGGCCACCATTTTTGCATGGTCCGGCGCTCTGCGCAAGCGGGGTGAGCTGGACGGCATCGAGGAACTTCAGACCTTCGGCGACCGTCTGGAAAAGGCCTGCCTCGATACTCTGAACGCAGGTATCATGACGAAGGATCTTGTGAATCTTGTGGATGATACCGTGACCCCCACCCCGGTGAACAGCCGGGAGTTCCTGGCTGCCATCCGCAGCCGACTGGAAGAGGCGTATTCCGTATGATCCGACATTTATTGGCTTGTGTCCGGGAATATAAGCGGCCTGCCATTTTATCGCCCGTCTTTATTGCGGCGGAAGTGGTATTTGAGTGCTTTATCCCCATGATCACCGCCAACCTCATCAATGAGATCGAGGCAGGCTGCAGCATGGCTGTTATCACCAAATACGGTCTGATCCTCACGGTGATGGCCCTGCTCTCCCTGACCTGCGGCGTGCTGGCGGGGAGCTACAGCGCCACCGCTTCCGCCGGCTTTGCCAAGAATCTTCGCCACGACCTGTTTACCAAGGTGCAGGACTTTTCCTTCTCCAATATTGACCGCTTTTCCACCGCTTCTCTCGTCACCCGTCTTACCACGGATGTGACCCATGTGCAGATGTCCTTTATGATGATCATCCGCATTGCGGTGCGTGCGCCTTTGATGCTGGTGTTTGCCTTCGTCATGGCCTATATCTCCGGCGGCAAGCTGGCCTTTGTATTCGCGGGCATCATTCCGTTTTTAGCGGCAGGCTTCCTGCTGATCATCCGGCGGGTCATGCCCATGTTCCGGGCGGTATTCCGCAAGTATGATGACCTGAACGCCTCCGTGCAGGAGAACATCAAGGGCATCCGTGTGGTGAAGAGCTATGTCCGTGAGGGCTATGAGCAGCAGCGCTTTGGAGCGGCTTCCGACCGCCTGCGCCGTGACTTCACCGACGCGGAAAAGATCCTTGCCTTCAATATGCCCCTGATGCAGGTGGCCATCTATGTGTGCAACCTGTGCATCGCCTTCTTTGGCGCCCGCCTCATCATTCAGACAGGGGGCGTTGCACTGGATCTTGGCAATATGGTGAGCCTGCTCACCTATTCCATCCAGATCCTCATGTCCCTCATGATGCTGTCCATGATTTTTGTCATGCTCACCATGTCCGTCCAGTCTGCACGGCGTATTGCCGAGGTGCTGGACGAGGAAAGTGACCTCAAGAATCCGGAAAACCCCGTCATGGAGGTTCCCGACGGCAGCATCGACTTTGACGGCGTCAGCTTCAAGTATTCCGCTAAGGCAAAATCCCGCGCCCTGCGGGACATCGACCTGCACATCCCCTCCGGAGCCACCGTGGGTATCATCGGCGGCACCGGTGTGGGCAAAACCTCTCTCACCCAGCTCATCTGCCGCCTCTACGATGCCACAGAGGGCACCGTCCGGGTGGGCGGCATTGATGTGAAGGACTATGATATGACGGTCCTTCGCAATCAGGTGGCCATGGTGCTGCAAAAAAATGTGCTGTTCTCCGGCAGTGTGGCGGAAAATCTTCGCTGGGGCAAGGCGGATGCCACCCAGGAGGAGCTGGAGCGGGTGTGTAAGCTGGCCCAGGCGGATGAATTCATCCAAACCCTGCCCGGCGGCTATGATGCCCACATCGAGCAGGGCGGCACCAATGTCTCCGGCGGTCAGCGCCAGCGGCTTTGCATTGCCCGCGCCCTTCTGAAGGATCCCAAGATCCTGATTTTGGACGATTCCACCTCTGCAGTGGACACCCGCACCGATGCCCTGCTTCGGGCGGGCCTGCGTCAGACCCTTCCCCATACCACCAAGCTCATCATCGCCCAGCGTATCAGCTCCGTACAGGATGCGGACATGATCGTGGTGCTGGAGGGCGGCCGCATCGACGCCTGCGGCACCCATGATGAACTGATGGCCTCCTGCGCGATCTATCGGGAGGTCGCCCAGTCTCAGCAAATGGCAGGTGAGCAGAATGGATAAGAAACAAAAACCCAAGATCGATCTCAAGGCGTTGGGACGGGTGATCGGCATCCTGACCAAGACCTTCCCTGTACAGCTTACCCTTGTGGTGATCTGCATCATCGTCAGCGCCCTGGTGGGCGTTGTGCCCGCGGTATTCACCGAGCGGCTGGCTACCATCATTTTAGATGGCCTCCAGACCGGCTGGGACGCAGCCTTTGAAGCACTGATCCGGCTGCTGATCCCGGTAATCGGGCTGTATCTTCTGGGCCTTCTGGCCTCCACTTTGCAGGCGCAGATCATGGCCCGGGTCACCCAAGGCTTCCTTCACACCCTGCGCACCCGGATGTTTGACCGGATGCAGGAGCTGCCCGTCAGCTATTTCGACACCCATGACCACGGCGACATCATGAGCTATTATACCAACGATGTGGACACCCTGCGGCAGCTGGTCTCCCAGACCCTGCCCCATCTGCTGTCCTCGGGTCTGGTGGTGTTCTTCCTGCTGTGCGCCATGATCTACTTCAGCATTCCCCTCATGCTGGTGGTACTCGTTGGCGTGTTCGCCATGGCACAGGTCACCCGCACCGTGGGCGGCAAGTCCGCCAAATACTTCATGCGGCAGCAGAAATCACTTGCCAAGACCGAAGGCTTTGTGGAGGAACTGATCCACGGCCAGAAGGTGGTCAAGGTATTCTGCCATGAAAAGCAGACGCAGGAGGACTTTGACCGGGTCAACGGCGAGCTTTTCACCGACATGGAAAAGGCCAACCGCTTCGGCAACATCTTTGGACCCATTCTCATGAACATCGGCAACATTCTCTATGTGCTGATGGCCTTCGCAGGCGGCTTGCTCATCACCACCGGCGGCAAAATTCCGAACCTTTCCCTGCAGAACCTCTTCACCACCGGCGCCATTGCCGGGGCACTCACCATTCCCGTGGTGACCTCCTATCTCAACATGGTGAAGCAGTTCACCTCCAATATCAATCAGGTATCCCAGCAGATCAATTCCGTGGCCATGGCCATGGCAGGCGCGGGCCGTGTGCTGGATCTTCTGGAGCAGGCGCCGGAGGCAGACGAAGGGGATGTCACCCTGGTCAACTGCCGGGAGAAGAACGGCAGCCTGCAGGAATGCTCCGAGCGCACCGGTCATTGGGCATGGAAGGTACCCGGGACGGGTCTTGTGCCCCTGCGGGGTGATGTCCGCTTCCACAATGTGGACTTCTCCTATGTGCCGGGCAAGCCGGTGCTCCACGATATTTCCCTCTATGCCAAGCCGGGTCAGAAGCTGGCCTTCGTAGGTGCCACCGGCGCGGGCAAGACCACCATCACCAACCTCATCAATCGTTTTTATGACATTTCCGAGGGCACCATCACCTATGACGGCATCGACATCAGCCGCATCCGCAAGGCAGACCTGCGCCACTCCCTTGGCGTGGTGCTGCAGGAGGTGAACCTCTTCACCGGTACCGTCATGGATAACATCCGTTACGGTCGGCTGGACGCCACGGATGAGGAATGCATCCGGGCGGCGAAGCTGGCAAATGCCCACGATTTCATCACCCGCCTCCCCGATGGCTACGATACCATGCTCACCGGCAACGGCGCGAACCTCTCCCAGGGTCAGCGGCAGCTCATCTCCATTGCACAGGCGGCAGTGGCAGATCCCCCCGTCATGATCCTGGACGAAGCCACTTCTTCCATCGATACCCGCACCGAGTTCTTAGTGCAGCAGGGCATGGATGCCCTGATGGAGAACCGCACCGTATTCGTCATTGCCCACCGCCTTTCCACGGTGCGCAACAGCAACGCCATCATGGTGCTGGATCACGGCCGCATCATCGAGCGGGGCGACCACGAGGAATTGCTGGCACAGAAGGGCGTATACTACGGCCTCTGCACCGGCGCCTTCGAAATGGAATAAAAGCATCCCCACAGAAAGCACACCGAACACTTTCTGTGGGGATTCCTTATGTACGGGCGCGGGAGCGCCCAATGCTCCCTTCGCAAGGATGGCTCAGGCCAGCCTCTCTTGCCCCTTTGGGGCAATTCACCTCCGGTGAGCTGTCTGCGGCGCGCAAAAGACGGGCTTCGCCCGGTAACTCGTCTGCATGGCACCCGGGGCGCGCAAACAAAGCTGACCAAGGAGACGCAAGGGGAGGCATCGATACGCTGCAATTTTTGAGCCAAAACAGATCGTCTTAGCAGTTACAGGGTGCTATGGTAAGTATCGCCGAAATGTAAAGCAGGCTGCCGGGGGCAGCCTGCAGGCAAAACAAAGGCTCCATCCTTTCGGACGGAGCCTTTATTATGTTGGCGTTACCTATCTTCCCGGTTAGGGCAAGTATTTTTTGCCGTT
>SVMC01000012.1 GCA_015067585.1 Oscillospiraceae bacterium
GCAAGACCGTCCGCCCCATGCCCCCCAGCAAGCGCCGGGGTGGTGATAAGCACCGGAGCAGCGGACGCAATCCCCGCAAAAAATAGCATCCTGTCTGTCCGCATATATGTTTTGCCGCGGGAATATATTCTTCCATACAAACTCAAAGAGGTGGAAGAATGGAAAACACAGCCAACCGCGCCGAACTGTGCGGCAGATTCTTTACACTGCCCGAGGTATCTCACGAAAACCACGGGCAGAAATTCTATCATTTTTACTTAGAAGTGGAGCGGCTGTCCGGCACCGCCGATGTCCTTCGGGTGGTTGCGCCGGAGCGCGTTTTAATGGCCACAGAACTGGAGCAGGGCGATATGCTCTTTGTGCGGGGGCAGGTTCGCTCCTATAACGAACATACGGAAGGCAGTCACCGCCTGCGGGTCTTTGTCTATGCTGACGAGCTGCAGTGCCGGGAGGGAGAACCCCTCAATGACATCTGCCTGACCGGAGCGGTGTGCAAAGCTCCGGTATACCGCCGAACCCCGCTTGGTCGGGAGATCTGCGATCTGATGCTGGCAGTGCCAAGAGGCTACCGCCGCACGGATTATCTGCCCTGCATCACATGGGGACAGACTGCCCGCCTTGCCGCCACCCTATCCCCGGGAGATCAATTGGAGCTTTTAGGCCGCCTGCAAAGCCGGGAATACCAGAAAACCACACCGGAAGGCGTGCAGACCCGCACCGCTTATGAGATCTCCGTGCAAAGCGCTCAGCTATTGGATGATATCCGTCCAATTTCACTTGAAAATTTTTAATTTCTTGGGAACCTTTGGAGCAAAAGCTTCGTCTAATCCATCGACCACAAAAAATATAGAAACGGAGGCGGTACAAATGAAAAAATTCCGGACAAAATCCCTTGCCCTGCTGCTTGTGACCCTGCTGCTCGCCGGTATGCTCTTCGGCTGCGCCGGCGCATCTGCCGACAAATACGCAACGGAAGCAGCTCCCGCAGAACCCATGGAAGCTCCCATGGCAGATTATGATCGTTTTTATGAGGATACCATCGTAGAGGAAGAAGTGTGGGTGGACGAAGAGTCCCTGACCACTGCCGCAGGCGGCAGTGCGGAAGAGATCACTTCCGAAAACACCACCGCGAAGAACGCCTTGGCCGAGAAGATCATCTACACCGGCCACCTGAACCTGGAAACCGTAGACTTTGACCCCGCCGTTGCCGCTGTGGAGGCAATGGTCAGCGAATTCGGCGGCTTCGTGGAAAGCTCCGAGATCAACGGCAGAAGCGAATACAATGAAGACGGCACCAGCTCTCTGGTAGACCGCAATGCCTACTATGTGGTACGCATCCCCAGCCATCGCTTCGATGAATTCCTGAAGCGCTCCGGCAGCATCGGCAATGTGCTGTCCTCCAATACCTCCGCGGAAAACATCACCTCCCAGTTTACCGACGCGGAGGCCCGCAAGGACTCCCTGCTGATCCAGGAAGAACGGCTGCTTGCCATGATGGAGCAGGCTACCGATGTGGAGAGCCTCATCGCACTGGAGTCCCGCCTGAGCGAAGTGCGCTATGAGATCGAAGCCTTGGAGCGTCAGCTCATCAACTGGCAGAACAGTGTGGATTATTCCACCGTCTCCCTGAGCCTGCAGGAGGTGGAGATCTACACCCCCGTGGTACCGGTGCAGCGCAGCTTCGGTGAAAAGTTCACCACCGCCCTGTCCGACGGCTGGAAAGGCTTCGTGAACTTCGGCGAGCGCTTCATCCTCTGGTTCGCCCGCTCCCTGCCCGTCCTGATCATTCTGGGTCTGATCGTCTTTGCCTTCGTGCTCCTGATCCGCATGTCCAACCGCCGCGCCGCCGCCAAAATGGAGAAACGGAAGCAGTACTTCTACGCCAAGCCCGTCGATCCTCAGCCCAAGGAGCCTTCTGAAGAACAGAATAAATAAGCCAGAATAAAAATGCGCGGTGCCTGAGAGTTTTCAGGCACCGCTCCTTTTTTCGAAAACAAGAAATCATCTTCCCGTTTTTCAGTCTTTCTTAAATAGTTTTTCAATAACACATAATGATTGTGCTTCATTTTCCGCTAAATGAGCTTCAAAATATTCGCTATCATTAGCCAACAGTCGCTGGTTATGCTCGGTATATTTTTCGAGCATTGAATGATACCGCTCTATAACGATGGGCGGCTGTCTTGTATTTGTCGATGATGCAAACTCTTTGAGTTTTACTCTGTAAAACCTAATATACATTGTCAAGAACGAAAGTGCGTAATCCCTATCGTTCGCTTTCAATGCCATGTAATACTTTTTGTGATCAAATAAAGAGCGCTCATGCCAAGGAAGTGCACAGTCACTTTGATTGTGTAGAGATAGTGCCTCACGCCTTCTCGTATCAAACAATTCTTCAATAGCCAACAACTCGCTCAATGCAGTTTTACAACTATTACATTTTTGAAATAGCGGGATCAAAAAATTGTCAATTGCCTGAATCATCTGTTCGACACAAGCGTTTACACTGGATAAGGAAAGTGGATTATATTTCCATCCATCCGCCCATTTCAGATATTCCGGGTCAAGCACGAATAAATCGTACAGTCCTTCCCCAATTTCCGATATACCTATACTAAGCGGAAGGATGTCAAAGCGTATCGTACATTTTGAGCCAGCATGTTTCGGAACACACGAAAATACTTGAAGAACTTCATTACAGCGACGGGCAAAGCCAAGCTTTGTCCGGACAAAACCAATGTCCTTGTATTTTTTTGCTGCGCTTTTGTTGAACGCACATACAACAGATCTCATCAGTATCCTCCTCATGAATAGAATCCCAAGGATAAGTTCTAACGAAACCATTGCGATTCTCCCCAAGAGATCGTCCTGGTTTCTCTCTCATCTCAAGCAGTAACAAGAGAACCATCCGAAACCACTGTCACCTTTTCCGTTTAGGGTCTTGACTTTTCATCGTTAGTCTATGCTTCCCAGTGCTCCCGTCACCACATAGAACTGTCCCTTCTTCCTGATTAAACCGACACTTTTCAGAAATTTCAGATAATCAAGTTCCACGGATGATAATTTGCCATAATGCGGAAAATGTATCAGTCTCAGTGCGTTTTTCCAATGCGGTTGTACAATTGCAAAAGGAATTCTCCCAGTGGAGTAGAGAAGGATGAAGTATGAATTATACCATGGGATTCTGCTGATTCTCCATCGCAATTCGTCACTGCGATACTGTTTGGGTTTGTTAAAGATGTTCCATACAGTTACTGAATCAGAAGAAATATTCAAGCGGTAATATCTGTTGAAAATAGATAATCCGGCATAATATAATGCGCAAAACTGGAATATACACGCAAGAAGAAACGCAACTGAAGTAACGAGATATCCAACAACTATAAAACCTATTGCACCGAGTTGGCATATGATAGCCGAAAATGGAAAGAATTTAGAATAACGAAACTCCGGAATAATGTTACATTCTCTCATATATCTACCTTCTTATTCATCTTTACCCCTAGTTCCGTATGTATTGCAAAAGTTTCTGCCGTATCAGCTTTCAAATTTGGCTCATTTGTTATATTTTATCATACCTTCCTCATCAAAATCAATCACTTTACGCATCCTTTGCCTCCTCCACGCCCAAAGAATCCCAATTCTCCAAAATCTAATTTGACGAAAGGCTGTGGATTTGTTACAGTATAGGCAAGATCATTCACGATGGGAAGTGACGACATGACAAAGCGGCTGCTGGCGCTTGTGCTTGCTTTTTTGCTGCTCACCGGCTGCGCCGGGCGGCCTGACTGGCAGGAGACGGAGTTCTTCGCCATGGATACCGTGATGAAGCTGCGTCTTTATGGCACGGAGGAACCCACCGAGGTGTTCGGCACTGTGATCCGCGGCATCAGTGCTCTGGAAAATGTCCTGTCCGTCACGAAGGAGGAAAGTTCGGTTGCTCGTCTGAACAGGGGCGAGGCTGTGACCCCTTCTGAGGATCTTCGCATTCTTTTGGAAAAGAGCATTGCTTTAAGCGAGCGCACGGATGGCTGCCTTGATCCCACCATCTATCCCTTGGTGAAGCTCTGGGGCTTTACCACCGGGGAGTACCGGGTGCCGGAGGAAACGGAAGTGCAAAATGCACTAAAAATCATCGGTTCTCAATATATTTCCTTTGAAAACGATATGATTTCCCTAAAAAACGGCACCCAGCTTGATTTTGGCGCGGTAGCAAAGGGTTATGCCGCCGAAGTCTGCGCCAAAATGATCCGGGAGGCGGGATGCTCCGGCATTCTGACCTTGGGGGGCAACATTCAAACCGTGGGTGAGAAGCCAGACGGCAGCGATTGGCGTGTGGGCATCACCGACCCGGAACAGCCGGACGAAAGCATCGCCGCCCTATCCCTGCAAGGCTCCCACGCAGTGGTCACCTCCGGGGGATATCAGCGCTATTTTGAAGAAAACGGCGTGCGCTACAGCCACATCATTGACCCCGCCACGGGATATCCCGCTCAAACCGGCCTCAGTTCTGTCACCATTGTGGCAGACAGCGGCTTTTTGGCGGACGGTCTCTCCACTGCCCTGTACGTCATGGGTCTGGAAGCCGCCACGGAATTCTGGCGGGATTCCGATGATTTTGAAATGGTGCTCATCACGCAGGAGGGTGAGATCCATGTCAGCGAAGGTCTTTCTTCCCGGTTTTCCTGCGAAAAAGAATATCAGGTGATTGAAAAATGAAAACACGCTGGTGGATCTTGCTTCTCAGCATTCTGTTTGTCCTGTTCGGCCTTTTGACCCTCTTCTTTTTCCTGCCCCGGGCGCAGGCCCATTCTGCCGAGATCTGGTCAGAGGGCAAATTGCTCCAAACCGTCAGCCTTCATCAGGAGCAGAGCTTTGTGGTGGAGGGCAGCCGGGGCAGCAACACCGTCACAGTAAAGGACGGAAAGATCTCCGTCACCGAGGCAAGCTGCCCGGATCACTACTGCATGAAGCGTGGCGAATGCGACAGCGGCCCCGACATCATTTGTCTTCCCAACCAACTTGTGATAAAATTTACCAACGAGAACGAACTCGATGCCACCGCAGGCTGAGGTTCGCAGCACAGGAGGAATTATCATGGAACAGCTTTTTGATCTCAATTATGCCCGCTCCCTTGACCGTGAGGACGAGCTTGCTCCCCTGCGGGAGCGGTTCTATACCCGCCCCGGTCAGATCTACATGGACGGAAACTCTCTGGGCCTTTGCTCCAAGGACGCAGAGCAGGCGGTGCTTCGCACCCTTGCGGACTGGAAGCAGCACGGCATCGGCATCTGGACCGGCGCGGACACCAATTATTTCCTCTATCACGATCACATCGGCGCAAAGCTTGCCCACCTGATTGGCGCACAGCCGGAGGAGGTCACCGTCTGCGCCAACACCACCCTCAACATCCATCAGTGCTGCGCCACCTTCTGGCAGCCCACAAAGGAGCGCTATAAGATCTTGGTAGACGAGCTGAACTTCCCCACCGACCGCTATGCCCTGCTGAGCCAGATCCGCCTCAAGGGCTATGACCCGGCAGATGTCCTCGTCACCGTGCCCAGCCGGGACGGTAAAACCATGGAAGAAGATGACATCATCGCCGCCATGGGTGAGGATGTGGCCATGGCGCTGCTGCCCTCCGTGCTGTACCGCAGCTCTCAGCTTTTAGATTTGGAGCGGCTGAGCCGGGAGGCAAAGAACCGGGGCATCATCATCGGCTTTGACCTCTGCCACAGCATCGGCAATGTGGACCACGATTTTGCTAAGATCGACTGCGATTTCGCCGTATGGTGCAATTATAAGTACCTCTCCGGCGGCCCCGGCGCCACCGCAGGACTTTATATCAACCGCAAGCACTTTGCTAAACATCCCGGCCTCTCCGGCTGGTGGGGCAACCGAAAGGAGACCCAGTTTGCCCTGCGCCCTGACTTTGAGCACACCCACAATGCCGGCGGCTGGCAGACCGGTACCGGCTCCATCCTCAGCATGGCAGGCGTGGACGGCGCACTGAATGTCTATGAAGGTGTGGATATGAAAAAGGTGCGGGAAAAGTCCCTGCGCCTGACCCGCTACCTCATGGAGCTGGTGGACAGCGAGCTGGCAAAATACGGCTTCACCATCGGCACACCCCGAGACGATGCGCGCCGTGGTGGTCACATTGCCCTGGAGCACGATGATGCCATCCGCATCAACGAAGCACTGAAAGCCGCCGGTGTGGTGCCGGACTTCCGCTACCCCAATGTCATCCGTCTGGCCCCCGTGCCCCTGTACATCCGCTTTGAGGATGTCTATGAGCTGGTACGCATCCTGAAGGATATCATGGAAACCAAGTCTTATTTGAAGTATGCCAACGAAACTGGCCCCGTGGCCTGACACAAAAACAAAAAAACGCAAGGGTCGTGCAGAAAAAGCCTCTGTACGACCCTTGTATTTTCTTCAATAATCAACAATTAGGAAGACCTTTTTCTTTCAAAAGACGGCTGAGTTCCTCATGGGTAATCGTAACTTCTGCATAGTCTGATGCTTCGTTTTCGCCAGTCAAAACAAGTTTATCTTCTTCTGCGTGGATTCCCCCGCTTCCGGCATACACGCAAAATTCGTCAGATAAGTTCAAAAAAAGCTTTTGGCTACAGTCATAAGCAAAGTATACATAAGCATCTGCCCAATAGCAGCCATCAAAGATAAGAATATTTCCCAAAGATGCTGCATCACCGAAGATAAATGACTCCTCATTGTTTATCACCTTTTCAGGAAAATAATCGTATTCTTCGACCAATGTATCTGCGTTTAAAAGTGTGAAGCCATAAAGTGTTTTTCTAAAACACAGATATTTTGCGTTATTCAGAGTGATGGCGCAAAACAAACGATCCCAATTATGGATATCTACACACTCACAAGCGTATTGGTGTTCACCTTTTTTTAGCACAGCATCTGCCTTTTGCCGTCGATTGTAGCCGTCAAAATAAACCATCACATCAATTACGATCTGGATTCCGCATATTTCCTGCACGATCTGCCGGGAAAACTGAAAATCAAAGCCGGTCTTATATTCCGCGATATATTTATTTAACATATATTCTCGCCCCTTTGTAAGATAAGAGCTCTAAACACGAAAGAATTTCTTAAAATGCAGTTACCAGTTTTGAGATTCTTTGATTTTATATCATTGGTAATGTCACATAGAAGGTATTGAACCCATTCTGGCTGGTGGCCCAGATGCGGCCGTTGTGATCCCGGACAATGCCCTCGGCGATGGGAAGGCCGAGGCCGTAGCTGCCGTCCCGGCTTCTGGCCTGATCCACACGGTAAAAGCGCTTGAAGATATTTTGAAGGTCCTTGGACGGGATGGGTGCGCCGGGATTGGCTACGGACAGCAGACACTGTCCCCTTCCCTGCCGCTGCAGGCATACCACCACCGCAGCGGGGCAATCGGAATACTTCCGGGCATTGTCCAAAAGGATCTCCACCACCTGACGCAAATGGCTCTCGCTGCCGTTGATGAAGATATTCTCCTGAATGCGGCTTTGCAGATCCAGACCCTTTTCAAAATACACCGGCTCAAAGGGCAGCAGCGCATCGTACACCATATGGGACAGATCCACCCTTGCCCACACTTTTTTCGCAAGGCCGTTGTCCACCCGGGCAAGATCCAGGAGATTTTCCACCAAGCTCCGCATCTGCCCTGCCATAGTCAGGATATTGGCAGCAAAGCCGTTCTTTTTCTCCTCATCATAGTCCGGCTGCTGTAGAAGCTCTGCATTGGTGAGGATCACCGTCAGGGGTGTTTTCAGCTCATGGGAGGCATCAGAGACAAACTGCCGCTGCTCCTTCCATGATTTTTCCACCGGCTTCACCGCCCACCATGCAAACAGGAAGCTAAGCAGCAAAAACATCACAAAGCTCACAGAGCCAATGGCGGCACAGGCCCGGTAAACCTGGGTGACCGTCCGCTGCTCTGCGGTCATGTCGGCAAAGACAATGCAGCAGCGGTTCGGAGAAACCCTGCGGCAATAGCGAAGGTTATACTCCTCCAATTCGCCCACCGCTTCTTCCGCATATAGAGTCTGGCGGATCAGATCCTGCACCACATCTTCATCGGAAAGATCAAAATAGCCGCCGTTGATGGCCAGCACCTCATTGAACCGCCCGATCTGCAGGGCAAAATAGGGAAGCATCTCTTCCCCGCTCTCCCGGAAGCCGCCAAGCTGCATGGGATCCGATGCAATGGACTCCATGATCCGAAGGCTTTCTGCCTCCAAATTCGATTGCGTAAAATGCACCACCGTGATCATGACGGCAGAAAGCATCACCGTCACTATGGACATAATGATGCAAATAAATCTAACACGCAGCCGTTTTAACACGCTGCATCCACCTCCAGATGGTAACCCAAACGCCTTGCCGCTTCAATGCGGACATTGGAGCCGATGCTGCGAAGCTTCTTTCTCAAAAAGCCCACATAGACCTCCACATGATTCTCCACCGCATTGGAATCCAGCCCCCACACCCGGGACAGGATCATTTCCTTGGAAAGATTCTGCGCTCCTGCCTGCAGCAAAAGCCGCATCACATCAAATTCCCGGGCAGAAAGGCGCACGGATTTCTCCCCACAGATCAAAGTGGAGGACGCAAGATCCAACGCGGTATTGCCGTACTTCAGCACATCAACCTGCGCGCCCTGCCGGCGAAGCAGGGCATTGATGCAGGCCAGCAGCTCCCGGGTGTCGAAAGGCTTGGTCAGATAATAGTCCGCGCCCGCGTTCAGACCCTCCACCCGGTCCATCAGACCGGATTTTGCTGTCAGCATCAAAATAGGAGTGGAGCAGCGCTTGGCCCGCACTTCCCGGGCAAGCTGATAGCCGTCCATTTTCGGCATCATGACATCTAAAATCAGCAGATCATAAATGCCCAGCTTGGCGAATTCTGCACCCGTCTCTCCGTCATAGGCGGTCTCCACCTCAAAGCCTTTAGACTCCAGCAGCACCCGCAGGGACTCCGCCAGCAGCTTTTCATCTTCGATTACAAGTATTTTCATGGGACTCACGCAACCTTTTATTTATGTTATTATTATAATACATCTTCATTCTTAAACAAGACTGAAAATCATGCAATTTGTAACTTTTGCGTTCCCATTTGATTAAAGATCATTTAACAGATGCAGCCAGCCACATAAGAAACACTTAGCCTTCCACTTTTTGACTTATTTTATCTCGTAGTCAACGGAGTTTATTACCAGACACCGATCATCCTTCCAATAGATCTCCATGTCCCGGAACTCGCCCCATTCGCCGAAGTAGACTCTTTGCGGCTTCTTTTCTATTGTAAAAAGGATGGCGTTGCATTTTTCTGCCTCATATACATCCACAAGGGTATCGCCGCCAAGGGCGCCCTGATCGCTGTCAATTACCTCTGCATAATATTTCCCATCGGGCGATTCCACGGTGGTTACCACCGTATTCTCACCAAAATTACCGACCACGATAGTAAAAAAACCGAAAAGGCCAACGGGAAGCGCCAGCAGGGCAGACAGCACCAAGGCTACAACCTTGAGGGCAAAGGGTTTTCCGTTCTCTATCGTCAGAATGAGGCAAAAGACCGCGGTAACAATGGCGCCGACTACAGCCACAACGCTCTTATCGGCAATGATATAAAATAACGCACTGAGTAAAGACATCGGCAGAAGGATTGCCATCAAAACAGCATCCACGCTATGCTCGACGGACACTTCGCAGAAAAGGACAACAATCAAAGCCAGCAAAGCGGTGGCAGCGGAGAACACGAGCGCACTGTTCAGCCTAAAGCGATAGCCAAAACAAGCACACAGCGCAGTTCCAACCGGATACAGCGCCACCATCGCAAACAGCAGCCTGCATAAACACGGCGAGATTTTTTTCATTTGACCTATTCCTCCTTACCCGGCATTCTGCGCTATCGTAATTCTTATATCTCCTGTATCGGTGATGATCTCGCATTTACCTCCGGTCACGGTTTTGGGAACATCGACTTTGCCTGTATCGGTCCGGGCAATAAATACCTTGTCGGTCAGCAGGCTGCCTGTCACATGGCCGGTATCCGTCTTTGCAGAGATCTCAGCGGCATCGCAATCCGCAAGCAGGATATCGCCTGTGGTCCGCTCCAGATCAAAGACTTCCGCAGCGACCACATTTCGCAGGATAAGATCTCCCGTGTTGCCGTCTGATCCGAGATTTTTGCAGCGGATATCGGTCAGAATCACCTTGCCGGTGGAGACCTGAACCACAATATCCTCCCGGCAATCCACATTGGAAACCGTGACTCTGCCTGTGGTGACAGAAAGGTCCAGCGCACCCGCGGCAATATTTTCCACAAGGATACTACCTGTGCTGGTCTTGATCCCTATGCGCTCCGAAGCGGAGGCATAGCTTGTCACATCACCTGTGCTTTGGGAAATATCCATGCTTTCAAAGGTGAATGCCTTCGGTAGTTCCACATCACCGGTGCCGGCTCTTACCATCAGGGTGCCGTATTCGCCCCGGGGAACGGTTACGGTTATTTTTGATCTGCCAAAACTAAAACCGATCCGCTCATGCCATTTTCTTGTATCCACAAACTCAATGACGAGCGTGCCATCCTTGACAAAAACGGAATGTTTCGCACTGTTCTCCTCATAACACACGACCGAATGCCCGGCGTTTTCCGAGGGAACAAACACAATGTCAGCGGTGTCGGTTACGATCGATATGTTATGGTAGTCTTCATCGACCTCATGCAGGTTGGTTTCATACCGGACTGTGGATAATTTCGTAAAATCCCATTTCAATGTCGTCATCACACCTCCAAAAATGATACAGCCTGCCAGAACAAGGACGGCCGCCATAGCAAGCCATAGAATGGTCGTCTTTCTCATTCCCTTTCCTCCCTTCTCATAAAGCAGTTCCTGATCCATAATCCAAACTGTTTCGTAAGTGCTGCGGTTCCTTTTGTCACCACTTTACAGCCGAAAAAGGCAAAGATGGAAAGGCCCGCGCAGAAGATGCCAATACTGATCATGGCACCGCCCGTAAGACCGTTGCCCGCAAAAATAAATCCGACCCCCGCGATGATCCCCGCAAGGGAACAGCAAATCAGCGAAGCAAACACAGACCAGAGAGAAATGATTACAGCCCAAAACGAAATGTAAAGAGAAAGGACCACCGCAAAGGCAGCCGCCAGCAGCGGGAACCAAAGGGGGAACCCAAGGAGCAGAAGCAGGATCTCCCACCCGCTCAGCCGCTTTTTCGGTTTGATCCGCTCCTTTACAAGCATTGTGAGGGGGACATCCGCAGCGATCTGTGCCACAATCTCATTCACAGAGCCTATCTCAGAAACAGCTTCCGCTTCCGAAAGACCCTCTTCCATCCGATCATCGATCATCTCACTGTAAAACAACAAACGCGCTGCAGCTTCTTCCTGCGGCAGACCGGACAATCCTTGGCGCAATTGTGCAAGAAACTCTTTTTTACTCATTGCCGTGATCCTCCCTGATGACAAACTGATAGATAGACAGAATTTCCTTCCAATCTTCCATAAATTCCTCGATCCGCTTTCGTCCCCCATCGGTGATGCGGTAATATTTCCGAAGCCTGCCGCCATGCTCCGCAGTTCGCACCGTCAGCATATCCGCCATCTCCAACCGCTTCAAAATGGTATACAAGGTGGACTCGGAAAGGGCAATATAGGGCTTCATATCCTTCATAATCTTGTATCCGTAGGAATCCTCACTCCGGATGGCCGCCAATACGCAAACATCCAGCAGACCCCGTTTTAACTGAACATCCATTCTATACCTCCCATCACGCAATACATCGTATCACGAAGCATTTGATTTGTCAACAGTTTACCTCAAAAACAAAGTTTTGCCATGTAGCTGTACAATATATATTGACTTTGTGTTTTTGCGGTGCTATCATAAGTTCAGCTATACAACTGACGGATTCAGTGGAATTGACCACGGGGAGTATAGCAGTAGAGCCGACCGTCTGGGCAAAAGATGCCCGGGCGTGCGGCGTTTTCTTTTTCCGCCGATGCCGGGCAAACCGGAAAGGACTGGAACTATGAAAACACGCAAAACAAACACCTTTGATTGGCGCAGCAACAAATGGGTATGCGCCGCCATTCCCGCACTGCTCCTGCACTGCAGCATCGGCACGGTCTACTGCTGGTCCATCTTCAGTCAGGAGATCGCAGACTACATCGGCTTCTCCAAGGCTGCCACAGAATGGGCTTTCAGCTTTGCCATTTTCTTTCTGGGCATGTCAGCAGCCTTCCTTGGCAACATCGTGGAAAAAGACATCCACAAATCCTCATTGATCTCCACCATCACCTTCGCCATCGGCATGGCCGGTACCGGCTTCTTCATTTACTACGGCGGCCTGCACAAAGGCAGCGTCCTGGCGCTGGTCGGCATCTACATTTGCTATGGTTTCATCATGGGCATCGGTCTGGGCACCGGATATCTCTCCCCTGTCAAGACGCTGATGCTGTGGTTCAGTAAGCAGAAAGGCTTGGCCACCGGACTCGCCGTGGCCGGTTTCGGTGCTGCAAAGGCCATTGCCAGCCCCATCATGCAGGCTCTGCTTGAAAATCTGGGTGAAGGCGGCATCTATCAGATGTTCTATATTCTTGCTGCCGTATATTTCGTCATGATGTTCCTGGGACATCTGCTGCTGAAAAAGCCCGCCGACTGGCATGAGCTCCGGAAAAAAGAAAAGGGTCAGGGCATCATCGCCGTCATCAAGCAAAGACCCATCCGGAACTATGTGGGCATCTGGCTCATGTTCTATATCAATATCACCTGCGGTCTTGCGCTGCTGTCTCAGGAAAAGGCCATCGTAAAGTGCATTGGGCTGGCTTCCGCCGTGGCTCTGGTATCCACCCTGTCCGCCATTTTCAATGCAGGCGGTCGACTGTTCTTCTCCGGCATCGGCGATCACATGAAGGATCGAAACACGGTTTATAAGCTGATTTTCATTCTCTCCCTCGCCTTCAGCATTCTGGTGATCGTTACCGGTGGCATCGCAAACGGCGCAGAAAGCACGCTGTCCGCAGTGCTGGTTCTGATCCTCATCATGGTGGTCAATGCCGGCTATGGCGGCGGCTTTGCCAATGTTCCCCCGCTGCTCTCCGATCACTACGGAATGGGCAGCATCAGCACCCTCCACGGCATTACCCTTTCCGCATGGGCCTTTGCAGGTCTCAGCGGCAATCAGCTCGCCACCTGGATCGTGAACCACTTCGGTCAGATGGTAGAAATCGACGGAAATATGGTAAATCCCGCCGGTTATCAGGTCGTCCTGTATGTGACTGCCGCCCTTTACCTGGTGGCCCTGCTGCTGAGCGTGGTATTTGTGCGGCCTGTTTCTACTCAGAAAAAAGAGAATTAACAGTCCTATACATGATTTTAAAAAAACCTCTTTTGCCCTACGGTGATATAGTCCCCTTAGAGTAGACACTCGAAATAACAAAAATTTCGAGACTACTTTAAGGGGACTATATCAGTCCGACAGACAAAAGAGGTTTTTGCATGGCACCCCCGGCGAGACTCGAACTCACTACCTTACGCTTAGGAGGCGTACGCTCTATCCAGGTGAGCTACGGAGGCATATCATTTACGGCATTATTCTATACAACTGCATTCGGTTTGTCAACCTCGGAGAATTGGATCGGCATTTTTTCGTCTCCCGGTGCATAAAATGATGACATTGGGAAAGGAGGCCGACCATGCGGATTGAGATTGCAATTCAACCTTCTCCGGAGGATATCGATGACCTGATCTTCGCCGGAGAAGAGAGCTATATCAGCTCACGGTAGGGGCGGCGGGTCAACCGCCTCCCTTCTTCCCGGAAAATCTCTTGTTTTTGGCATTTTGTACTTTACAGACGGGGAATTTTTATATATACTATCTAAGAAAAATCAGGAAAACAGGAATGTGATACCGCTATGATCCAATTTGAAGAATATAAGAGCAAGCTGAATAACCTCAAGCCCGCACTGATTACCCTGCGGGAATCTCTCAACATTGAGGCCGCGCTCAATGAGCTGGAGCGCCTCCACGCCATGCAGGAAGCCCCCGGCTTCTGGGATGACCCCGCCAAATCCCAGACCATTGTGAAAAAGACCCATGCCCTGGAAAACAAGGTTTCCAAATATGAAAAGATGTGCGCCCAGTGGGATGACCTCATGACCATCATCGAAATGGCGTTAGAGGAAGGCGACGATTCCATGCTGGACGAGCTGACCGAAGGCTATGCCTCTTTGGAGCACGAGATGGAAGTGTCCCGTCTGGAGACCCTGCTCACCGGCGACTATGACAGCAACAATGCCATCGTCTCCTTCCAGGCCGGTGCCGGCGGCACCGAGGCTCAGGACTGGACCCAGATGCTCTACCGTATGTACACCCGCTGGGTGGAAGCCCACGGCCTGTCCTACAAGATCCTGGACTACCTTGACGGCGACGAAGCCGGCATTAAGTCCGCCAGCATCCTTGTGGAAGGCGAAAATGCCTACGGCTTCCTGAAGAGTGAAAACGGCGTGCACCGTCTCGTCCGTGTGTCCCCCTTCGATGCCAATGCCCGCCGCCAGACCTCCTTCTCCGCCGTGGAAGTCATTCCCGAAATCGCTGATGATTCCAACGATGTGGAAATCCGTCAGGAAGACATCGAAATGCAGGTCTTCCGCTCCTCCGGCGCCGGTGGTCAGCACATCAACAAGACTTCCTCCGCCGTCCGTCTGATCCATAAGCCCACCGGCATCGTGGTGGCCTGTCAGACCCAGCGCGACCAGTTCCAGAACAAGGAGACCTGTATGCGTATGCTGCGCTCCAAGTTAGTGGAGATCAAGGAGCGCGAGCATCTGGAAAAGATCTCTGACATCAAGGGCACCCAGCAGAAGATCGAATGGGGCAGCCAGATCCGCAACTACGTCTTCATGCCTTACACCCTTGCCAAGGACACCCGCACCGGCTATGAAATGACCAACATCAATGCCGTTATGGACGGCGATCTGGACGGTTTCATCAACGCCTACCTGACCTGCGCCGCCACCGGCACCTGGGTCACAAAATAATTGCGAAATTGCCCGAAAAAACACTTGCACTAAGGGTAAAGTTGTGCTATTATAATTAACGCTGTTTTGAATTTCATCCGGCTTCGGTTTGCAAGTATTTGCCGGAAGAACGGTTAATTTTGGAGGTTTATCATGGAAGTTCTGAGAATCATTTGCACTGTTGTTATGCTGCTTGCTGCAGTCGCCCTGATCGCGATCGTTCTGTTCCAGTCCGGCAAGTCTGCGGGTCTGTCCGGTGCCATTGCCGGCAACTCCGACTCCTTCATGAGCAAGAACAAGAACCGCGCCTGGGATGCCCGTCTGGCTTCCAGCACCAAGTGGGTTGCTGCTGTTTGGCTGCTGAGCACCTTTGCTCTGAGCCTGCTCTAAGATTCATATTCCACCGCCTGTCCACCCGGACAGGCGGATTTTCTTTGTCTATTCAGCCATCGCCACGATCTCCACACCGGTATAGTAGCTCTCAAGAATGGTCTTGGCATCCGCGCCTGCCTGCGCCATAGCCTGCGCCCCATACTGGCTCATGCCCACCCGGTGGCCGTAGCCATAGACATCGAAGGAAAATACGGAATCTTTGTATGTTACCGTGAATCTTGTGGACTTTAACCCAAAGATTCTTCGCAATTCTACCCCGTCGACCGCCACACCGCCGATCATCATTTGTTTCACCCCGTCTCCCTCGGTCCGTTCCGCTGTGCCAAGCCATGAGGCAGGATCGCCCGAAAGGTCCGCTTCCGGAATGCTTTGCAAAATGCGTGCGGAAAACTCCCGCGGTGTAACATCTGCCGTGGAATGATAGCAGCCTGCGAATTCTTCCCCGGGGCTGTCCACGGATCGGAGGTAAGGAACCTCTGCCCCCCATACTGCCACAGCATCCTCTGTCATGCCGCCGGAGCAGGCAAAGAAGGTGGCATCGATCAGTTCTCCCTGATACTTCAGCACAAGACCATCGGTTGCATCCACCGCTGCGGCAGCTTTCCGGTAAAAGGCTTCATAATCCTTCCCGCATCGCTGAGAAAGGGTCTCCTGATCCCCCCATGCCTGACAGCAGCCGCTGTCGGCGCAGACATTTGCGCCATCATGCTTTTCGCACCGCAGGGCAAAGGTGCGGGACGCTATGGCCTGCGCCTGCATCGCTTCCTCCTCAAAGGACAGCATGAGTTCTGACATCACCACCCCGATCAGATAATCCCGCAGGCTGATCTCCCGGCAAGCATCACCCTGCCGCAGCAAAATGCTGTGGGTCTGATCATAGGATTCCGGCAGTTTGTCCTCCTGCTCCACACAGACCTCCTTCCGTGGCAATTCCGGCGGTACTGCCGCCGCAGGCGCAAAGATCACTGTCACTGCCAATGCCATGACCAAAGCCATCAGAATTTCCGGATAGTATTTTCCCATTGCGTTCCTTTCTCCCAACTTCCCACTCCTGCCATTCTTGACAGAGTAATTTGCGCGAAGTATAATATAATGTAATCATCTTTATGAATTGCCGCCTTTTGGGCGGATGGTTCACAGAATGGAGCCTTTTATGAAAAAAGCACTGATCATCATCACTTGTATCGTGCTGGTGCTGGCCCTTTTGGGCGGTACGGCATGGTACTTCCTTGTGTATCAGAACAACATGACGGCAGAACGCTGCGCCGATCTGGCAGAGCAATCCGCAAACATCGGCAAGTTCAACCGTGCCGTCCAGCTCTACACCACAGCCTATGAGCTTGACCCTGCCAATTATGACCTTGCCATTTCTCTGGCAGACACCTATGCCGCCTCCGGCAACTATACCAAGGCAGAGTACACCCTGGTCAATGCCATTGCCGACCATCCCAACGCGGCAAACCTGTATCTGGCGCTGTCCAAGACCTATGTGGCACAGGACAAGCTGCTGGACGCCCAGCTCATGCTGGACAACATCGGCAACACCGAGGTCAAGGCAGTATTGGATCCCCTGCGTCCCGCCGCCCCCACCCTCTCTCCCGAAAGCGGCTACTATAGCGATTACATCAGCGTCTCCCTCACCTATAGCAGCGGCACCGCCTACCTTCGTGTGGACGGTGAATACCCCTCCACCGGGGACGCCCCCTACAGCCAGCCCATCTCTCTGGAAGGCGGTGAAACGGAAGCATCCGCCATTGTGGTGGGCGAAAACGGTCTGGTATCTCCCGTGACCTATGGCGGCTATACCATCGGCAATATCGTGGAGGAGGTCACCTTTGCGTCCAGCGCCTTCGAGCATTTCGCCCGGGAAACCCTGGAGCTGGACCCCGCGAAGCCTGTGATGACCGATGACCTCTGGACCGTTACGGAGCTGACCGTACCGGAGACCCTCACGGATGTGTCCGACCTGTCCTACTTCACCGGCCTCACCAGTCTGACTCTTCAGAACTATCACGGCGGCGAGTTCGACTTCCTTTCCGGCATGACCCAGCTTGCCACCCTTGACCTGAGCCGCAGCAGCGTCTCCACCCTGGCACTGGAATTCATCGGCACCCTGCAGTCCATCAAGACCCTGAATCTGGAAAGCTGCGGTATCACGGACATCACCTCTCTGGGCACATTGTCCTCCCTGGAATCTCTGAACCTCAACGGCAACAAGGTGGCGACCATTGCCCCCCTTGCCAACTGCACCAATCTCCGCACCCTCTATCTCAGCAGTAACAGCATCTCCGACATTTCCACCTTCGCCTCTCTGAAGGGCCTTGTGGAGCTGGACCTGAGCTATAATACCCCCACCACACTGGCTCCCCTCGGTCAGTGCCCGAACCTGCAGGTGCTGAACCTGTCTTACTGCTCCCTGCTGGATATTTCCGTTCTGAAGAACTGCCCGGAGCTGACCCATCTGAATGCCTCCCACAACACCCTGACCGGCATTTCCGGTCTGGAAGCCTGCACCAAGCTGCAGGAGGTGGATCTTTCCTACAACAAGCTGGTGTCCATCGATGAGCTTGGCCCCATCGACACCATCACGCTGGTGAATATCAACGAAAACGATGTGGTCGCCCTTCCCCCCTTCACCGAAAACAGCAGCCTGCAGCGGTTCTATGCTGACCACAACTTCCTCGAGGATGTATCCGGCCTCGCTTCCCTGCCCTACCTCAACTATGTAACGCTGGACTATAATAATATCAACGATATTGACTGTCTGGCGGATTGCGTCAATCTGGTGCAGGTCAACGTCTTCCACACCAACATCGGTACGGAAGAAGAGGTTGCCGCCCTGACCGAGCGCAGCATCATCGTAAATTACACCCCGGATTATTAAGATAACCCCGAAAAACTGCCTGTGGGACTCAAAAATCCCACAGGCAAAGTTTTTTCAAAAAAAGAAAAGAAAAGTGTTGACATTTGAAAATTTTTTGCTATAATATAGAAGCTGTCTGAAATGCGGCAACAAAATGCTGCTGTAGCTCAGTAGGTAGAGCGCATCCTTGGTAAGGATGAGGTCGGCAGTTCGAATCTGCCCAGCAGCTCCATGAAAAAAATCACCTTTGTCAATTGACAAAGGTGATTTTTTTCAATGATATCCGTTCCTCCCGGAACGGGTGATATATCTCCGATATGATATCCACTATCGTGGATGATATATGCCTTCGGCATATGAAGGAACGGATATTATATCATATTTGCGAAGCAAAGATATCATGCGGCATCGCCGTATATCATATCGCGTCAGCGATATATCATTGAAAACTCAAATCACTCCCGTTTATACCTAAAAGGAGCCACAAAATGAAACAGGGCAACATCCATACCTCCACCTTCCCGCCTGATCCTCCTTCATGGTACTGGGTGCGTGGACTTCATGATGCCTGCATTACCGGTGTGGAAGTAATGGAATTTCCTTTTGATTACAGCCTTTTTATCAAAGAAAAGGAAAACTACAACAGAAATCTTTTTGCCCTGAAAATTGATGCCAAGGGTGCATTGTTCGATACAAGCATCAAAGAAATCCTTCTTTATAATTATAAGATCCTGTCGGAAGAGGTATCTTTGGAAAACAGGAAAAAAATATGGTGGAAAGCCGACCGGCTCACCGACCATGTACAGTATTATGTTCTGGAGATCGATCTTGCGGATTTTGACGCTGATCCCGAAGAATTTACATTCCGGATCAAATTTGATCGTGCCGAAGTACATCGCAAGAAATGATCTCTCTTTATCGCTATATGTTATTATCAGGATGCCCCATATCGGAGCATCCTGCTTTTTCTTTCACAGAATAATACAGATCAATCCCCCGGCGCCTTCGTTGACGATGCGGGACAGGGCGTTTTTGAACTTCATGCGGGCGTCTTCGGGCAGGTGGCGCAGTTTGGTGCCGAAGCCGTCGCTGATGAGCTCGTAGACGGATTTGCCGAAAATATTGCTCTGCCAAAGCTTTTCCGTGTCCGTCTCATAGTCCTCCTGCATATGACGCACTAAGCTCTCCGATTGCTGGGCATCCCCCACCATGGGGCTGATCTCCGTGAGGATGTCTGTGCGCAGAAGGTGAATAGAGGGGGCGCTGGCCTTCAGGCGGATGCCGTAGCTGCCGCCCTTGCGGCAGGGTTCCGGGCGCTCCAGCTTCATCTGCTCGGGTCGGGGCATGACAATGCCGTAGCCGGTTGCCTGCACCTCCTGCAGGGCGGGGGCGATCTGCTCATATTCCTTTTTAATTTCTGCCATCTGCTGCAGCAGCTCAATGAGATCGCCGTCGCCCTTGATATCAAAGCCGGAGGCCTCTGCCAACACCTCGTAAAACAGGGATTCCGGGAACTGAAGCTGCGCAGATACCGTACCGCTGCCAAGATCGATCTCCCGCACCGTGCAGCCCGCCACCTGCTCCAGATCCCGGAGGCTTTCCGCCGCCTCCCTGCCCTGGGACAGGCGCACAGCGCCCAAAGCCGCGCTTCTCATTGCCTCAAACAGTGTTTTTTTCAGTGGATGCGCCGCATCCAGCGCCCGCACCCATCCGGGCAGCCAGAACTGCAGCTCCCGCAGAGGGAATTCCATTAAGATGCCCTGAAGCAAGGCATTGATCTGGGCCTTTTGCATCGTCTGGCAATCCATGCACAGACACCCTGCCCCAAATTGATCCCGGATCCTGTCGCAAACAGTCTTTGCTTTTGCTCCCTCCGGCTCTTTGGAGTTGACGATCACCACAAAAGGTTTTCCCGTGGCCTGCATATCCCGGATGGCCCTTGCCTCCGAATCCACATAGTCCTGCCTTGGGATGTCCGTCACCGTTCCGTCTGTGGTGATCACGATGCCGATGGTGCAGTGCTCCTGCATCACCTTTTTGGTGCCAAGCTCCGCCGCCTCGGTCATGGGGATCTCATGCTCGAACCATGGGGTGGTGATCAACCGTGGTTCGCCATCCTCCGTGGCACCCACGGCCCCATCCACCATGTAGCCCACAGAGTCGATGAGCCGCACCTGAAGTTGCGCGGTATGGTCCGGGCGGATGGTGACCGCCTCCTCGGGCACAAATTTAGGCTCTGTGGTCATGATGGTCTTGCCGCTGCCGCTCTGGGGCAGCTCGTCCCTTGCCCGCTCGGCACGATAGGGATCGTCAATGCAGGGCAGCACCATCTGCTCCATAAACCGCTTCACAAAGGTGGATTTTCCGGTGCGCACCGGGCCAACCACCCCAAGATAGATATTGCCGCCGGTCCGGGCAGCGATGTCCTGATAAATGCTTGTATTAGCCATCCGGGGTTCCTCCTGTCATATGCTTTGCTACAGCATATTTGAGTTAGGCCTCCGGTATGCAAAAAAATCGGCACCCAAAACCGGGTGCCGATCGTTTTTTCGATTATGCGTTGGGGTTGAAATCCTCGGGTTTATCTTCCCGCAGGCCGAAGTGCCACTCGATGGCCTGTGCGATGCGCTCACAGGCGTTGCCGTCGCCATAGGGGTTGACAGCCTTTGCCATGCGGGCATAGGCCTCAGGGTCGCTGAGCAGCTCGTCTGCCATGGAAACGATGGTATCGTACTCCACACCCACCAGCTTTGCGGTGCCGGCAGCAATGGCCTCGGGACGCTCGGTTTCCTTTCTCATGACCAGAACCGGCTTGCCAAGGGCAGGTGCTTCCTCCTGCAGTCCGCCGGAATCCGTGAGAACCAAGAAACAGCGGGCCATCAGATTGTGCATCTGCATCACATCCAGCGGCTCGATCAGGTGGATGCGGGGATGACCGGAGAGGAACTTTGCGGTGCATTCGCGAACCACCGGGCTGAGATGGACGGGGTACACCACCTCGGTATCGGGATGGGCATCCACGATGGCACGGATGGCCTTCATGATGTTCTCCATGGGCTGACCGTAGTTCTCACGGCGGTGGCAGGTCACGGCAATGATGCGGCGGCCTTCAAAGTCCAGAGAATTCAGCAGAGGATCTTCAAAAGTGAATTCTTCCTTCACCGTGGTCTTCATGGCATCGATGGCAGTATTGCCGGTGATGAACATATCGCCCCGGATGCCCTCTGCCTTCAGGTTATCCAGATTGGCAAGGGTGGGGGAGAAATGAAGCTCCGCAATATCGCCAACCAGGGTGCGGTTCATCTCTTCGGGGAAGGGAGAATACTTATCCCAGGTGCGAAGGCCGGCTTCCACATGGCCCACGGGGACCTTGTGATAGAAGGCAGCCAGTGCGCCTGCGAAGGTGGTGGAGGTATCGCCGTGCACCAGAATGAGGTCGGGCTGTGCCTCCTCGATGACCTGATCCATGCCAAGAATGGTCTTGGTGGTGATGGAGGACAGGGTCTGGCGCTGCTGCATGATGTTGAGATCATACTGTGCTTCCAGGCCAAAGGCCTGCATGACAGAATCCAGCATTTCACGGTGCTGACCGGTCAGGCAACAGATGCTTTCGATGGCTTCCCGGCGGGAAAGTTCCATGACCAGGGGTGCCATTTTGATGGCCTCCGGACGGGTGCCGAAGACGGACATAACTTTAATCTTTTTCATGCTCAGAAGTGTCCTCCTGTGAAGTTTCTTCTTTTTTTGCGCGGCCGGAGAAGATCGTCCAGCAGCCGATGCCGCCAACAATAAAGACGGAACCGATCAGAAGCAGAGCCTTGACCTCGCCGGAACCGGTAAGCACCACGGCAGCCAGACCTAAAAGGGCCGTCAGCATGTAAGTAATCATAACCGCCTGCTTCTGATTAAAGCCCATATCGATCAGCCGGTGATGCACATGGCCACGGTCTGCCGCCATGGGGTTCTGACCCTTGGCCAGACGGCGGATCACAGCGAAGCAGATGTCGAAAATGGGAATGCTCAGGATCAGGAACGGGACGGCGAAGGAAATGATGGCATAGAGCTTAAACAGGCCCTGAATGGACATGGTAGCCAGAATGAAGCCCAAGAAGGTAGAACCGGTATCTCCCATGAAGATCTTGGCAGGGTTGAAATTATAGGGAATGAAGCCAAGGCAGGCGCCGAACAGAGCTGCCATGATGATGGCAACATTCTGCTCCGCCACCAAAATGGCGACCACCAGCATGGTGGCTGCGGAAATGCCGGAAACACCCACCGCAAGGCCATCCAGACCGTCAATAAAATTGACCGCATTGGTAATGGCAACAATCCAGATGATAGTGAGGGCCACCGAGATCACCGGGCCAAGATGCAGGTAAGTGGTAGAACTCGTAAATACGGGATTGGAAATAAACTCGATGCGGCAGCCATGCATGATGGCGATCACTGCTGCCAGGATCTGCACAAGGAATTTGGGCAGTGCCCGCAGGGTGTGGATATCATCCAGCACACCAAGGGCAACGATAATAAAGGCACCGATCAGGATGCCCCGTATTTCCCGGTCGATCTGGGCAAACAGCAGGACGCTGACAATAAAGGCAGCGAAGATAGCCAGACCGCCCAATCTGGGAATGGGCACCTTATGCATTCTGCGGTTGTCCTTGGGGACATCCACCGCACCCACACCGAAGGCCAGTTTCTTTACCAGCGGCGTTGCGACATAAGAAATAATCGCAGCCACCAGCACTGCCAGCAAGAGCCACAGCGCAAAATGTAATTCAGGACTCATGGAAATCCGATCCTTTCTCAGCGGGCAACAAAACCAACCTTTTTATAGACCTTACGCAGGGTTTTTTCAGCCAGATAGCGTGCCTTTTCCGCGCCCTCGCTGTAAATGCTCTCCAGATATGCCTTATCACCCATCAGCCGGGTGGCTTCCTCACGGATGGGGCGCAGCAGCTCCACCACAGCCTCGCCAACGGCGGGCTTGAAGATGCCGTAGCCCTGACCTTCAAATTCTGCCTCCGCTTCCTCCACGGTCTTGCCGGTGGCGGTGCAGTAGATGGACAGCAGATTGGTGATGCCGGGCTTGTTTTCCTTGTCGAAACGCACAGCGGCTTCGCAGTCAGTGACGGCACGCTTGAACTTGCGCATGATGTCCTCCGGCTTATCCATCAGGAAGACGCAGCCTTCGGGTGCGGACTTGGACATCTTGCTGGTGGGGTCGCTCAGGCACATGATGCGGGTACCCATCTTGGGGATGAAGGGTTCGGGCAGGGTAAAGGTGGGAGAATACTGGCCGTTGAAGCGGTTGGCAATGTCACGGCACAGCTCCACATGCTGCTTCTGATCCTGACCCACGGGAACGAGGTCTGCCTGATACAGCAGAATGTCTGCTGCCATCAGCACGGGATAGGTGAACAGGCCGGCGGTAATGTTGTCGGCGTGCTTCTTGGACTTGTCCTTGAACTGGGTCATGCGGCTCAATTCGCCAAACTGGGTGGAGCAGCCAAGGACCCATGCCAGTTCTGCGTGCTGGGGCACATGACTCTGGATGAACAGGATATTCTTCTTGGGATCAAGACCGCAGGCCAGATACTGGGAAAGCTGCTCCAAAGAGCGGCGGCGCAGGTCCGCGGGAACCTGACGCACGGTGATGGCGTGCATATCAACAATACAGTAAAGGCATTCATACTCGTCCTGCAGGGCCACCCAGTTCTTGATGGCGCCCATGTAGGAACCCAGAGTCAGGTCACCGCTGGGCTGAATACCGCTGAAAATTCTCTTCTTTTCGCTCATATAAAAACACCTCATTCGGCAGATTAGTATCAATCCAAAATATCATAGCACATTTTTAGAAAAATGGCAACTAATCATTGACATTCTTATATATAAAATTGTAAAATAATATCGACTATGATAGTGAGGTATACCCTATGAACTTTTTTGAAGAAATGGAAGCAAGAATCCCCAAGGGAACTGTACGCACCCGCTTTGCCCCCAGCCCCACCGGCTATATGCATGTGGGCAATCTCCGTACCGCGCTGTACACCTGGCTGATCGCCAGAAGTCAGGACGGCACCTTCATCCTCCGCATCGAGGATACCGACCAGGGCCGCCTTGTGGAGGGCGCAGTGGATGTGATCTATAAGACCATGGCCCAGTGCGGTCTGACCCATGACGAAGGCCCCGATGTAGGCGGCCCTGTCGGCCCCTATGTGCAGTCTGAGCGCCGTGGCCTGTTTGGAAAATATGCCCAGCTTTTGGTTGACCGTGGCGGCGCCTATCACTGCTTCTGCCAGAAGGAAGAGGAGCCGGAAACCGACTCCAAGGAGATCAGGAAGCATGTGTGCGCCTGCCCCCAGCTCTCCAAGGAAGAAGTGCAGGCCCGCATTGACGCAGGGGATCCCTGGGTCATCCGTCAGCGCATTCCCAAGGAAGGCTCCACCACCTTCCACGACGCCTCCTTCGGCGATATCACCGTGGAAAACAGCGAGCTGGAAGATCAGGTCCTGCTGAAGTCCGACGGCCTTCCCACCTACAATTTTGCCAATGTGGTGGACGATCATCTGATGGGCATCACCCATGTGGTGCGCGGCAGCGAATATCTGTCCTCCGCCCCCAAGTATAACCTTCTCTACGAAGCCTTTGGCTGGGAGGTTCCCACCTATGTCCACTGCAGCCCCGTCATGCGTGACGCGCAGCACAAGATGTCCAAGCGTCACGGCGACCCCAGCTATGAAGATTTAATCGCACAGGGCTTCCTGACCGAAGCTGTGCTGAACTATGTGGCCCTTCTGGGCTGGTCCCCCAAGGGCGAGCTGGCAGAGCAGGAATTCTTTACGCTGGAAGAGCTGGCAAAGGCCTTTGATATCGCCGGTATTTCCAAGTCCCCTGCGGTCTTTGACATTGTCAAGCTGCGCTGGATGAATGCGGAATACATTAAGAAGCTTGCCCCCGAAGCATTTTTTGAAAAGGCAGAGCCCTGGCTCAAGGCAGCCATTCAGAACCCCGCCATCGACCTACAGGCCGTGGCCAAGCTGATCCAGCCCCGCTGCGAGGTGCTCAACGAGATCCCCGAAAAGGTGGATTTCCTGCAGGCCCTTCCGGAATATGACAATGCCCTGTATGTCCACAAGAAGTCCAAGACCAATTTAGAAAACAGCCTCAGCTCTCTGCAGGCCATCCTCCCCGTGCTGGAAGCACAGGAAGACTGGTCCAATGAGGCCCTGTACGCAAGACTGACCGGGCTGGCAGCAGAACTGGGTGTGAAAAATTCCGTGGTGCTGTGGCCCCTGCGCGTGGCGGTATCCGGCAAGCAGTCCACCCCCGGCGGTGCCACCGAGCTTTGCGCCCTCCTGGGCAAAGAAGAGTCCCTTTCCCGCGTAAGAAGCGGTATCAACCAGTTAAGCTGATCACAAGTGAGGTTTGAGTGACATGAATCAATTCACAGAACGCCACTATCAGGCGCTGCTGCGTTATCTGAAAGAAGGCGTTCGCAACGGTACGCTGCACGACGGCAGTAAGCTGCCCCCGGAACGGGAGCTGGCAGAGCATCTGAGCTTCAGTGTGCCCTCCGTACGGGAGGCCATGCACCTTCTGACCATTCTCGGCCTTTTGACCCGGGATTCCGACGGTACCTTCCGCCTTCGCAACGATCTGAGCCGAAGCATTGCGGATATCTTCACTCTGGTCCTGCTGATGGACAGACATGAGTATGCCGATGTGCTGCGGCTGCGCCGCAGCATTGAGCTGCAATCCATCCCCGCCGTCTGCGCCGGCATTACGGAGCGGGAAAAACAGACCCTCTACCTGTGCCTGATGAAGATGATCGCCGCCCCCTACGGTGACAGCAAGGCAGACGCGGAATTCCACGATGTATTCGTCTCCGCCTCCCGGGACAAGCTGGCCTCCATCCTGAACAGGACTTTGGTGCAACTCATGGACCCCAAGGGCTATGCGCCCTCCAGTGCCTACTATTACGGCGATCGCGACGAGTTTATTCAGGTGCATAAGAAGCTCTATCAGGCCATTGCCGCCAACAAGCCTGAGGCAGCGGCAGATGCCGTCAACACCCACTATGATCTTCTTCTGCAGATGATCAGCCACACAGGCAGACGGTAATTCCTATCTATACAAGCGGTCAGATCGGATGATCTGGCCGCTTTTTGAAATATCTTGAAAAAATTTTTAAAAATTTTTCAAAACCATACAACATTTTCCCCTTCTGAATCGTTATATAGGCAGAAGGCTTTCTTGTGCAGCCGCCGGACGCGGAGGCTGCATCCCCGGAGAATACATATGAACAAAGATTTCCATCAGGTGGTGGACACCTACGCGGTCTCCCTCTATCGTCTGGCCTGCAGCTATTGCGGCAGCCATGCGGATGCGGAGGATGTGGTACAGGAGGTATTTCTCAAATACCTCCAGACCGCGCCGGAATTCCCCACAGAGCAACAGCTTCGCGCATGGCTGATGCGAGTCACAGTCAACAAGTGCAAAGACCTGCTGCGAAGCCCATGGCGGCAAAACCGTGAGCCGCTGAGTGATGCTGAGGCAGCGACAACACCTGACGACCCGAATGATGTCGTACAGGCAGCTTTGCTGCGCCTTTCTCCGGGAAATCAGGCGGTGATCTACCTCTATTATTACGAGGAAATGAGCACCAAAGAGATCGGAGAAATATTGAAGCTGTCGGAAACCGCCGTGAGATCCCGGCTGTTTCAGGCACGAAGACACTTAAAGAAGCTGCTGGGAGGTGATTGACATGGACCAACTGAAAGAACAACTGAAAAAGCATTATGAATCGGTGCAGCCGTCGGAAGACTTCCTCCAAAAGCTTCACACATTGGAAGCACCGGAACCCGCACCCGTTCCGATTCCTATGCGCCGCAAGCGGCTGCTCGCTCCCATTGCCGCCATGCTGATCGCCGCCGTTGCCCTCCTTGGCGGCGGGAAATATCTCATGGACATAGTGCCGCCCACGGCAGTACCTCCCACTGAAACAGTACCCGTGGAAAGTGCCGTTGAATCCAGCGCCGTTGAGTATGACGATGTAGAGCCAACAACTGCAACGCCGGATGCTCCGGAGATGTTCTACTCGGAAGATCCCGCCCCTGAGGAAACCGCGCCTGAGAAAACCGCACCCCAGCCGGGTTCTGCCGACGAGACCGCACCCCAGACCCCCACGACCCCGGAATCCACCGACCCGGTACTGCCCCCACTATACACAGCGCCGGAAGATGATCCAACCCCTCCGGAGGATATCACAGACCCGGAGCCGCCTGTTGAAGGGCCGGCAGATGATCCGACCACCCCGCCGGATGACGATGTGCCGCCCCATGACCCCGGCGAAGATGATCCCCCCACAGAGCCGGATATCAATGCGCCCGCTGATGAACCGGATAAGCCTGTTGATCCGCCGGATGACCCGGTTGACCCGCCGGATGACCCCGTTGATCCGCCGGATGATCCGCCGCATTATCCCCCCCTAAATTCAGAGGCACCTCCTGAAATTTCCGGGCGTTACGCAAAGGAGAACGGACAGCACATGGTATACCTTACCAACTGTGATACCGGCGAGATTTGCACTCTGAATCTTACTTCCTCAGTGACAGTATATGGCTACACAAACATTCATACTGTGTTTGGGTGTTTGGTTAAAATTTGCCTCAATGATGCAAATCCCAGTTGCCCAACACAATCAGTAACCCCGGGTACTTCACCAAGGCCTAATATCTCAGAAATTGAGTTTGAACTCGAAATAGACGTCATTTGTGCAGTAACATGGTAAAGAAAGGAGCAAACAATGAAAAGAAATATCCGCCTTTTGGCCCTGTGCCTATGCTTCGCGCTTTTACTGGGCTGTTTGCCCACGGTCAGTGCCGACTTTGTTGAATTACCCTTGGCGGTGAAGCGTTTTGATGATTTCAAGAACGAATTAATTGCTTCCGGACGGATCGAACAGGAAGACTTAGAAAAGTACCTTAACAGCCTGAACATCTCGGAAACGGAAACACGGCATGAACTGGTTCCTCTCGTACAGGCCCGTATTGATATGGGCGAAGCAAAGCAGATCGCAGCGAAATACGAAGCAATAACCGACGCAATCGACAAAGGTGTAGAAGTATACGAAGAACACACAAAAATCTGCAGCGATTATTATGCACAGAATGAAGGCATTCATAAATTCGCAAAGCAGGATGATGTATTTATTCGGAAGTACTACGGCTGCTACAATGGTGTCCATGTAGTCCTCATGGATGTGGTTGGAAAGATCTATACCGACGATATGTTGGGATTATATGTTGATGGTATTCTCTTTGAATTCCCCTCCGGCGGCTGCAAGGCAATGTTCCTGACTTACAAGGACGGTGAATTCCTTCGGGTGGCGGATGCCTATGAGCAGGGTCTGCTGACCAAGAGCAACCTGATCTCCATGCTGCAGATCCACTATGAGAACTACAAGCATCTTCCCTTTGGAGATGTGGACAACGGAGCGTGGTATGAAGATGCTGCTTGGTATGTTTTCTTAAATGGTTTATTTACCGGTGTAAGCACTTACCGCTTCGCTCCGGAGGACACCATGACCCGCGCAATGCTGGCAACGGTACTCTGGCGCAGCCAGGGTGAGCCTGCTGCCCATCCTTCCACCTATTTCACCGATGTGGAGGAAGGAAGCTGGTATGCCGAAGCCGTGGATTGGGCCAACCGACAGCTTATCGTTTTCGGCACCGGCGACAGAAAATTCTCCCCCAACGATGCCGTGACCCGCGAGACCTTCGCCACCATGCTCTACCGCCTGAGCGGTGCCGGCGCAGCGCCCCAGAAGACGGCTCCCACTTGGGACTTCGAGGATCTTTCCTCCGTCAGCAGTTGGGCAAAGAATGCCGTGGATTGGGCCATTGAAGAAAAGATCCTGCAGGGCATTGAGAAGGAAGACGGCCTCTATCTTGACCCCGGCCGCCCCATCACCCGTGCAGAAGCCGCCACCATGCTAATGCGCTATATGGAAGGCACTTCCCCCGAAATGAAGGCGGTGGATCTGATGGAGGACTACTATCCCCAGATCATCGATCCCAACACCCCCATGACCGAGGAAAGTATAGAAGCCATTGCGGATTTCTCCGTCTCCCTGTTCCAAAAGACCGCCAGCAGTGAAGAAAATACCGTCATGTCCCCGCTGTCCGTCCTGTATGCCCTGAGTATGCTCACCAACGGTGCGGAAGAAAACACCCTTACAGAGCTTGAGACGACCCTTGGCCTGAGCAAAGAGGACCTGAATCAGGCCATGTATCTGCTGCGCTCTGCCCTGAATGACCGCTACTGCAATGTGAATGTCGCCAATTCCATCTGGATCCGGGATGGCTTTGAGGTCAAGCCGGAATTCCTGCGGGAAAATGCCAAATGGCTGGATGCCGATGCCTATCAGGCCCCCTATGACGATTCCACCGTGGAGGATATGAACAACTGGATCAGCCACAATACCGACGGCATGATCGAAGAAATGGTGCAGGAGCTTTCCCCCGATGCCATGCTGACCCTCATCAATGCCCTGCTGTTCCGTGGCGATTGGTCCGACCCCTATCAGCGCACTTTTGATGACACCTTCTACCGGGCTGACGGCACGGAGGAAGATGCCGATATGCTCTACAGCTCCGAACACCTCTACCTGCACGATGACATGGCCACCGGCTTCCGGAAATCCTTTGTTGGCACAAAGTACGACTTTGCCGTGATCGTTCCCAATGAAGGCGTCGCACTGGAGGATTACATCGCCCAGATGGACGGCGAGTCCCTGCGCGAGCTTCTCAAGGGCGAAAGCTATGACGCAGTTTATGCCACCATGCCGAAGTTCTCTGCGGAATTCACCACGGAACTGTCCACCGTTCTGAAGGAACTGGGCATCGAGGATGCGTTTGATCTCAATGCGGCAGACCTTACGGGCATTGCGGAAAATCTGTTCGTTTCCAAGGTCAACCACAAAGCCGCCATCGAAGTGGATGAAACCGGTGTCAGTGCCGCTGCCGCCACCAAGGTGGATATTTGGATCGGCTCTCCTGTGATTGAAAAGACCGCCACTGTGACCGCAGACCGCCCCTATCTTTACATGATCATCGACACAGAAACCAATCTTCCCCTGTTCATGGGCACCACATTGACCGTTGCATAACATCTTGTCCTTGCCGCCGCAGCCGATCAAAAGGGCTGCGGCGGCATTTCTTTTCCATAAAAATGAAATTCCGCCCTTTACAAATTGCAAATCTTTTGCTATAATTGATTCCATCGTTTGCAATGGCGCATTTTTTAGCGCTGTGTGTTGCAAAATCTCGAATCAGGAGGCAAGCCGTTATGGAACAAATCGCCTATAAAGCAAGAACTCACGAAGCACTGACAAAGGAATATGCCCTTGTGCGTGCCCACTATGATGAACTCTGTGCCAGAAATCTGAAGCTGGATATGTCCAGAGGCAAGCCCGCCAAGGAGCAGCTTGATCTGGTCAGCGGTTTATTTACCGCCCTCACCACGCCCGAGGATTGCGTCATTGATGGCATCGATGCGAGAAATTACGGCGAGCTCAGCGGCCTTCCTGCCGCAAAGCGGCTGTTTGCCGACATTCTCGGCTGCAAGCCGGAAGAATGCTTCGCAGGCGGCAGCTCCTCCCTCAACCTGATGTATGATACCATCTCCAAAGCCTTTACCCACGGCCTGCTTCACTCCGAAACCCCCTGGTCGAAGCTGGATTGTGTCAAGTGGCTCTGCCCCGTTCCCGGCTATGACCGCCACTTCAAGATCACCCAGACCTTTGGCTGCGAGATGATCAATGTCCCCATGACTCCGGATGGCCCGGATATGGACATTGTAGAAGAGCTGATCAAGGACGAAGCTGTGAAGGGTATGTGGTGCGTGCCCAAGTTCTCCAATCCCGATGGCATTGTCTATTCCGAAGAAACCTGCCGCCGTATTGCCGCCATGAAGCCCGCCGCAAAGGACTTTACCCTGATGTGGGACAATGCCTACTGCGTGCATGAATTCGAAGGCGAATTCATCCCCTTCCCCGATATCATCGGCCTTTGCCGTGAAGCAGGCAACCCCGATATGGTCTACGAATTCGCCTCCACCTCCAAGGTCACTCTGGCAGGTGCAGGCATCTCCGTCATGGCCGCCTCGGAAGCAAACCTCAAATATATGGTGTCCCTCATGAGCATCCAGATGATCTCTGCCGACAAGGTCAATCAGCTTCGCCATGTGCGCTATCTCAAGGACAAGGAAACCACACTTGAACTCATGAAGCGCCATGCCGAGCTCCTCTATCCTAAATTCCACTGCGTTCTGGATATGCTGGAAGCCGAGATCGCTCCCCTTGAAATCGCACAGTGGCAGAAGCCCAAGGGCGGCTACTTCGTATCCGTCAACACCATCCCCGGCCTTGCCAAGCGCACCCTCGCCCTTTGCAAGCAGGCAGGCGTTGTGATGACCGGCGCGGGCGCTGCCTTCCCCTACGGCGTCGATCCTCAGGACAGCAACATCCGCATCGCCCCCTCCCTGCCCCCCGTAGCGGAGCTTCAGCAGGCAATGGACATTTTCTGCGCCAGTCTGAAAATTGCCGCTCTGGAGCAGCTTCTGAACATTGCTTAACCATTGATATTAACAGCCCCGTGGATTCGCTCCACGGGGCTGTTTGTCGCAGTATGATATTATGGGTGGTCCGGCCCATACGATCTCCAATATGAAATAACCCGCCATGCATCGGAAAACGCCGATACATGGCGGGGTTCGTTATTCGATCAAGTTTTATCCGGGAAAGCTGCCGGGCATACCGCCGGGGCCACCGCCGAAGCCGCCAAAGCCACCGGGAGCGCCGCCGGGCATTCTGCCGAAAATGGGAACCTGCTCATAGTATTCATACCAGATCTCATCCCCGTCAGCGATGCCGGAGAGGATCTCCACATTTTCGCCGTCAGAAATTCCTGTGGTAACCTCCGTCTTGCTGCCAAGGCCCTCTTCCTCGCTGTTGCTGCGGTAAACATAGGTCTTTCCGCCTTCGTCCACCAATGCCGCAACGGGTATGGAAAGGACATTCGTATGCTCCTCCAGGGTGATCACCGCGGAGGCATTCATGCCCGCGATCATATCCTCTTCCCTCTCCATGGAAAGGGTCACAGAATACTTACTGTTGCCGCCGGAATTGCTGCCGGTGGTGTTGATCTCCGTCACCGTGGCGACAAAGGATCTGCCGGGAAGTGCGTCCAGTGTGACCTCCGCTTCCTGTCCAAGCTGTGCCTGCAGAATATCCAACTCGTCCACCGTGATCTCCAGATGTACTTTTTCCTGCGGTGTCAGGCGCAGAACCTCTGTCTTCGCCTTGTTGTACAGTTCCATCACCTCTTCCTCCAGCGCAGTGCCCTGATACTGGGCATACAGGCCGGACTGCTGGAAGAAGCTGCCGGAGGTCATGCCGGAGGGCATTCCGGATGTCTGGCCGCCGGAGAAATCAGGCATCTGACCGCCGGAGGTGCCACCCTGATCTGTGCCGGGGTAGGTCTGATCGCCGGAAGGCTGATCCGGCTGATCGGGTTGATCCGGCTGATTAGGGTTATCGGGCTGATCCGGGTTATCGGGCTGATCCGGGTTATCGGGCTGATCCGGGTTATCGGGCTGATCCGCTGCCTTGGAAAGCCGCACGATCCACACCGGGTCCTGAGATTCCGGGCTGTAGGCAAAGAGAAGAATATCTCCTGCCACGATGTCATTGAGGCTGCCCTGCTGCCATGCGCCGCCTGCCATAGAGAAGACGGGCGTACCGGCTGCGGGCGTATAAATGGTCGGCTCGGTCATGGTGTCCGTAGAAAGGCTCTGGGAAGCCAGCGCCAGATAATCCGAAACCTCAATGGGCGCGGTCTGCATATTCAGCGCAAACTGACCGTAGCTGCACCGGGTAACCACACCAACATAGTTGATATACTGTACCGTGTCATCCCCGTTGGGAGCGTTGGCAAGGAGCCGGAGGGTATAACCCTCTTCCGCCGCGGAAAGCAGCACCGCATCGGTGTCTTCCGGCAGAGTAACCACACCCGCCGTTTCGGCATAAATCGTCTTTTCCTGATAGAGCACGAAAAGCTCCGTCAGGATTTCCTCATAAACCCGATGTTTTGCGGAGAAAATCTCAAAATCAGAGGCATCTCCGGTATCGGAAAGGGTAAACAGGGTCTTGCCGCCGGAAATCTCTTCACCTGCGGAGACGGCAATGCTTTCCACCTTGCCGGTATAGGCAGTTGCCTTCCATTCGCTGTGGATGAACAGCTCGCCGCTGCCCAGTGCCTTGCCTGCGGTATCCGTGACCGTCACCGCATCCCTCGCAGAAGGACCGTCATCAGAGATGCACACCCGCACCTTGCCGGCCAGTGAGGATTCTACATAACCCTCCACCTGTGTGCCGTCAGGCAGGTTGACATAGACATCATCGCCAGTGGAAACTGCAGCTTCCGTCTCGAAATCCACCGCCAGTTTACCATCCAGAGACAGCACAGCCAGCGCGCCGTATTCCAGCATGACGCTTTGCACATCATCGCCCTCGGCGCAGTAAATTTCCATCACTCTGCCGCCCACCTGTGCGGTCACGGCGTCCTCCGCCTCATTGCCGGAAGCTTCCTCCATCTGCTCTTTCAGATAGTCCAGTGTTTCTTGCACCTGAGAAATGGAGGTCATCACACTAAGGGTATCCACAGAAGCCAGCGCATCGCCGGCTTCCACCTGCTGCCCGTCTTCCACAAGATATTCCTTCAGCTTCACACCGTCGGGAACACCGATGACGGTGGCATCTTCCGCACTCAGCACCCCCGCACCGGACAGGGTCGTCTCGATCACAGTGCGCTCTGCCTTTATGGACAGGATGCTTGCGGCATCTCCCGTGTCGATCGCGCGGGCTTCCATCAGGAAGGGGACGATGATCAGAACAGCCACCAACAGGAGGATACTGCTTGCCCAAAGGATATTTTTCAGTCTTCTTTTGCGCATATTCATTCCTCCTATCAGCCATTATAGTGCAATGCGTCGATGGGCTTCATTTTTGCCGCCTTATTGGCGGGATACAGGCCGAAGATCAGGCCGATCAGGAAGCAGAAGGCCACCGCGATCCATACAACATCGCTCTGCAGACGGAAGCTCATCTCCAGACTGGAGGTGATCACAGATACCACACGCAGGATCGTCCAGGACAGGAAGATGCCGATGGCGCAGCCCATCATACAAAGCACGATGGCTTCGATCAGAAACTGCCGCAGAATGGTGCCTCGGCTGGCACCGATGGCCTTGCGGATGCCGATCTCACGGGTACGCTCCGTAACAGTGACCAGCATGATGTTCATAATGCCGATGCCGCCGACCACCAGAGAAATGGCTGCGATACCACCCAGAAGGATGGAAAGGATGGAGGTAATGCTGCCCATGGTATCCTCCAATGCATCCACAGTGGAGATGGTATAGGCGTCCTCGTCCTCCTCAAAGCGCTCTAAAAGACGGAAGGTGAGAAGGGTCTCCACCTGCTCCATATTGCTTTCCTCTGCCGCACTGACGCTGAAGGTGGTCACCGTGGTGGTGGCGGTATCAGACAGGCGGGGCAGCATGGTGTAGGGAATATAGGCTACCAGGGTACCGGAGGAGAAGGAAGCAGTCAGGCTGCTGTCGCTGTCCTCCAGAACACCTACCACCATAAACTTCATACCGTCGATGGAGATCTCTTTTCCCACGCAATCGGTAAAGCCGATGAGTTCCTCCGCTGCGGTCTCATTGATCACGCATATACGGCTGTGATTGTCCACATCCGTCTGCTTCAGAAATCTGCCCATGGACAGATTCAGACCTTCGATCTCATAGTAATCCGGTGTGGTGCCATAAAGGGTAAGGCTGTCGTTGTTGCCCTCGTACTTTGCCGTAGCACTGGCAGAAGCATAAGGGGCAATGCTGCCAATGAAGCGTTCCTCTTCTTCCCACTCATCCAAGAGTTCCAGGGTCAGAGGATAACCCTTATCATCCTCGATGGTCACTGTCATCAGGTTGGCACCGAGGCTGGAAACCGCGTCCGTCACCGAGGTGGTGGCGCTGTTGACCAGACTGACCAGTACCACCAGCGCCATAACGCCGATGATGATGCCCAGCATCGTCAGCGCGGCACGCAGCTTGTTGCTGCCGATGCTTCGAAGGGCCATTCGAAATGCTGTAATCATAGCTGCACCTCCGATACCTTACCGTCTAAAATGTGGAGGCTTCTGGCTGCCTGCTTTGCCACATCGCTGTCATGGGTGATGAGGACGATGGTATTGCCCTGGCTGTGCAGTTCCCGGAAGATATCCATGATCTCCCGGCTGGTCTTGGAGTCCAGGTTGCCGGTGGGTTCGTCCGCCAGAAGCAGAGAGGGTCTGGTCACGATGGCTCTGGCAATGGCAACACGCTGCTGCTGACCGCCGGAAAGCTCATTGGGAAGGTGCTTCACACGGCGGGACAGACCCACGCGCTCAATGGCTTCCTTCACCCTTCTCTGCCGTTCTGCCCGCTTGACCCCCTGATAGATCAGGGGCAGTTCTACATTTTCTTCCGCTGTGAGCTTCGGGATCAGATTAAAGTTCTGAAACACAAAGCCGATTTTCTGATTTCTTACCCTCGCCAGCTCGTTTTCCGAATAATGCTCGATGGGAATGCCATCCAGACAATAGGTGCCGGCATCTGCCGTATCCAGACAGCCGATGATGTTCATCAGGGTGGATTTACCGCTGCCGGAAGGGCCGATGATGCTGACAAATTCGTGGGGATAGATGTGCATGGTGGCATGATCCAGCGCACGCACGCGTTCTTCCCCGATCTGATATACTTTGGAAATATCCTGAAGGTCGATCATTGCCTGCACCTCCTTAGCCGCCGGGGCGCATACCGCCGGGCATTCCGCCGCCGGAAGGCATACCGCCACCGCCGAAGTCAGGCATACCACCGCTGAAATCGGGCATACCGCCACCGCCGAAATCGGGCATCTCACCGCCGCTGAAGTCAGGCATTTCGCCACCGCCAAAGCTCGGCATACCGCCTTCGCCCATACCGCCGAAGCCGCCTCTGCCGCCTCTGCCGCCAAAGAAGGAACCGACAGAGCTTTCCGTATAATAGACCACATCGCCCACACTGAGGCCGGAGGTAATCTCCACATAGCTGCTGTTGGAAAGGCCGGTGGTAACCTCCACCATGCCGCCGAATTCCTGTGTCTCCTCGTCATAGCTGGTATATACGAAGGAGGTGGCACTGGTCTGATGAAGGGCCTCAACGGGAATGAGGATGGCGTCATCTACGCCTTCAATGCGGATCACCGCACTGGCGCTCATGCCCGCAAGCATCTGCTCCGTCTTTTCCAGCAGGATCTCCGCACTGTAGCTCGTTACACCGGAGCTGCTGCTGGCGGTCTTGTCGATCTTGGAGACATAGCCCCGGAAAATATCTTCACCGATGGAATCGATGCTGATCTGCACTGTCTGCTCCAGCGCAAGGGACAGAATATCCGTCTCGTCTACGCTGATGGTGATGCTCATGCTCTCATCCGGAGACAGAGTGGCAACGATCTGCTCTGCTGCTTCAGAGGCTTCATCCGTTTCGCTGTCCAGATCCGCTACAGAACTGACCGAGCCGGAAATGGGCGAAAGCAGTGCGCCGTCATGCTGCAGCTTCAGCAGGGCCAACAGTTCCTCTTCCTTCTCCTGTCGCTGGAGAAGCACGGCTTCATAATTTGCGCTGTAGTCCGTATCGGTCAAAGTAAGCACCTTTGTGCCGGCGCTGACCTTATCGCCTGCGGAAACATTGACGCTGTCTACCGTACCGGCGTAGCCGGTGATATTCAGAGGGTTACGGATCTCAAGGGCAGCCTTGCCCAGTTCTGTACCTTCGGCATCGCAGAAGGTGACTTCCTCGCCGTTGGCTGCGTCCGCATCATCCACAAGGATCTCCACGGTGCTGCCGGAGATGCTGCCCACCTCTGCCTCGACTTCGCTGCCGTCAAAGAGCACAGCCTTGATGCTGTCACCCTCTGCCAAAGCACCCGCTTCGATCTCAGCCTTGAGATATCCGTCAGTGGAAAGGAGCATTAGTGCGCCGTTCTCATACATACAGTCAGAGACCAGCATTTCTTCCTCGGCGTAGACCTCCATGACGCGGCCGCTGACACCGGCGCTGATGCCGGAACTGACCGCATCATCCTCTGCCTCCGCAAGCTGCTCGTCAAAGGCATCCAGTTCGGCCTGTACCTCTGCCATCGCACTCAGCACAGAGGCGCTGTCAATGGTGGCAACGATATCGCCTTCCTCGATGGATTCATTCGCGTTGACCTTGATCTCTTCCACTTCCACATTCGCGGGAACCGTAAGCTCCTGAAGGTCTACATCCTGCAGAGTGCCGTAGCCGGAGACTGTGGTGCTGATGGAGCCGGTAGATGCTTCATAAGTGGATACTTCTTCGTCGCTTGACGCGAATTCCTGACGGACGCGGCTTCTCAGATAGAGTACCGTCGCCGTAAGGCCGATCGCCAGCACTAAAATGATGCTGACCACTGTGATCCAGATCCGACGCTTGCGGCGTTTCTTGCTGCGCTGCAGCGCCTCAAACAACACATCGTCCTGTGTTTCCGGCTGATTCTGCTGTTTTTTTGCCATAACCTTGTTCCTTCCCGATCTCAGCAGAACACCCCGGAAATGGCATCCGGCAAATGCCGCTGAAATCTTAGAAATTGCTATATTCTCCCCATTTCTCAGGGAAAACCATCCTGATTTATTGTACTTTATTGCACTGAAATCCCTCTGAAAAAAATGTGAACATTTTGTGAACAAACCACCCAAAAAGTATCCCGCCTTGCGTGTCGTTCGCAAAGCGGGATTCCGGTTTCTTTTTGATATCAGAGCACCTTTGCAAGAAAACTCTGCAGACGGGGACTCTGGGGATTCTCGAAGATCTCGTCGGGCGTGTTTTCTTCCACCAGCTTGCCGCCGTCCATGAAGATCACACGGCTGCCAACTTCACGGGCAAAGCCCATCTCGTGGGTGACCACCACCATGGTCATGCCGCTCTCGGCAAGGTCACGCATGACCTGCAGAACCTCGCCCACCATCTCGGGGTCGAGGGCGGAGGTGGGTTCGTCAAACAGCATGACTTCCGGCTCCATGGCCAGGGCCCGGACGATGGCCACACGCTGCTTCTGACCGCCGGAGAGCTGGGCAGGATAGGCATCGGCACGGTCGGCCAGACCGACGCGCTGCAGCAGTGCCATGGCCTTGTCCTCAGCCTCTTCCTTGCTCTTCTTCAGCAGCTGAATGGGGGCAAGGGTCAGGTTCTGCAGAATGGTCTTGTGGGGGAAGAGATTGAAATGCTGGAACACCATGCCCATCTTCTGGCGATGGACATTGATGTTGACCTTTTTATCCGTGATATCCACGCCGTTGAACAGGATCTGCCCATCGGTGGGGACCTCCAAAAGGTTCAGGCAGCGCAGGAAGGTGGACTTACCGGAACCGGAGGGGCCAATGATGACCACAACCTCGCCACGGCTGATGTCCACGGAGACACCGTCCAGGGCTTTAATCGCATCACCTTTGAAATACTTCTTAATTTCGCGGGCAGAAATGATATTATCGCTCATCGGTTCTCAATCTCCTTTCCAGCTTTTCTACCAGATGGGTGAAGAATATCACCATCGTCAGATAAATGGCGGCAGCCAACAGCAGAGGGAACAGGTACTCGTAGGTGGCACCGCCCACAGTGTTGGCGGCATAGGTCAAGTCAGACAGGCCGATATAGCCGACGACCGCTGTTTCCTTCAGAAGGACAATGAATTCATTGCACAAGGGCGGCAGCACATTCTTAAATGCCTGAGGCAGGATGATATGGCGCATGGTAGCGATATAGCTGAAGCCAAGGGAACGACCAGCTTCCATCTGGCCCACATCAATGGACTGGATGCCGCTGCGGAAGATCTCAGCAACATAGGCGCCGGAGTTGATGCCGAAGCACAGACAGCCTACCATGAGCTTATTACGGCTGGCAGCAAAGACAACAAAGTTCAGCAGCAGGATCTGCACCACCACGGGGGTGCCGCGGATGACTGTCAGGTAGATTTTAGAGATGCCGTTGGCAGTGCCCAGAGCAAATTTGCCGAAGCCGCGCATTTCCGCATGGTTCTTATCCCAGGTCACACGGATAAACGCAACGATAACGCCCAGCGCAATGCCGATCAGAAGGGCAAAGAGGGTCAGCAGCAGCGTATTGCCTAAACCCTTGAGGAAGAAATTGTAGCGTTCTTCAAAAATAAAGCATTTAAAGATATTAAAGAAGATATCTTCCAGCCATTGCGGTGCATTGAGCATCCACTCCGGCGCCACTTCGGGCCAGAGCATGGAGGGGGTGATTTTGTTCATAGGTTCATACTCCTTCGTAGTCTATACCGAAAGGACCCGCAGGGGCTGCCTGCGGGGTCTGTATGGCATCAAATTAGTAACAATGGGGGTTCAGTTCTCTGAACCCCCATCATGCAACGTTTGATCAGTTAGCGGAGATGTACTTGTCGATGATCTTCTGCACAGTGCCGTCAGCAATCAGTTCTTCCAGAGCCTTGTTGACATCTTCGTACAGCTTTTCGTTGTCCTTGCTCATGGCGCCGGCGTAGTCTTCGGTGACATACTCGGTCTCCAGGATGGTCAGGCCTTCGGCCTCTGCGACAAATGCATTTGCGGGTTCGTTGTCGATGACAACGCAGTCAACCTTGCCGGTCAGCAGAGCCTGAACAGCGTCAGCGCCCTTGCTGTAGCGGTCGATGGTTGCCAGACCGGCATCTTCCAGATCCCAGGTGGTATAGAGGTCGCCGGTGGTATTTCTCTGCACGCCGATGACATAGCCGCCCACATTGGACAGATCGTCAACAGAAGTGATCTCGGAGCCTTCGGCTACGATGATCACCTGCTTGCCGGTGGCGTAGGTGGCGGTGAAGTTCACGGCCTCCTGACGCTCGGGGGTAACGGTCATACCGGCCATACCGATGTCGGCCTTGCCGGACTTGACGGCTTCGATGATGGAGTCAAATTCCATGTCTTCGATGATCAGTTCCAGACCCAGCTTGTCAGCGATGGCGCCTGCGATCTCAGCGTCGATGCCGACGATCTTGTCACCTTCGTAGTATTCATAGGGGGGGAACTGCGCATTGGTAGCCATGGTCAGGGCGCCCTTGGTGGCAGTATTGCCGGAGGAAGCGCAGGCAGCGAGGCCAACGACCATCATGACAGCCAGAAGCAAAGCAATGATCTTTTTCATGTCGATTCTCCTTTGATTATGTATAAATTTTCGTTATTAACGGTCTTTTATAATTATATCTCAATTAATATGCATTGTCAATGGCGGCAAATACAATATTCTCAGGCTTGCTCGGAATAGCGGGAAAGGAACTGCTTTGTGCGCTCCTGCTGGGGATGCTCGATGACCTGATGGGACGGACCCTGCTCCACGATCACACCCTCATCCATAAAAATGACACGGTCTGCCACATCCCGGGCAAAGGCCATCTCATGGGTGACGATGATCATGGTGGTCTTCTGCTCGGCAAGACCACGGATGACCCGCAGCACTTCGCCGGTCAGCTCCGGGTCCAGCGCGGAGGTGGGCTCGTCGAAGCACAGGATATCCGGCTCCATGGCAAGAGCCCGGGCAATGGCCACGCGCTGCTGCTGACCACCGGAGAGCTGATGGGGATAAAGATCCATCTTTTCTGCCAGACCAACACGGGTCAGGATCGTCTTCGCCTTCTCCTCGATCTCGGCATGGATCTGCCTGCGGTTCTCCTTATAGTCCGGCCGCTCTTTTGCCAACAGTTCACTTGCCAGCATCACATTGCCAAGGGCAGTATACTGGGGGAACAGGTTGAAGGACTGGAACACCATGCCAAAATGCAGGCGCTTTTTGCGGATCTCGCTTTCCTTCTGTGTTTCGGGATCCTTCGCGTCGAAGATCAGCTTGCCGTCCACATGGATGGTACCCTCGTTGGGGGTCTCAAGGAAGTTGATGCAGCGCAGCAGTGTCGTCTTGCCGCTGCCGGAGGAGCCGATGATGGCAATGGACTCGCCCCGTTCCAGAGAGAAGTCAATGCCCTTCAGCACATGGGTGGCTCCAAAGCTCTTATGAATATTCTTAATTTCCAATACCGGCATATGAATCCCTCCTTATACCCGGAAATAGTCCATCTTCCGCTCAAGCCAGCCGAAGAAGATGGTGAGAAGGCCGGAGAACAGCAGATAGAACACACCTGTATAGAACAAAGGCCAGATCAGGCCATCGGACTTGATGAAGGCCTGTGCATTCCAGATGATCTCATAGCAGGCAATGACACGGGCAAGGGAGGTATCCTTGACCAGGGTGATGATCTCATTGGACATGGGGGGTACGATGCGCTTGATGACCTGCAGCAGAATGACCTTGAAGAAGATCTGGCTCTTGGTCATGCCCAGCACCTGACCTGCCTCATACTGCCCTTTGGGGATGGCTTCGATGCCGCCACGATAGATGACGGAGAAGTAGCAGGAATAGTTGATGACAAAGGCCACCAGCGTTGCCACAAATCGTCCAGTGGCACCGCTGCCCCAGAAGCTGCCCATTTTAAAGATCAGGCCCGGGCCGTAGTAGATCACGATGAGCTGCAGCAGCAGCGGAGTGCCGCGGATGACCCATACCAGCAATTCCACCACCTTTTTCAGCGGCTTAAAGCGGCTCATGGAGCCAAGACCCAGCACCAGACCAATGGGAATGGCGAAGGCAAGGGTCAGGCCAAAAAGCTTCAGCGTCATCCAGAAGCCTTCCAGCAGAGATAATGTAACGGTCCAGAACATAAATGTATTTCCTCTCTTGATTTTGTCCTGTGCATAGCGCAAGGCAGAGGGCAGGCTGTGTCCTCCGCCTCATGGTATCACGAATACCGCGAAATTCCATCCAAACGGCATGGATGCCGTTTGGATGGAATTCGGAAAAAATTCAAATGTTTATGTACGTTGCCAAAAGGATCAGTCGCACAGAACCAGCTCGTACTTGTCAGCCAGAGCCTGCATGGTGCCGTCAGCCTTCAGGCTGTCCAGGATCTCGTTGACCTTTTCGGTCAGATCGGAGCCCTTGCGGAAGCCGATGCCGTATTCTTCACGGTCCAGCTCCAGAACCTGAACCATATCGGCATAGCTGGTGCCTTCGCCGGTCATGGCATTGGCCATGGTCAGGTCGATGATGCAGGCGTCAGCGGTGTCGGAAGCAACTTCCATCAGAGCGTTGGACTGTGCAGCCAGAGCGGTAACATTGGCAAAGCCGCAGCTTTCGGCAGAGGTCTGGCCGGCAGAACCGGATTCCACTGCGAAGCTCATGTCCTTCATATCTTCTGCGGTCATGCCTTCGACAGCATTTTCAGCCTTCATGACGACCACCTGTGCGTTGACAACATAGGGATCAGAGCAGTTCATAGCGCTCATGACTTCGTCGGTCAGGGTCATGCCGTTCCATACGCAGTCGATGGAGCCGTTGTCCAGTTCGAGAATCTTGTTGTCCCAGTCGATCTCAACGAATTCAACTTCGAGATCCAGTTCTGCAAAAACGAGGCGGGCCAGTTCAGCATCAAAGCCGGTCCATTCGCCATTCTCATCCTTATAGTCCATGGGGGCAAAATCGGTGATGCCAACGATGACCTTGCCGTCCTCTGCGACATTCTCAAGGTCGGAATCAGACTTCTTGCCGCAGCCGGCGAAGACACAGGCCATCATGGCGATGACCAGAAGCATTGCGATCAATCTTTTCATAGTAAATCTCCTTACATTCATGCGCTTATGCGCAGTTTTAGCTCGCTAATAATTTAGCATAATAAAGCACCCTTGTAAAGCATACATTTTTCACAAATAATATATGGAAAATGTATGAATTCTTTACAAATCAGAGCATTTCTACCAGACCGGCATCCAGCAGCTTTTGCAAGCTCATCAAAATGCCCAGCTTGGCATGATACCAGGTCAGGCCACCCTGGAAATACACCGCATAGGGTTCACGAATGGGACCGTCCGCTGACAGTTCAATGGAGCTGCCCTGCACAAAGGCACCCGCTGCCATGATGACCTCGTCATCATAGCCCGGCATGGCCCAGGGGACCGGGGTAACATAGCTGTCCACCGGAGCGGCAGCCTGAATGCCGCTGCAGAAGGCCACCATGGCCTCTCTGGAGCCAAGCTCCACCGCCTGAATGATATCGTGGCGGGATTCGCTGCCGTTGGGGATCACCTTGAAACCAAGGCGCTCATAGATGTTCGCCGCGAAGATAGCACCCTTGAGGGCCCCTGCCACCACCGTGGGGGCAAGGAAGAAGCCCTGATACAGCGACGGGAGCAGGCCGAGATTCGCGCCCACCTCCTGACCAAGACCGGGTGCGGACAGGCGGAAGGCGCAGCGCTCCACGCATTCCTTCGTGCCGCAGATATAGCCGCCGATGGGAGCCAGACCGCCGCCGGGATTCTTGATGAGAGAGCCGACGATCATATCCGCCCCCACATCACTGGGTTCCGTGGGTTCTACAAACTCGCCGTAACAGTTATCCACCATGCACACCACATCCGGCTTGCAGGCCTTGCAGAAGGCGATCAGTTCCCCGATTTGGGCAACACTGTAGCTGGGACGGGTGGCATAGCCCTTGGAACGCTGGATGGTGATGAGCTTGGTCTTCTCATTGATGGCAGCCTTGATGGCGGGATAGTCGAAGCTGCCGTCTGGCAGCAGATCCGCCTGACGGTAGGTCACGCCGTATTCCTTCAAAGAGCAGCGGCTGGGACGGATGCCGATGACCTCCTGCAGGGTATCATAGGGCAGGCCCATGGGAGAGAGCAGCTCATCCCCGGGCAGGAGATTGGCAGACAGGGCAACCGCCAAAGCATGGGTGCCGCAGGTGATCTGGGGGCGTACCAGAGCGGCTTCCGTATGGAAGGTATCCGCATAGACCCGCTCCAGCTTTTCACGGCCCAGATCATCGTAGCCATAGCCGGTGGTGGCAGCAAAGCAGGTGGCATCCACCCGGTTTTTCTGCAGTGCCGCAATAACTTTTAATTGATTGTATTCCGCATTGGCATCAATGGCGTCAAAGCGCTCCCGCAGATCGGAAATCACCTGCTCGCCAAAGGCAAGCACCTCCCGAGAGATCCCAAGCTTCTGATACATTGCTTCCCGCTCCATAACAGCACCTCAAATCTAATAAATTGCAACATAGAGGATCATACAATAGAATCCTTTTTCTGTCAATGGATGGCAGGAAAGTTATTATTTCCCCGGAAAAAGAAGCAGTTGAACCGGGGCGAAAAAGGTGTTATAATGTCATATGTAAAATGTGATATTATGCCCTCTGATTCAGAGGCAATACATATGAAGGAGTTGTTCCCTATGATATGCAAGCAATGCGGTCGTGAAGTGCCGGATCAGGTGAATTTCTGCCGTTACTGCGGTGTCCAGCTGGTGCCCGTCGTGGCGCCGATTCCGGCACCTGCCCCGGAACCTGTGCCGAAGCCCGTTCCGGTACCCAATGCGAAGAAATCCCGCCGCTGGCTCATTCCCGTGATCGCAGGCGGTGCAGCTTTGTGCGTCGCGATCATCCTTCTCCTGTCATGGCTGCTGCCCGGCAAGGAACCTGTGGGAGAAGAACCCCCTGTTTCCGATGTAACGCAGGATGAACCTGTCATCGAGCCGGAGCCTGAGGAAGAGCTTCCCCCGGTGTATGAAGCATCTATCGAAGGCAAAGACGAGGTGACCGCAGGCAAATCCGTCACCCTGTCCGCCGTTGTGGCCCCGGAAACCGAGATCCAGCGTGCTGTTTGGACCTCCAGTGACGAGGCCGTAGCCACCATGGACAACGGTGTGGTGACCGGTGTCAGTGAAGGTGAAGTGACCATCCGTGTTCTGCTTTTGACGGAAGATAATCAGGTGCTGGAGGCAGAGCTGCCCTTCACTGTGCTCCCCATCCCCGTTACCTATAACGCTGTTATGGAGCCGGAGGAAATGAGCCTCCGCGCAGGCAGCGCAGATGAGTTTAAGATCACCGTTTCTTCCGAACCCGAGCAGGAAGAGATCGAATACACCGTCACATGGGAAAGCGCCGATCCTAAGATCGCCGCAGTCACCGACGGCAGAGTGCAGGCTGTGGGCGAAGGTGAAGTCACCGTTACCGCCCGGGTCTCCCTGCCCGGCGGAAAGCTGATCGTGCTGCAGGGCAGGGTCACCGTCACTGCTGCCGCAGCCGCTACTCCCCCGGCAGCTTCCGGTTCCACCTCTCAGAAGCCCTCCGCCACCCCGCAGCAGCCCACCACGCCGCAGCAACCCACTGCGCCACAGCAGCCTACGACTCCGCAGCAGCCCGCACCCCAGCCTGCTGCGCCCAACCTCAGCCTGAAGGACGAGGCTCTTGTGGCAACGGAGGACTACCTGATCTCCAACAGCAACAGCGCCTACATTTCTATTTCCTCTCTGGAAGCGCTGAACGACACTGAGCTGATCTACGCCCGCAACGAGATCTATGCCCGCCATGGCCGCCGCTTTGACACCGGCTGGATCCAGGAATACTTCAACGGCAAGAGCTGGTATGAGGGCACAATCTCCCCCGCCCAGTTTGATCCCGCTGTCTTTAATGAATATGAGTTGGAGAACCTGCTTCGCATCCAGTATGTGGAGCGAAACCGCTGAGAAAAGGAGTCCGCTATGACGAAAAATATTTCCATCCGCTTCGCCCGGCCTTCGGATGCAGACACCATTTTGCAGTTCATCCATGACCTGGCAGAATATGAAGACCTTTCGGGCGAAGTTGTTGCGACGCCGGAGCTGCTGCGGGAATGGATCTTTGAAAAGCAGAAGGCAGAGGTCCTGTTCGCGGAATTAGACGGCACTCCCGTGGGGATCGCCCTGTTCTTCCATAATTTTTCCACCTTCCTTGGCCGTGCCGGTATTTATCTGGAAGACCTGTTCGTGAAGCCGGAATATCGGGGCATGGGCTGCGGAAAGGCGCTGCTGCGCCGCCTCGCCCAGATCACGGTGGAACGAGGCTGTGGCCGTCTGGAATGGGCCTGCCTTGACTGGAATCAGCCCAGCATCGATTTCTACCTCTCCCTGAATGCCCAGCCTATGAAAGAATGGACCACCTACCGTCTCACCGGCAATACCCTGCAGGCTTTGGCAGAGTCCTGACACAAACAAACACATATACCCTTTTCGGGACCTGCGGATGCAGGTCCCGTAGCTACGATATTGGAGGCCATTACAAATGAATCACCGCAACCATCCCATCGGTGAAAATCCTATGGGAACCATGCCCATTCCGAAACTTATGATCTCCATGGCAGCGCCCATGATGCTGTCCATGCTGGTGCAGGCTTTATATAATATTGTGGACAGCCTGTATGTATCCTATATTCCCGACACCGCCGCCATCGTAGATGCCGGCGACAAAGCCGTTGCCGCCCTGACTCTCGCCTTCCCTGTGCAGCTTCTGATCGTCGCACTGTGTACCGGTACCGGTGTGGGCATCAACGCCGCCCTCTCCCGCAGCCTTGGCGAGGGAAACCGAAAGCAGGCCAGCAAGATCGCAGGCAACGCCATCGTCCTCAGCCTTGCGTACTTTGTTCTGATCCTGCTCTTTGGCCTGTTCGGCGTGGATGCGTACATCCGTTCTCAGACCAGCGATCCCATCACTGCACAGTTCGGCATTTCTTACCTTCGCATCATCACCGTCTGCTCCCTTGGTATGACAGGCTTTATGTGCTTTGAAAAGCTGCTGCAGTCCACCGGCAAGACGGTGTGCTCCATGGTAGGTCAGCTTGTGGGTTCCATCACCAACATCATTCTTGATCCCGTGTTTATCTTCGGTTACTTCGGCATTCCCGCCATGGGTGTTGCCGGCGCCGCCGTTGCTACCATCATCGGTCAGTTTGCCTCCATGATCGCTGCCATGGCGCTGCATCTGTGGAAAAACACAGAGCTGGACCGGCATCCCCGCATGATGAAGCCGGATTTCCGTATCATCGGCAAGATCTATGTGGTGGGCGGCCCCGCTATTGTCATGCAGGCTCTCACCTCTGTGATGACCTACGGCTTCAACCTGATCCTTGGTACCATCTCTGAAAACGCCATCACCGCCTACGGCATTTACTTCAAGCTGCAGAGCTTCATCTTCATGCCCTCCTTCGGATTGAACAATGCCTGCGTGCCTGTGATCTCCTATAATTATGGTGCGCAGCAGAAAAAGCGCATACGACAGGCCATTTTCTCCGGTCTTGGCATCGTCAGTATAATTATGTTAACCGGAACCCTGGTACTGCAGTGCTTCAGCGCACAGGTGGTAGGATGGTTTGATGTTTCCGCCGATGCCACCGCTCTGGCCATACAGGCGCTGCGGATCATCACCCTTGGCTTCCTTTTTGCCGGCATCAATGTGATCCTTCAGGGTGCCTGCCAAGCTTTGGGCAACGGCATCTATTCTCTGATCATCTCCCTGCTCCGCATGATCGTGGTGGCGCTGCCTGCGGCATGGCTGCTGTCCCGGCTGCCCAATGCAAAGGATGTGGTATGGTTTGCCTTCCCCATCGCGGAGGCTTCCGCCTGCGCCGTAGCCGCCATCCTGACCGTGAGCATTTACCGCAGCAGAACCAAATCCATGCCCATCCATCAATAATTTTTGAAAAGATTCATATTTTATTCTTTTATCCGCGGAAAAATGTGCTATAATAAAACTTAGGCATCCATGCCTGACCATATAAATGTTCCTTCCCGGAGAATGCTCCGCGGAACGAAGCATAAATCGATTCATACGGAGGTAATTACAATGAGTAACAAGTATGCAGGTACGCAGACAGAGAAGAATCTGCAGGCCGCGATCGCAGGCGAATCCGTTGCAAGAAACAACTACACCTTCTTCGCATCCAAGGCCAAAAAGGAAGGCTTTGAACAGATCAGCGCTCTGTTCCTGAAGACCGCTGAGAACGAAAAAGAACATGCCAAGCTGTGGGTCAAGGAGCTGGAAGGCATCGGCTCCACCGCTGAGAACCTTCTTGCCGCTGCCCAGGGCGAAAACTATGAATGGACCGAAATGTACGAAGGCTTCGCCAAGACTGCCGAAGAAGAAGGCTTTACCGAACTGGCCATCAAGTTCCGCATGGTAGCTGCCATCGAAAAGAGCCACGAAGAGCGCTATCGCGCCCTTTTGAAGAATGTGGAAATGCAGGAAGTCTTCGCAAAGTGCGATGTCAAGGTTTGGGAATGCCGCAACTGCGGTCATCTGGTCCTCAGCACCAAGGCTCCTGAGCTTTGCCCCGTCTGCGCCCATCCCCAGAGCTATTTTGAGATCCACGCAGAGAATTATTGATCATCAGGCTCACCGCCCCGCAGAATTTGCCGGGCGGTGAATCTGCGTCATACATTTCCCATACAGAAAGGACATATACCATGGCAAAGAAAAGAAAGAAAGTCGTCAATCAGGTCAGCGCCAAGTCCCAGCAGGCTGCTGCCCCCAGCAAGCGCCCCCTCATCATCATCCTGTGCATCGCCATTTTCGCTCTGCTGCTGGCAGGCACCGTTGCCGCCACCCTGATCTTTGGGCCGGAACCCGAACCCGTAGATCCCCACGCAGGTCACGACCACAGCAACATGACCGAGGAAGAGCTGGAAGCCCACCTGAACGGCGAAGACACTACCTTCACCTCCGAGACCGACGAGCACGCAGGCCATGACCACAGCAACATGACCGAGGAAGAGCTGGAAGCCCACCTGAACGGCGAAGATGCCTCTTCCGCTGAGCAGAATATCATCGATCCCTCTGAGCCCATCTACGCCGACATCACCGTGGCAAACTACGGCACCATCACCGTAGAACTGAATCGTGACGAAGCTCCCATCACCGTAGACAACTTCGTACAGCTTGCCGGCAACGGCTTCTATGACGGTCTCACCTTCCACCGCATCATGGAAGGCTTCATGATGCAGGGCGGTGACCCCCTGGGCAATGGCACCGGCGGCAGCGGCATCAATGTCACCGGCGAATTCTCTGCCAACGGCGTGGATAACCAGATCAGCCATACCCGCGGCACCATTTCCATGGCCCGCTCCAGCGACCCCGACAGCGCCAGTTCCCAGTTCTTTATCGTTCACGAAGACAGTACCTTCCTGGATGGTCAGTACGCAGGCTTCGGCTATGTCACCGAAGGCATGGAATATGTGGATGCCATCTGCGCCGATGCACAGCCCACCGACAACAACGGTACCATCCCCGCAGACCAGCAGCCTGTGATTGAATCCATCGTGATCCGCAACAGCTAAGAATCATCAACAACACGAACCCCATCGGAGCTTTCCGGTGGGGTTCAAATGCATAGAGGTAACTATGAAATTTACAATTCTGATCGATAATCTTCCCCATGAGAACCTTGTGGGAGAATGGGGTCTGGCAGTATATATCGAACACGGGGGCAAAAAGATCCTTCTGGATGCCGGTGCCTCTGATGGCTTTGCGAAAAATGCCGAATTACTGGGCATCGATCTGAAAGACATCGACTTCGCCGCCCTGTCCCATGCCCATTTTGACCACAGTGACGGCATGGATGCCTTTTTCGCCATCAACCAAAAAGCAAAGCTCCATCTTCGCTCCTGCTGCCGGGAAAACTGCTACAGCGAAAAGGAAAACGGCCCCGAATACATCGGCATCCGCAAGGGCTTCCTCGAAGAGCATTCCAAGCGCCTTGCCTATGTTGACAGAGATTTCCCCCTGATGTCCGGTGTCTGGCTGGTCCCCCATAAAACGCCAAACCTTGAAGAGGTGGGCAAGCGCATTCGGATGTATACAGAGGAAAACGGGGCATTCCATGTGGAAACATTTGCCCATGAGCAAAGTCTGGTCATCGAAACCGGTCGCGGTCTTGTGATCTTCAACAGCTGCTCCCACGGCGGAGCGGACAACATCATCCGT
>SVMC01000013.1 GCA_015067585.1 Oscillospiraceae bacterium
CCCCTGACCTTCTGGTTCGTAGCCAGACACTCTATCCAACTGAGCTACCGGCGCGTCTTGCGTTATCGCGCTTAGATATATTAGCACATTGTTCTGAAAAAAGCAAGTGTTTTTTTAAAAAGTTTCAAAATAATTGGGAAGGATAAAAAATGTTCGCTCAGGCATTGAAAAACCAATGAAAATGGCGTAAAATAACTTCGTAAAATGCTTGGTTGTACGCTGCTCTTCTGATATGATCGCGGCTTTGGACGGATGACCGGCTGCTTTGCTGCCGGGGCGGAGCGGTCCGGAGCGGCCTGAAAGGAGATTGTTATGAAAAAGCTTGTGCTTGCCCTTTGTATCGTTTTGGCTCTGCTGCTTGCCTTTTTGGGCGCCCGTGAGCTTGGGCTGATCCGTCTGTCCGCACCGGAGCCTGCTGCGCCTGTGGAGGCAATGCCCGAACCGGAGCCTGCACCGGAACCCGAACCCGAACCCGAACCGGAACCCGAGCCCGAGCCTGAACCACTGCCGCTGGAGCCGGGAGATACGGTGATGGTCAATGGTGTGGCACTGGATACGGTTTCTCTGGACGATGTGCTGTACGCCGATGCCGCTGAGGTGGCAGAGGCGCTGAACATGGAATGCGCCATAAAAGACGGCGCTGCGGAGCTGACCGGCATGGTGCAATACTCCTTTGCAGCGGACGAGTGCAACGCGGTGATCGCAGGAGAGACCCAGCTTCTCAACAGAGCGCCCTTCCTGCAGGAGGACATTTTCTATCTTCCTCTGGAGGATGCTGCCCGGGTGATGGGCTGCGCTTCCTACACGGATTCCGAATCCGGCCAGCTTTATCTCACCCCCGGCGCGGGGGATTGGGAGATCCCGCAGGATAAAAAGATCCCTATCCTCATGTATCATGCGGTGAGCGATGATATGTGGGGCATTCCCGAACTCTTTGTCAGCCCCTCGGAGATGGAGAAGCAGCTTGCCTACCTTGTGGAAAACGGCTATGATCCCATCACCTTTGAGGACATTCAGTATATCGATCAGTATGACAAGCCGGTGATCCTGACCTTTGATGACGGCTATGATGACAACTATCTGGAGTTGTTCCCATTGCTTCAGAAGTACAATGCGAAAGCCACGGTATTCGTCATCGCCAATGCTTTTGAGATGAACCACAAGCTGAACAAAGAGCAGGTGCGGGAGATGTCGGATTCCGGCCTGGTGTCCATCCAGAGCCACGGCATGACCCACCACGACATGAATGTGATGGGGGAGGAGGAGTTGCACTACGAGCTTGGCGAGAGCAAGCGGATCCTCACCGAGGTCACAGGCAAAGAAGTATTTGTGCTGTGTTATCCCACCGGAAAATACAGCGACCTGACCCTCGAGATCGGCCGGGAGTATTATAAATTCGGCACGAAGATGAACGGCAAGCTTTGCAACACCTCCGAAGATCCCATGCTGATGAACCGCTACTATGTTTCCCGCTATACTACCCTTGATGAGTTTGCAGCCATGCTGCAGGACGCGGAGGAAGAATAAGAATACGGAAAGGCCCCTGCCGGGGATGAACCGGCAGGGGCCTTTGGTATGGGGTCAGGCGCGGTCTTTCTCTTCCATCATGCGGAAGGCGCGGTAGGCAACGATGGCGACGCGAAGGTCGCTGAGCAGCATATTGATGTCGTCGGGGTTTTTATCTGCGGTGGTGCCGCCATTGATGAGGCCGAGATCCAGCATTTCCCGAAGCTCCGGCTTGGCCCATTCCGGCAGCTCATCAAAGGTTCGGATATACTGATCGCCCAGGGTGCTGATGATCTGTTCCTTGTTCATTGCTTCGTCTTCCTCCTGTTCGTTGTCGGTATCATCGGGTTTTTCTTCCAGTTTTGCCTTTACGGCCCTGCGAAAGCTGTCCATGGTATAGCCGAGGCCAAGACCCTTCCAGAGATGCTCCGGGTCGGCGTGATTGGAGGCGATGCCCTGTCTGGAGCCTTCTGCGTGGCTGATGATGGCATCAGGAGAAATGCTGTACGCCCGGCAGAGCATGGCGAACAGCTCTACGGCGGTTCGGTAGGTGCCTTCTGCCTGCTGTTTTGCGGCAGCAAGGTCGGATACGGTGAAATTCGCGCCGCCGGTATAGCGGATCTGGGAAGGCTCTGTCATCTCCACCCCGATGTGGGTATTGTTGGCATCGTCTCCCGCGTGCCAGCCGCGGAAATTCCAGGGAAGACACTGGTACACCGTCCCGTCTGCCTGCAGCACCGCGTGGACAGCCACCTCCTTGCCCGATACATCCCAGCCATCGGCAAATATTTTCGCGCTTGGTTGGGGCGTTCCCACACTGTGGAGCATCAGACCGATGGGGCCGCGGGTCTGAAAGGTGGTGTAGCGGCTGTCCGCTTTGTTTACATTATTGCGGTAGCAGTCGTTTTTGGTGATATAGCGCTCAATCAGATTCATTGATTTCATCCTTTCGCAGCTGCTTACTCATCTGATGGATCCCGGTAGAGGCAAGACCGGAGGCAATGCCTACGGCGATGGCGGTGAGGGGTTCCGTGGCGGGGAAATCCACCATGATATACAGTCCCGCCAGACCCAACAGCCCACCGGACACCCCTGCGATGCTGGGGATCCAGCGATTTGGCAGTGGGGTATTCTTCACAATGTTGCCGATCAGATAGCAGATGACGGTGATGCCCGCCACACTTGCGATCCCAAAGTCCATTACTTTGCCTCCTTTTCCAGGTCCAGTATCCTATGATTGATGACCTTGATCTGTTCCTCCACCACCGGCATTCGCCGGGCGAAATGGTTATGCTCCCGAACCTCCCGGGTCAGCTCGCTGAGTCTGGCATCGGTGACGGCCTGTGTGACATCAAGTTTTGCCGCTACCTCACCGGCGGTGCGGCGGTTGCTGAACCAGGCGGTGAGACATACCCCCACCAGTGTCAGCACCCCTGAAATGATGCTCACGATGATCTCAATCATGGGCATCACGGCTTTCGGGTCGATCGATTTGTTGCATGGGTATCCTCCTTTTGTTTTGGCTTTTATAAAGCCTTTCACCATTACCTCTGAATCCGGTCTTTTTCACCTGAAAATCGGCAACAATCAAAACCACTGGGCTGGTGATTATCTTAAAAAAATGATCCCGGAGCGATTTGCTCCGGGATCATACAATTTCTGTGGGTTATTCTTCCTCTTTTTTCTCGTTGACTACCGGGATCAGGGAGGCGGCCAGCTTGCCTTTGCCTTCCTGCTTCAGATAGAAGATGCCGATCACTGAAAAGACCACTGCGCCGATGAAGTTGACGATGAGATCCTTCATGGTATCCACGATGCCGATGTCCAGATAGCCGCCCAAATTCCATTCCTCTCCATTCACAACAAGGGATTCCACCACCACATGCACAGGGATATTAGCCCCTTCGGGATGGAGCTTCACGGAATTGATGGCGGGCAGGATCCAGTCCTTCTGCATATCCATGTCAAAGAACCAGTCCATGGAGAATTCAAAGAATTCCCAGAGGACGCCGATGGTCATGGAGAAGCAGAACGCCACGAAAGCCACGAAATAGGGGGACATTTTGATGGAGAAGCGATCGTTTCGGTTGAAAATGTCGATGGTGGCAAAGCCGATGGCCGCCATCAGGAAGCCGTTGGTGGTGTGAAGCAGGGTGTCCCAGATGGGGATCTTCACATAGAAGGCATTGATCTCGCCAAGGATCTGGGCGGAGAAAATAAACAGCAGGATCACCGCGGTGAGACCCTTGGGAATGCTCACATCCAGTTTGCGCTCAATCAGCTTGGGAACAGCAAACAGAATCAGCGTCAGGATTCCGAGGAACATATTGTGATAGTTCCCAAGAAAGAATTGTCTGACGATGGATAGAACGACAAGAATGGAAAGAATACTTTCAAAGGTGGTGCGTTTTGCCTTTGCTTTCATGATGGCGCTCCTTTGTGTGATATTTGTCAATAGTATATCACAAGGGGCCGGAAACGCAAGAAAGAATCGGGGATATTTTCGTCTAAGGATTCACTTGACAAGGAAAGTGGAAGAATTTATCATATATTCAGAATGTTTATGACAGGAGGAACTGCAATGATTTTTGGCGTTTTGAAGGATATCAAGGAAGGCGAGTACCGGGTCATCTGTACCCCCATGGAGGTGGCATCCATTGTGGCTGCCGGTCATACCGTCTATATTCAGGCAGGCTGCGGCAAGGCCGCCGGCTTCCCGGATGAAGCCTATGTGAAGATGGGCGCTTCCGTGCTGCAGACGGCGGACGAGATGTGGGAAACCTGCGATTTTCTGGCAAAGGTCAAGGAGATCGATCCTTCGGAATTCCATTATCTGCGGAAGGATCAGATGATCTACTGCTGCATCCATCCTGCGGGGCACCCCGAAGAAGTGCAGGCCATTTTGGACAGCGGCTGCATCGCCATCACCGCTGAGGACAGCCATCGCTACGGCTCTCCCAACTGCGAAGCCGCGGGCAAGCAGGGCGCTCTGTTCGGACTTGAGAGTATGCTCACCATCAATGGCGGCAAGGGCAAGTTCGTCGGCGGTTTCGCCGGTGCTCCCGGTATGAATGTGCTGATTTTGGGCGGCGGTGTGGTCGGTCAGGGCGCTCTGTCTGTGCTCCATGCCCTGGGCGCCAATGTGACCGTGATGGACATCAATGTGGGCCTGATGCGGATGCTTTCCGACCGCTACAATCAGAAGATCAACACCATGTACTGCACCAAGGAGGCCATCGCCTCTCTGCTTCCCCAGACGGATATGGTGGTTAACTGCGTCAAGTGGCCCAAGCAGCGCAAGGATTTCCTCATCGACAAGGAAATGCTGAAGCTCATGGAGCCGGGCAGCGTGCTGGTGGACATCTCCAATGATGATCCCGGCGCTATCGAGTCCAGCCATGAGACCCATCATGATGACCCCCGCTATGTGGTGAACGGCGTTGTCCACTACTGTGTCAGCAATATTCCCGGTGCGGTGGCCCACTCCACCTCCGTGGCACTGGCCTCCGAGACCCTGCCCATGCTGCTGAACATCCTCAACAACGGCCTGACGGAAGCCTGCGTCCGGGATGGCTTCATTCGCCGCAGCCTCACCGCCTACAAGGGCATGCTGACCCACGAGGAGACCAGCGCCATTCAGGGAAGACCCTGGATCCGCCCCGAGGATGTGCTTGGCATTGCGGACAGAAACCTCGATCCCGCACCTCCTGCCACCACCACAAGATCCAACAATTTCTATAAATAAGCGAAAAGCGGAGTGCCGGGCACTCCGCTTTTACTGATCTTCAATACAAATTTTGTAGTCACAGCGCTCTTTGATCTGAAAGGCATCAAAGTAGCGATGCTCCAGCGGGATCCACTGAGTGAAAAACCGCTCGGCCATTTCAGGCGAGTTCCGCTTATGGATGCGCTTTTTCTGCAACTCAGGAGAAGTTTCAAGGAACAGGGAAAGGTCATAATAGCCTGCAAGCTCGGGATGCATACAGTAGGCACCTTCGATGACGGTGAGTTTTTGGGGCACGATGATCTCCGGCGGCAGAAGGGAAAAGGTGGAGCAGTCGAAGCGGCGGTAGATAACTTCCTGATTCTGTGCCATGGGCAGCAGCACTTCCTCCAAAAACCGCTCCCGGTCAATGTTGCCGCCGGGCTCTTTATAGCGCTCCGGTGTCCTTTGCTCGGGGCGCAGGAAAAAGTCGTCCATGTGGAAGACTGTGCAGTCATAGAGCTGCTCCAAAAGTCGGCTCAGGGTGGTCTTTCCGCTGGCACTGCCGCCTTCAATGGCGAAAACCACTGACCCCATCGCAAGCCTGCGGTCAAGTTCTGCCAGAACAGGAAGAAAGGGAGCATACTGCGCTCCGATGAGACGATAGGCGGGATGATAGGTCTTACGGAAGGTTTCTGAATGATGAAGGGGAGAGAAGTCGCGATTTTCCCATTGCGCCACCGCATCGGAGAACTCCTGCAGGGTGAAGGGCAAAGAACCCTCGACAACAAGCGCTTTTGCCGCCTGCAGCTTTTCTGCAAGGGCGGCTTTCCCATTAGGCTCATGCACTGCGGACAGGCACAGGAGCTTTGCGAGAGTTTCAGGATTGAGACCTTGCCGGATATGGCCAAGGGAAGCACGGCAGTAAGGGCCATCCAGCGGTTCCACCAAAGCACCGTTTTTTTCTTCCATTTCTGCGGCTTCCTTGCGGATGAATTCCGCCGCTGCTTCCGGGGTTGGGAGAAGATGCTCGCAGCCAAAGGCGCTCTGGTATAAGAATTTGAAGATATCTTCGATGCACAGCTGGGGATAGGTCTTGAAATGGGAAAGCAGGATTTCCCTGGTGTTTTCAATCATGGTTTTTCCTCGTGTCAAGGGTTGATCTTGCTGTGGCTTTCGTGGGTCAGCAGCATGACCAAAATGGGCACCAAAATAATCTGGGCGATGATGCCGGGGATGGCATTGGTGATCGCACCCGCCAAAAAGGCGGAAAGGCCAAAGGCGTTACCCTGTATTCCCATGCAGGCATACATGGCGCCGCCCCAAACCACTCTGCCAAGGGTCATGGCGCTGATCAGGGCAATATAAATGGAAATCTTTTTCCGGGGCAGCAGACGGTAGACAATTCCTGCAAACCCACCGTAGGCGGCAAGCTCAAAGGCCATGCAGAGCGCTGTGGGGAACATGGGGGGCATTCCGAGGGTGAGGGAACGCAGCAGCGGGGCAATGAAGCCCACGGCGAGACCCCAGGGCCAGCCGCACAGGAAGCCGCACAGCAGCACCGGAATATGCATGGGGCAGAGCATGGCGCCGATCTCGGGAATCTGCCCCGTCAGGAAGGGCAGCACAAAGGCAAGGGCCAGAAACAGGGCGGAGAGGACCATTTTATAGACATTTGTTTGCTTTTTCATAAAAACCTTTCAAAAAAGGTGCCATCATCTCTTCTGAGATCATGACACCTTCATAGTATCTTTGTGAAAAAATGTAAACGGGGAGAGGAAACTTCTGTTTCCGTGTTACTCTTCTGAGCAACATAAAAACTATAGCATAGCAGGTGTAATTTGTCAATGATTCTGTGCATTTAGAAATACTGCGCTATTTCCTTCGGATTGACATTTTTTCTCTGTTGCAATAAAATAAAAACAATCTAAGAAAGGGGAAAGGCTTATGAAAACACTGTTGAAAGGCGGCACTGTTGTGGGTGCTTCCGGTTCCCGCAGAGCGGATGTTCTGATCGAGAATGAGATCATTGCGAAAATTGGGGAAGACCTCCGGGATGTGGATGCCCGGGTGGTGGACTGCGCAGGGATGCTGCTGCTCCCCGGCTTTATCGATGCCCACACCCACTTTGATCTTGATGTATGCAACACCACCACGGCAGACGATTTTGAAAGCGGCAGCCGCTCTGCCCTTCTGGGCGGCACCACCACCGTGATCGACTTTGCCTGCCCCAACAAGGGAGAAACCCTCCAGTACGGCCTTGACCTCTGGCACAAGAAGGCCGCGGGCCGCACTTTCTGCGACTATTCCTTCCATATGACCATCGATGACTGGAATGAGGAGATCATTGCGGAGATCCCTGCCATGTTCCGGCAGGGCATCAGCTCCTTCAAGATGTATCTGACCTATCCCGCCATGATGATCGGGGACAAAAATGTATTCCTTGCTCTGCAGGAACTGAAAAAACACGGCGGCATTGCGGGTGTCCACTGCGAAAATGCGGATGTGATCGACGCTCTGATCGCACAGGCAAAGGAACAGGGAAAAATGGCCCCCGGGTCCCATCCCCGCACCCGTCCCGCTCCGCTGGAAGCCGAGGCGGTGGATCGTCTGCTGAAAATGGCAGAGGTCGCGGATGTTCCTGTGGTCGTGGTTCACCTTTCCTCTGCTGCCGGCTATGATGAGGTGCTGCAGGCACGGGCAAGGGGGCAGAAGGTATTTGTGGAAACCTGCCCCCAGTATCTGCTGCTGGATGACAGCCGTTACGATCAGGCTGATTATTTGGAGAGTGCGAAATTTGTCTGTGCGCCGCCCCTGAGAAAAGCGCAGGATCAGGAAGTGCTCTGGAAAGCACTGGCGGATGGCGGCATCCAGACCGTCTGCACTGACCACTGCAGCTTCACCCTGCAGCAGAAAATGGCAGGGCAGGACGATTTTACAAAGATCCCCGGCGGTCTGCCCGGGGTGGAGACCCGCGGCATCCTGCTCTATACCTACGGCGTAGCCAAAGGCCGCATCAGCAAGGAGAAAATGGCCGAGGTGCTGTCAGAGAATCCCGCAAAGCTCTACGGCCTCTATCCCCGCAAGGGTATCCTTGCCGAGGGCAGCGATGCGGACATCGTGGTCTATGACCCCGCGGGGCAGCATAAGCTGACCCATGAAGCGCTGTCCGCCAATGTGGACTACAGCCCCTTTGAGGGCTTTGACATCGCAGGCAGCGTCCGTCAGGTCTGGCTGCGCGGCACCCTTGCCGCGCAGGAAGGCAGGCTTTTGCAGGAAGCCGGCGGCATCTTCCTGCCCAGAGGAAAGTGCCGGTTATAAGCGAAAGAATCCCTGCAAATTTAAGGTGTTTTCATGGTTCCCGAATTGGCTTGAATGCCGATTCGGGAACTGTTTTTCCTGAAAGGGGAGCATCGGTGTCGAAATATGCCGGGTTTTTGCAGGTCATGTGGAGCAAAATTCCGAATTTTCGCCAATTCGCCCATCCGGACAGATGAAATTTTCTATTTATCTCTTGCAAATATTCATAATCTGTTGTATAATACAGTGGAATTCATCCAGCGGGAGGAACCTCTGATGAGCCGCATAGATAAAGAGAATTACTATCTTGATATTGCCCAGACCGTGCTGGAGCGCTCTACCTGCGCCTGTGAGCACTATGGCGCTCTCATCGTCCGCAACGATGAGATCGTCTCCACCGGCTATAATGGTGCGCCCCGTGGCCGCAGCAACTGCATCGACCTTGGTTACTGCATCCGTCAGAGAATGAACATTCCCTCCGGGGAGCGGTATGAGCTTTGCCGCAGTGTCCACGCAGAAGCCAATGCCATCATCTCCGCTGCCCGCAGCGAATGCATCGGCGGCACCATCTATCTGGTGGGCCGTGACACCGCCACCGGTCAGTTCATCGATCATGCTCCCTGCCCCCAGTGCAGACGCATGATCATCAATGCGGGTCTGAGCAAGATCGTGATCCGCAGCACCAAGGATAAATATGACATCATCAATGTGCAGGACTGGGTCTTCAACGACGATTCCATTCTGGAACCCACGGTTGACCGTTGATCCCACTGTAGATTTCCCGGATGGGCAGCAGAAGCTGCCCATCTTTGTCTCATTTGATCAAGGAAAGGAGAGCACCCTATGGGTAAGGAAGATACGATCAATGTTCTGAATCTCTATTTTGATGAATGGAAATATCGCCACGAAAATTTTTGGAAGCGGCTGACTCAGTTTTCCACTATCACCTTTTTTACCAGTACACTTCCGATTACATTCCGCCTTTTTGACAATCTGAAACTGCCGAATATTTCCCTTCTTTTCTTCCCGATTTGCGGCTTTGTGTTGGCTGTCGTTTGCCTGATCTTCTGTCTGGCGGAAAACAGCCGTCTGGTAGCCGTAGATAAAACGATAAAGAGGATCGTGAAGGACAAGCTTGGCCATTGTTACGAAAAGGAGCAAAGAACTCTGTTCGAAAAGAAACAATGGAACCACCGCATCTTTAAGCTGCCTTTTTTCGAGTGGCGCATCGGAACATGGGTACCGCTTGTCATCACATTGCTGCAGATCGGTCTTTCCATCCTGATGGTATACCTTATCATGACAAACAGAATCTGAATATGTCAGCTTCTGTTTGAAAGGAGGCGGAAAAATGGGCTTCTGGATCTATATGCTGTGCATGGATTTGCTGATTCCTCTGACGATGATCGGCTTTGGGCGATTTTTTCTGAAAAGGGCCCCCAATCAAATCAACTGTGTCTTTGGCTACCGCACCGCCATGTCCATGAAAAACCGCGACACCTGGGACTTTGCCCACCAATACTGCGGAAAACTCTGGTTTCGCTGGGGCCTCATTCTGCTGCCCTGCAGTATGATCCCCATGCTGTTCCTGATCGGAAAAAGTACGGATATAATTGGAATTCTTGGTGTAATCCTAACATTTTTGCAGATGATCCCTCTGGTGGGCAGCATCATCTCTACAGAACGGGCCTTGAAGCGCACTTTTGACCGAAACGGCAAAAGAAAATAGCAGCCCAACGAATCATTCCTTTGACCTGTCGGATTTTGGCGCGTTAAAACGCGCTCCCATTGGGAAACCTTTAGGCGAGGGAGGTGATCTCGTGGAAGTGAAGTCTTTTGCCGTTACCGTGGGTGCGGGCATGGTGCTTGGCGCCGCCGCCATCATGATGATGCCCCGGCAGAACAAGGTCCGCCGTGCAGTGGAAAAAACCGCAAACAAGATTGAAGACCGCATCGAGGATACCATGTGCTGCATGAAGCACAGCTAACATGGTTCAGGATGAAATGTGCGTTGCTCCTGCAATGCACATTTCATATTTTCAATCTTACTGGAAAAATTTACATTCTGTTCGTTTTTTCTTCGTTTCGCATGCTATAATAAAAGGTGTTAATTCAACTCCCGGAGGATATTATGCTGTCCAAAGTCTATGTGGAGATCACCAACCGCTGTAATCTGCAGTGCGCTTTCTGCCCCGGCACAAAAAGGCCGCCCCGGGATATGCGTCCTGCGGAATTTGCCAGCCTTGCCCCGGAAATTCAGAAGGTAAGCCGCTTTGTCTACTTCCATGTTATGGGTGAGCCGCTGTTTCACCCGGAGCTTTCCCAGATGCTGGACATTGCAGGGCAATATGGACTTCGGGTGATCCTCACCACCAACGGTACACTTCTGCCCGCCCGGGGAACAGAGCTTCTGCAGCATCCTGCCCTCCACAAGGTGAACATCTCCCTGCATTCCATGGAGGCCAACGGTGCTCTTTCCATGGATGCTTACATCCGCAGCTGCGGCGAATTTGCCAAAGCCGCCGGAAGCCTGGGCATCATCTGCTGCCTGCGGCTGTGGAATTTGGACGGTGAGGTTCCGGGTTTTCATCAAATGAATGAGCAGATCCTTGATATCCTCCATGAGATCTTCTCCGACCCATGGGCGGAGAATTCCAAAGGCTTCCGCCTTGTGCCCCGGGTATTTTTGGAATGGGGTCAGCGGTTTGAATGGCCGGACACCAAAACACAGAACCGAGGCGCGGTCGGCTTTTGTCAGGCCCTGCGGGATCAGGTGGGCATTCTGAGTGATGGCACCGTCATCCCCTGCTGCCTTGACCACGAAGGCGAGCTTGCCCTGGGCAATGCCTTTTCCGAACCCCTGACAAAGATTTTAAACGCACCGCAGGCACGGGCCATCTATGACGGCTTTTCCCGCCGTCAGCGGGTGGCAGAGCTTTGCCGCCACTGCGGCTATGCCCAGCGTTTTTCAAAATGATCCTTTTATAGTCTGATCCCGATACATCTTCTTATTCTCAGGAAATGGGGTAATGTGATGAAAAAACTGCTTTTTATTGTCAATCCCTACTCAGGAACCAAACGCATTGTGCGCTATCTTCCGGATATCATCCATCTGTTCCGCCAGTACGGCTATGAAAGCACTGTCTACATGACCGCAGAGCAGGGCGATGGCAGCCTGATCACTGCCCAGCGGGGCAGCGATTTTGACCGCATCGTCTGCGCCGGTGGCGATGGCACTTTTAACGAGGTGATCTCCGGTGTACTGCGGGCAGGAATTCAAGTTCCTCTTGGTTATATCCCCTGCGGCAGCACCAATGACTTTGCCACCTCTTTGAAGCTGCCTAAAACCATCATGAAGGCAGCCCGCTGCGTCATGGATTGCGAATCGGTTTCCATTGACGCGGGAAAATTTGGAGAACGGTATTTTTCCTATGTTGCCTCCTTTGGTGCCTTCGCAAGAACCTCCTATACCACCCCTCAGAGCGTCAAAAACACACTGGGTCACCTTGCCTATATTCTGAGCGGCATTAAGGACATCCCCAATATCCGCCCCTTGCGTCTGAAGGTGGAGACGGAGGATTCGATTTTCGAGGATGACTATATCTTCGGCGCCATCAGCAACACCACATCCCTCGGCGGCGTGATGAAGCTGAACGCAGAACATGTTGACCTCAACGACGGACTTTTTGAACTGCTTCTGATCAAATCCCCCAAGGATCTCATCGAGCTGAATGAATGTGTGCGGGCTTTGACCGCACAGGATTACACTTCCCGAATGATCACCTTCTGCAGCACCCACACCCTGCAGGTATCCTCTCCCGTACCTCTTGACTGGACGCTGGACGGCGAAGCCGCCACCGGCATTACGGATGTCTCTGTGGTGAATCTGAAAAGCGCCATTTCCCTGTGCTGCCCCTGAGGTAATGCTATGAAAAACACCACATTGTGCTATCTGCAGCGGGACGATTGTTACCTGATGCTGCACCGGACAAAAAAGAAAAACGACGAAAATGAGGGGAAATGGATCGGCGTCGGTGGAAAGATTGAAGAGGGCGAAAGCCCGGATGAGTGCGTCTGCCGGGAAGTTTTAGAGGAAACCGGTCTGACTATGACTCGCTGGCAGTACCGGGGCGTCGTCACCTTTGTATCCGACTGCTGGGAAGGGGAATACATGCACCTGTTCACCTCGGACGCCTTTGACGGCACACTGATCTCCTGCGATGAGGGTGAACTTGCATGGATCCCCCGGGAGCAGCTTCCCCGTCTCCCCCAATGGGAAGGCGACCGCATCTTCCTCTCCCTGTTGGAGCAGAATACCCCCTTCTTCTCTCTCAAGCTGTGTTATGAAGGAGATCATCTTACAAAAGCCTTGCTCAACGGCAAACCAATCGCATAACAAATGCCCACTCCCGGATTCTTTGGGGAGTGGGCATTTATTTCAGAATTTAGTCAACATCCGCGTAATCAGCGAATTCTGCTTCGATCTCTGCCTTGCGGAAGGGATTGAGGCGGATCAAATCTTCCTTTGTGGGGAACTTGCTGACGATCTGCTCCTTGGTGGGGATCTTCTCACGGATCTGCTCTTTGGTGGGGATCTTTTCACGGATCTGCTCCTTGGTGGGGATCTTTTCGCGGAGCTGCTCTTTGGTGGGAATCTTGCTCTTGACCTTTGCCGTCAGTTCTTCCCGTCTGGCAAACAGGGCGGTCAGCTTATCCCAATAGGCTGCCACAAGGAACAAAACGCCTGCCACCGCGGCCAAGACTGCCAAGATCTTCAAAAAAACCTTAAATGCTTTCATTTCGGGCCTCCTAATTTGTTTGTTACGGAAATTTCGCCCAAAGGCAGAAATTATCCTGCTGCAATCAGTGATTATAATAGGAATATACCACAATTTATCCTGTTTTGCAACAGTATTCTTCACATTCAGGGCCGGATGATATAATTCTCTTTTCTGGGCTTTGCCGGGGCGGGTTCTGCCGCGCCGTAACCCACGATGCAGTGACCGATGCCGATGTAGTTGCCTTCAAGGCCCCATTCGCGAAGCAATACCTTGCCCGCTTCGGATTCGAATTCTTCCTTTGCCCGATGGATCCAGCAGCCGCCGAGACCAAGAGCGCTTGCCGCTAAAAGCAGATTGCCCATGACGAGGCTTCCGTCATAGACCGCCGTGGGAATGTCCGCATTGGCCAGCACTACCAGCACCGTGGGTGCGCCGTAGAAGGGATGGCTGCCCTCCGCGCCCATGATGGCGGCGTTCATTTTTTCAAGTTCCGCAATGGTCTTTTCATCCTGCAGCACCACGATCACAGGGCTTTGCTTGCCCATGCCCGTGGCGGCATGAATGCCCGCCTGCAGGATCTGCTCCAGCAGTTCCGCAGGAACCTGCCGGGATTCATATTTTTTAATGCTGCGTCTATCTACCATTGCCTGAATGACTTCGTTCATCGTGATACCTCCTGTTTATAAATAGCCGTATAATCCTCGTACACTGACTTCGCCGGAATTCACCCACGACCTTGTACCGTCGGGGTATTCCACCTGCAATGCACCGTTTTCATCGATTGCAAGGGCAACCGCCTCCCTTGTCTCAAGGGGACGGATCACCCGCACCTGCTTGCCAACCGTCACGCACCGGGCAGCATAATGCTTCATCCATTGCGCTTGTTCCGTCAAAAGGGTCGAACTTAGCCGTGAAACGGAACGGATCATTTCTGCCGCAAGGGCATTGGGGTCAGGTTTTTCTCCGGTCTGCGCTAAGACCGAGGTGGCGATGCTCTGCAGCTCCGGCGGAAAATCCTCCGGTCTCTGGCTGCAGTTGACACCGATGCCCACCACCACGTACTCCGCCTGCCCGCTTTCCGGCTCTACAGACAGCTCTGTAAGGATGCCTGCCAGCTTTTTGCCACCCACAGTGAGATCATTCACCCATTTGATGCCGGTTTCCAGACCGGTCTGCAGCTCAATGGCCTCCGCCGCAGCCTCCGCTGCCGCCGCCGTCAGATGCAGTAATTCTGTAGGCTTTGCCTGCGGGCGAAGGATGACGCTCAGATAAATGCCCATATCCGCTGGGGAGGAGAAGCTTCTTCCCAGCCGTCCCCGGCCTCCGGTCTGCAGCCTTGCCAGTACCGCCGTGCCCTCCGGGGCGCCGCCGGACGCAAGCTGCTTGGCAAAATTGTTGGTGGAATCCACACTGTCCAGCACCATCACCCGATCCTGCCAGGGATGTCCGTCAAGCTGCTGCCTGATTGCTTTCTCTGACAATCGGTTTTGTCGGCAATCCTGCCGGAACAGGGCCAATACCTCCTGCTTTTTCATAGGCTTAAATCAGGAAGATGGCCGCAAGGACGCAGCCCACCGCCACAAGGCCGAGGATCAAAAACACCTTCCAAGCTGCATTGTCGCTGTCCGCTTCTGTCTCGGATTGCGCTTCTTCCACTCCTTCCTGATTCATGTACTCCTCATAAGCCTCCATCAGATCCTCTTCCTCAATGGGCAGAGGTGGACGGGACAGCAGCATGAGACAGCGCTTGGCCATCGGCAGATCTTTTCGGTTTACATAAATGTCCCCCGGAATCTCCTGCTCCGGGTCAACACGGACGAACTCTCCTGCAGTGCTTTCCAGATAGGATACAACGCCCGTCCGTTGCAGAAGTTCCTGCACTTCCCATGCGTTTTCAGCATCGGTTGTGGTCAGAAACACCGGCTCAAAAACGGGTTCATCCTTCTTCAGCTCCGCAACAAGGGCCGTGCCGCATTCGCTGCAGACCGCAAACCCTTCACGATACTCACTTCTACATTTAGGACACCACATATTGTCACTTCCTTTCCCCTCTACTTTGCCATAAATTAGGCACAATGTCAAACTATTTTCCGTGCATTGCTTTTTATTTCACGATATGCTATGATACGCAGGTAAAAATACAGAAAAAGACAGAGACAGGAGGCATTTCCATGCGTGTCATCGTAACCGTTTACGGCCTTGACCGGGTCGGCATTATTTTTGGTGTTTGCAAGCTTCTGGCCCAGGCCAATGTCAATGTTCTGGACATCAGCCAGACCGTTATGCAGGAATTCTTCACCATGACCATGCTGGCAGATATGTCTGCCGCAACCGAAGATATGGTAACCCTCCGTGAACAGCTCAACGGGCTGGGCAAAGAGCTGGGCGTATCCATCCGCATCCAGAGCGAGGACATCTTCACCGCCATGCATACCGTCTGAGGAGGCTGCCATGCTTACCAATGCCGAAATCATGCAAACGGTCGATATGCTCGACCATCAGAAATTAGATATCCGCACCATCACCATGGGTATTTCTCTGCGGGATTGCGCTGATCCTGACCCCAAGCGCTGTGCAGAGAAGATCTATGACAAGATCTGCCGTCAGGCGGAGCATCTGGTGCCCACCGGCTGCGCCATTGAAGCAGAGCTGGGCATCCCCATCGTCAACAAGCGCATTTCCGTCACCCCCATTGCGCTGGTGGCAGAAAGCTGCCGGTGCAACAGCTATGTGCCCTTCGCCATTGCCATGGACAAGGCCGCCGCCCAGTGCGGTGTGAACTTCATCGGCGGCTTCTCTGCCCTGATCCACAAGGGTATGACCCACGGCGACGAGATCCTGCTCAATTCCATTCCCGAAGCGCTGGCTGTTACCAACGCCGTATGCTCTTCCGTAAATGTGGCCACCACCCGGGCGGGCATCAACATGAATGCCGTGCGCCGTATGGGCCAGATCATCAAGGAAGCCGCTGCCCTCACCGCCGACCGGGATGGTCTTGGCTGCGCCAAGTTAGTGGTATTCGCCAACGCGGTGGAGGACAATCCCTTCATGGCAGGCGCCTTCCACGGCGTGGGCGAGCCGGAATGTGAGATCAATGTGGGCGTTTCCGGTCCCGGTGTGGTACATCATGCCCTGCAGGCCGTAAAAGGCAAGCCCTTCGATGAGGTGGCGGAGACCATCAAACGCACCGCTTTCCGCATCACCCGCATCGGCCAGCTGGTTGCCCAGGAAGCCGCACGGCGGCTGGGTGTGCCCTACGGCATCGTAGACCTCTCCCTTGCTCCCACCCCTGCTGTGGGCGACAGTGTTGCCCGCATTTTGGAAGAAATGGGTCTGGAAACCTGCGGCACCCACGGCACCACCGCAGCCCTTGCCCTGCTGAATGACGCAGTGAAAAAGGGCGGCGTGATGGCCTCCGGCCATGTGGGCGGCCTTTCCGGCGCCTTCATCCCGGTTTCCGAGGACGAAGGCATGATCGCCGCTGCCCGCTGCGGCACCCTGACCCTTGACAAACTGGAGGCCATGACCTGCGTATGTTCCGTTGGTCTTGACATGATCGCCGTCCCCGGCGACACCTCCGCCGAGACCATCTCCGCGATCATTGCCGATGAAGCAGCCATCGGCATGGTGAATAACAAAACCACAGCCGTCCGCATCATCCCCGCTCCCGGTAAGGTGGTGGGTGACGAAGTGGAGTTCGGCGGTCTTCTGGGTTCTGCTCCGATCATGCCGGTGCATCAGCCCTCTGCCGCTGATTTCATTGCCCGTGGCGGACGAATTCCCGCACCCCTGCACAGCCTTCGTAATTAAGAAAAAGAGAAAAGAAAGGATGTTTCACCATGAACAACAAACCCGCTCCGAAAGCCATAGCGCTTCTGCCCATCGCCGTGTTCCTGGTCCTGTATCTGGGTCTTGGCATTCTGTTTGAGTATGTACTCAAGATTCCCATGGGCTTCTATCAGATCCCCATCGTTGTTGCCTTCCTGGCTGCCATTCTGGTGGCCTGCCTGCAGAACCGCAGTGTCTCCTTTGATGACAAGCTGGACCTGATGGCCAAAGGCGTCGGCGACAAGAATATCATGACCATGATCCTGATCTTCCTTGCCGCCGGTATCTTCGTTGGCGTCACCGGCCGCTCCAGTGCCGAAGCCGCCGCCTACTTCCTGCTGAGTGTTGCCCCCGCCAAGCTGGCCGTAGCAGTTCTCTTCGTTGTCTCCTGCTTCATTTCCGTGGCCATGGGCACCTCCGTTGGTACCATCACCCTGATCACTCCCATCGCCGTGGCAGTCAGCGCCGAATCCGGCTTTGGTCTGCCCCTGTGCGTGGCCTCCGTTATGGGCGGTGCCATGTTCGGCGACAACCTGTCCTTCATCTCTGATACCACCATCGCAGCCTGCTCCACCCAGGGTGTCGGCATGAGAGAAAAGTTCCGCGCCAACTTCAAGATCGCGCTGCCCGCTGCCCTCGTTACTCTGGTACTGCTGCTGGTCCTGTCCCTGAATACCGATGTTTCCAGTGTTCCCACCGGCGACCACAACCTGCTTCTCCTGATCCCCTATGTGCTGGTGCTCATCGGCGGCATTGTGGGTCTGAATGTATTCCTCGTGCTCCTCATCGGTATCGTCACCGGTGCCATCATCACTCTGGTCACCGGCCAGATGACCGCAATGGATGTCATGGCCGGCATGGGCGGCGGCGTCTCCGGTATGTTCGAGACCATCCTCGTCACCATTCTGGTTTCCGCACTTTGCGGCATGATCCGTGCCTACGGCGGCTTTGAAAGCATTCTCGGCTTCATCCGCCGCACCTTCAAGGGCAGCCGCGGCGGTCAGCTGGGCATTGGCCTGCTGGTCGGCCTGATGGACATTGCCACTGCCAACAACACCGTTGCCATCGTCATGGCCGGCCCCATCGCCAAGGAAGTCAGCGACGAATACGGCATTGCAGGCCGCAAGTCCGCCTCCCTGCTCGACACCTTCTCCTGCGTATTCCAGGGCATCATCCCCTACGGCGCACAGATGCTGGTGGCAATCTCCGCCTGCACCACCCTCGGTTACACCATCTCCGCCTTTGAGATCATCCCCCTGCTGTTCTATCCGTTCATCCTGTGCCTGTTCAGTCTGCTGTTCATCCTGATCGATCGTAAATAATAGGATTCCAAACTGCAAAACACCGCTCGATTCTGAATCGGGCGGTGTTTTTGTCTTGCAATTTCAATTTTCCATCTGCTGTCCCAGAAAGGAAGCCACAGTCTGAGCCAACTTCTGCTCGGATTCATCCGGAGCCTTACCGGATTCGTCCATCAGAAGCATGACACAGCCCATGAGATCGCCGCTGGCAATGATGGGAGCCGCCACGCCAAGATGGTACTGCTCCACTTCCTCCGCCACCTGCAGCTTTGCACTGCCGGGGGTATAGCGGTAGCTTTTGCGCTGCTCCATGAGCTGCGCCAGCTCCGGAGAGTTGGTCTTGTCCAGAAGATCCCGCTTGGGCGCACCCGCCAGAGCGATGATGCTGTCCCGGTCCGATACCGCCGCAATGCAGCCGGTATTCTTCCCAATGGAGTCACAAATATGCCCGGCAAAGTCCTGAAGATCACTCATGGGAGAATACTTCTTAAAAATAACCTCCCCATCCCGCTCCGTATAGATCTCCAGCGGGTCGCCCTCCCGGATACGGAGGGTCCTTCTGATCTCCTTGGGGATGACCACCCGGCCCAGATCGTCAATTCTTCGCACAATTCCCGTTGCTTTCATATATCTTTTCTCCTCGTTATTTGCAAATTACGATGCTATTATCTGTAAACAAGCGGAGATTATACCGTCTAAAAAGGAAAACTCCTTCGCAAAAGCAAAGGAGTTTTTTGTCATTTCTATCCAAAAGAAAACTCAGGAATCAAACAGTTCAGACACATTCTCTATCAGCTTTTGTATGGAAAGCTTTTGCGGGCAGTGTGCTTCGCATTGTTTACAGGAAATGCAGCTTTCGGCGGATGGGAATTGCTTTGTCAATTCCCGGTATCTTCCTTCCGCATCCACTTGCCAGCCATCGCGTTTTCTTTCATTGTACAAAGAGAAGTATTGGGGGATCGGAATTCCCTTGGGGCAGGATGCCACACAATAGGCGCAGCCTGTACATGGAATCGCCACAGTGCGCCGGATGATCTCGGCTGCATCCTTCAATACCCTCGTTTCCTCATGGGTCAAAGGCTGAAAGGAAGACATGAATTTCGTATTTTCATCCACCTGCTTTGTGGTGGACATCCCGGACAGAACAAGGGCAACACCATCCTGAGAAGCCGCAAAGCGGATCGCACGATGGGCCGGCGCTTCACCGTGAAACAGCTCCGCAGCTTCGGGCGGGATCGCAGCCAGTGTTCCGCCCTTGACCGGCTCCATGACAATGATGGGTTTACCGTGTTTTCTGCAAACCTCATAGCAGGCTCCGGACTGGATGATGGGATGCTCCCAATCCAGATAGTTTAACTGGATCTGAACAACATCCACTTTCGGGTGCCGACTAAGAATTTTGTCCAACACATCCGCTGTATCATGAAAGGAAAAACCGATGTACCGCGCCTTTCCCTGCTCTTTCAAGCCTTGCAGGAACTCAAAACACCTTTGTTCCTCGGCATACTGCGCGTCTTCGGCGTCCAGTCCATGGAGTAGATATACATCAAAGAACTCCACCCCGCACCGCTCAAGCTGCTCTTCAAAGATTTCTTCCGCCGTTTTCCCGCTTTTCAGAACGCCGCAGGGAAGCTTTGTGGCGATCATATAAGAATCTCTGGGGTAGCGCTCTACCAATGCCTTTCGCAGGAATTCTTCACTTTTTCCATTCAGATAAATATATGCCGTATCAAAGTAGCGGAATCCTCGCTTGAGAAACATATCGACCATTTCCTGGGTGGTTTTCAGATCCACATCGTTTCTGTCGTTTGGATCGATATGGGGAAGCCGCAGAAAACCAAATCCTAATCGGCCAAAGTCCATAGATATCTCCTATTATTCCTTTACAACGCAGCAACTTTCAATACCATAGTAGGCAAAGCAGCGGATCGCGTGTTCGTCGATTCGTTCTCCGCAGACCAGGATCGGAACCGCCGGAGGACAGCCCACAGTGGGGACCGACAAAATGCGCCCAAGACACTCCCCGACAGGAAGCATTTCCGAATCCGAGAGCATCGCTTCCCGTATGGTCAGAACCTGCCTTGCTTCCATAAAATCAGGGCAGCTTTTCTCCAGAGGCATTCGGGGTGGGATCTGATACAAGGTGCGCTCTATACGCTCAATGGTATCTGTGTCCGTTTCCGAAGACAGCATCAGAACCAGATAATCCGGGTCAGCAAATTCAGGCTCCATATTTTGCCGCCGCAAAAGCTCCGCCAGTTGATACCCTGTATACCCATAGGGTTTTGCGTCGATGGTCAGCTTCAGCGGTTCGTTGCCGTACAGCAGGAACCCCCGCTGACAAAGACGCGATTTAAAGTCATCAATTTGGGGACACAGCTTTTTTAACTGCGCAGGTAATGCTTCCAAATACGGATTTGCCGCATCCAGAGATTGTAAGATCAGATAGGACGGACTTGTGGAACCGAAAAGCATCAGGGCGTTTTTCGCCTGTGCGCCCACCGCCCCGTCCATCTTTTCCGAAAGATGCAGATAAGCGCCTCCCGTCAGCACCGGCAGGGTCTTATGGGCAGAGTCACAGCACAGATCCGCACCCATATCGATGGGATGCATGGATTCGGGAAGGAACTTCAAATACGCGCCGTGGGCATTGTCCACCGCCAACAGAACACCATAGCGATGGCAAACCTCCGCAAGGCCGCGGACATCCGCGATCTTACCCAAATAATCCGGACTGGTGATATACACCGCCATCGGCTTCTCCGCAGCTTTACACAAATAGCGCTCCAACTCCCGGGGCGGCAGATCGCAGGACAGGTAGCCGGAATTTTCATCCGGATACAGCCAATCCACCTGCAAATCCAGCAACGCTGCCGCCGTCATGAAGGTCTTGTGGGCATTTCTCCCGGCTGCAATGATGGTCTTTCGTCCCTGCTGCCTGGCATAGAGCATCACAAGATACAGCATAGCACGGATGCACTGGGAGGAGCCTTCCGCGGAATAGAGGGTCCTGCAGCCAAAGAGCGCGGCGGCATTGGCTTCGCTGCGGGCGATGATGCCATCTGCCTCGTATAAACTGTCCGCACCCTGAATCTCGGTAATATCCAAAGATTCCATCCCCAAAAAGGCTGCGCCTTTATGACCCGGCATGTGCAATCTCAAGGGATCTCCTTGCGTATATGCCCGAACGAAATCACAGATGGGGGTATCCATCTTATTCTCCCAAAGCCCGGGCTACCGCCACCATGATGGCACACTCCATGCGCTTGCGGAACAGCCTGCAGCCATCTTCATACACACCGGTCACAGAACCCGTTGCATGGTAGGCATTGGCGGCACAGCCGCCGGAGCAATAGAGTCTTGCCCAACAATCCCGGCATTCCGGATGGGCATAGACATTGCAGGAAGCAAACTCGTTCTGGATCTCGGTATTGGTTACGCCATCCCAGATATTACCCAGCTTGAACCGCTCTTCCCCCACAAACTGGTGGCAGGGGTACAGGTCACCCCAAGGCGTCACCGCCATATATTCCGTGCCGCTGCCGCAGCCGGAGATGCGCTTGTATATGCAGGGACCACCGGACAGGTCGATCATGTAGTGGTAGAAGGTAAAGGGCTTGCCCTCCTTGTCCTTCCGGAGCATCAGCTCTGCCAGCTTTTCATACTGATCCATGACAATCGTCATATCTTCTTCCGTCAGGGCAGAGGGATCACCGGCAGCGCAGACCACCGGCTCCATGCTCAGTTCATTGAAGCCAAGATCCAGCATGGTCTGAATATCCTGCAGGAAATCCGGATTGGCATGGGTGAAGGTGCCACGCATATAGTATTCCTTGCCGCCCCGAGCCTCTACAAATTTCTGGAACTTGGGAACGATCTTTTCCCAGCTTCCGTTGCCTGCGTAGTCCACCCGGAAGCGATCATGGATCTCCTTACGGCCATCGAGACTCAGCACCACATTGCTGCACTCCCGGTTGGCCCATTCGATCACATCGTCATCCACTAAAACACCGTTGGTGGTCAGGGTGAAGCGGAAATTCTTGCCCTTCTCCTTCTCAATGCTCCGGGCATAGGCCACAAGATCCTTTACCATCTGGAAATTCATCAGAGGCTCGCCGCCGAAAAAGTCAACCTCCAGATTCCGGCGGGTGCCGGAATTGGCAATCAGGAAATCCAAAGCCTGCTTGCCCACCTCATAGGACATCACAGCCCGGTCGCCATGGTATTTGCCCTGACTGGCAAAGCAGTAGGAACAGTTCAGATTGCAGGTGTGGGCCACATGAAGGCACAAAGCCTTGACCACACCGGCGGTCTTCTGCTTTAGCTTGCCTGCCATGGGTTCAAAGGTATCTTCTGCGAACAGCTTACCGGCATCCTTCAGGCTCTGCACCTGGGCATAGCACTCGGCAATATCCCCTTTGGAGATATCCTCACGATCCGCGTATTTCTCTTCCATCGCCAAGAGAATCTGCTCCCGGCTCTTTTCTTCAAACAGGGCGATGATATCGTAGGCTACCTCGTCCACAACATGGACAGAGCCGGAGCAAACATCCAGCACAATATTGTAGCCGCCCAGCTTAAACTGATGAATCATATCGTTTCTCCTTTACAAAAAAGAATGCCGCCGAGACCGGCGGCATTTGAAGGTATGCAATTACTTGCTCTCCTTGGTATTCTCGCACTTCTGGTTTGCAATGCCGCAGCTGGTCTTGCAAGCAGACTGGCAGGAGGTCTGGCACTCACCGCAGCCACCGTTCTTGGCGCTGTCGCACAGGTTACGAGTTTCGATCGTCTTAATATGTTCCATAGTTTCACCTTCCATATATCGGAATTTTACACAGTTTAGTTTATCACAATGCATTTTGTATGTCAATCAGTTTTTCATACTTTTCACTATGAGAAGATTATACTGGCCGATTTACTTTTTGCCATGCCCATGCTATGATAAACAAAAGAGGTGGGTCAATTGAAAATCACTGAAATCGAAAAGAAAATAGAACAAGGATACTTTTCCGAGCCACTATTTATTGAATTTCAAGCTGCATTGAAGCGTGTTCCCAAAAGAATGCGCTGTCAGCATTGCTATACATCTGCCTATTATTTAAAAGATAAACGACCCAAGGACGGAATTCGGCTGATTCAATTCGGTCTTGAAACCTTCGAATCTGACTGGGTAGATAAAATGCGCGCCTATCAGACTCTCGGCAGAATATATGAATCCTGTCAAGACTATGAAGCAGCAAAACCAGCCTATGAAAAGGCTTTAGCCGTTATCCCAGACGAGCAAAAGGATGCTTATACACCCAATCTTTCCATGGATATCCTCCAGGCAGAACTTCATTGTGCCAATTTTAAGTATACGGATTATATTTCCCAACTCTATCAGGAAACGAAAAAAGCTGATTCTTTTTCTTCTGAGTTCAGGCGGTTCCGCTTCTATCGGGCGATCACAGAAATGGTGATCGCACAGAAAGACGGTAATTCAACAAAGAAAAAAGAAGCCTATCGAGCTGCCACACTCGCCCTTGATGGCGATAAACTGACCGGCATGGATTTATTGCTCCGCCGTCATAAATACAAAGATGACGCGCATGCTACAAAACAAGCTTTGACATTTCTGAAGAGAAATGCCCGTATTGCAAAATAAGATATTCTGTGTGTTAGCCCAATATAGAACTTGAAGATCATTGTGCTTACGCCCAAGCGACATAGATACGCTAAAATAGCGTTGAAAGGAGGCATACCGTGGACAGCAAGCATCAGATCCTGCGGCAGTATTTTGGATATGACGCCTTTCGGGGTGGGCAGGAAGAGCTGATCGACGCACAGCTCATGGGGCGGGATGCCTTCGGCGTAATGCCCACCGGAGGCGGAAAGAGCCTTTGCTATCAGATCCCCGCGCTGCTGCTTCCGGGCATTAGCCTTGTGATCTCTCCCCTCATCAGCCTGATGCAGGATCAGGTGAAGGCGTTGTGCGCGGCAGGCATTCCCGCCGCCTATCTCAACAGCACCCTGAGTCTTGCGCAGCAGTGGCAGGTTTATCGGAATCTGGAGCTGGGAAAATATAAGATCATCTACATTGCACCGGAGCGGCTGCTGACAGAAGGGTTTGTTGCTACCGCGCAGAGATTGAAGATTTCTCTTGTCACAGTGGATGAAGCGCACTGCATTTCCCAGTGGGGGCAGGATTTTCGCCCAAGCTATCTGAAAATTCTGGAATTTTTGGAAAAGCTGCCGAAGCGTCCCACCATCAGCGCCTTTACCGCCACTGCCACACCCCTGGTTCGGGAGGACATCGTGCGGATCTTGGGTCTTCGGGACCCGGTGCAGGTGATCACCGGCTTTGACCGGCCGAACCTTTATTTTTCTGTCCGTGTCCCGGACAACAAAAAGCTGGAGCTGCTGTCCCTGCTTGCCCAGCGGAAGGAGCGAAGCGGCATCGTTTACTGCGCCACCCGCAAGGCAGTGGAGGAGATCTGCGCCCTGTTGCAGAGCAAGCGCTTTGCCGCCACCCGCTACCATGCGGGCCTGAGCGATGAAGAGCGAAGGCAAAATCAGGACGATTTCATCTGCGACCGAAAAACCATCATGGTGGCCACCAATGCCTTCGGCATGGGCATCGATAAATCCAATGTATCCTATGTGATCCACTACAATATGCCCCAGAGTCTGGAAAGCTACTATCAGGAGGCAGGCCGTGCCGGACGGGACGGGGAAAAAGCGGAGTGCCTGCTTTTGTTTGGCAAGCAGGACATCGTAACCGCCAAATTCTTCATCCGCAAGACCTTTGAGGAAAGCGAGCTTCCGGAAGATGAAAAGCTGCGGAATATGGAGCAGGATATGAAAAGGCTCTATAAAATGATCGACTACTGCGAAACGCCCGGCTGTCTTCGCCTGTTCCTTCTGTCCTATTTCGGGCAGAGAATGGAAAATCGCTGCGAGAATTGCGGAAACTGTCTGGCGTTACAGCCAAAAAAATCAAAAAAGAACGATACAGCGCCAAAGCTTACCGGGCGGATGGTCACCCGGGATATCACAAAAGAGGCCCAGATGGTGATGTCCTGCATCCGGCGCCTGAAAACGGCACTGGGTTACAGCACCACCGCCACCATAACGGTGCGGGTGCTTCGGGGCAGCCGGGACAAGCGCATCCTGGAAATGGGGTTGGAAGAATTATCAACCTATGGCATTATGTCCGCCTATTCCAGAGAAGAAGTGCGGGAGATCATCTCCCATCTTCATTCCATCGGCATGGTAGAGATGGACAAAAAGGAGATCCTCACCCTGAATCCTGCCGCGAAAGCGGTGCTTTTTGAGGCGCAAGCCGTTTCCGTCACGCTGGATGAAGGAGAAATGGAGGCGCGTTTCCCAAAATCCGGCACCGTCACCGCAGACTCCAAGCTGCTGACTGCCCTGAAAGAACTTCGCCTTCGCATCGCAAAGGAAGAAGCTGTCCCCGCTTATGTGGTATTCTCCAATGCCACCTTGGCAGACATGGAAAAGCGCCGCCCCCGCACCATGGCCCAATTCCTGCAGGTCAGCGGCGTGGGCGAGATCAAAGCCCAGCGCTACGGCGAAAGCTTCCTTGCTCTGCTCCGTTCCTTTGATAAGAAATCATAAAAAATGCTGCCTCAACATGATGTTCTAAATCATTGAGGCAGCTATTTTTGCTGTGTATTATTGGGCTTTTATCCTTCAGCAATGAACGGAATACCGTTGATCCCCGCAAAGCGCTCTGCGAAGCTGCCAGCGGGGGCATGGATGGTGAGCTTTTCGCAATCGTCAAATGCGCCGTCCCCAATGAAGGTCACAGTGCCGGGAATGGTGATGGTTTCCAGATGCTTGCAGGAGGAAAAGGCGTAATCACCGATGGAAGTCAGGCCCTCGGGCAGCTTGATGGTCTCCAGATTTTTGCAACTCTCAAATGCTCCCGCGCCAATGGTCTTTACAGCAGGGAGAAAGACAACTGCCAAATTCTTACAATCCCGGAAGGCACCTTCTCCAATGGAAGCTACACTGCGGGACAAGATGAGGTTTTCCAGATTCTTGCAGCCTTCAAAAGCACTTTCGCCGATGGCGGTCATGGTGTTCGGGAATTTGACATATTCCAGATTCTTGCAGCCTTCAAAAGCTCTCTCTCCAATGGAGGCAACCCCTTCCTGCATGGTCACAGATGCGAGATTTCCGCAGAGGCTGAAGGCATCGGAGGAAAGCGCGCGGACACCGCCGGGAATGCTGACAGAGCTAAGGCCCTCACATCCAAAAAATGCGCCCTCGCCGATGTAGGTAAGGCTCTTCGGGAGTTCCACTTTTTTCAGCCTGTCGCAATGAGCAAAGGCATGGCTGCCAATGGAAGCAATACCGTCCCATAAGGCCAGTGTTTTCAGGTTTTCGCAATACTCAAAGGCCAAATCCCCAATGCATCTTGTGCTGCCCGGGATCGCAATGGAGGTAAGACTGGCGCAGCTTTGAAAGGCGGCGTCACCAATGGCAGCTACACTATAGGGAATACTGACTCCGCCTCTGAAGATCGAATCGGAGTCAACCTCATAGCCGGTCAGAATGCCCGCCGATATATTCAGACGATGTTCCATCATAATAACCTCTCCTGTGTGTTTTTTTCATTGTATCATGGTTTTGGCGGTTAAGCAATATCAGGAAAAATAAACAATTATAGATTTTCTCTCTATAATGTGATATAATTTCAAAAAAATCAGGAGGTTTCCATGAACATTACCATCATCGACGGGCATGGCGGTCTGCTGGGAGCGCAGCTTGTGAAGGAGATCCTTGCCCAGATTCCAAATGCCAATATCACCGCAGTGGGCACCAATGCCAATGCCACCGCCGCCATGCTGAAGGCAGGGGCAAGGCAGGCTGCCACCGGGGAGAATCCGGTGATCGTTGCCTGCAGAAAGGCAGATGTGATCGTCGGACCCATCGGCATCGTCATTGCGGATTCCCTTCTGGGCGAGGTGACGGAGAACATGGCAGTTGCCGTGGGAAGAGCGGATGCTGTGCGTATTCTCATTCCTATGAACAGGTGCGACAATTTGGTGGCCGGCGTTGCCAATCTCACCACCGGCGGTTTGATCGAGGATGTGATCCGGAAGCTCCGAAACCTTGCGGGACATCAGCTTTTTTGATAGGTTCTGTTTGTTCGGATAGACGCTAAGACAAAGGAAGGAGAATTATGAAGAAACTTGCAGGAAAGGTTGCCGCCATCACCGGCGCTTCCAGCGGCATCGGCAGGGCTACGGCGCTGCGGCTGGCCCGGGAGGGGGCGAACATTGCGCTCATCGCCCGGAACCGGGAGCGATTGGAAGAAGCTGCCCGGGAGGTACGCAGCTTCGGTGTGGAAGCGGAGGTTTTCGTTGCGGATACCACTGTGGACGAGCAGGTGACCCGGGCGGTGGAAGGGGCCATTGCCCGCTTTGGGCATATTGATATTTTCCACTGTAATGCGGGTATTTACTTCCGCAAGCCGGTGCTGGAGCTGACCATGGAGCAGATCCGCCATGTGTTTGAGACGAATTTCTATGGCAATCTTCGCTGTGCCTACGCGGTGCTGCCCCATTTTCTGAAGCGGGGCAGCGGCAGCCTTGTGGTCACCGCATCCATGGACTCCAAGAAGGGGTTCCCGCCGGATGGAGCCTACGCCGCCTCCAAATTTGCCATCAATGGCTTTATGCAGGTGCTTCGGCAGGAGCTGCGGGGCAGCGGGGTGAAGGTGAGTATGATCTTCCCCGGCCGCATTGATACTCCCATGATCGATTTCGTGGATTGTCCTGCCATCACTGCCAAGGTCTCGCCCGAAAAGGTGGCGGATGGTGTGCTGAAGGCTGTCCTCACAGGAAAGCCGGAGGTCTATGTGCCCCATGGCTCCAATCGGCTGATGGTGTGGGTGGACACCCTTAGTCCCAGGCTCGGCGACTATATGGTGCGCTTGTTCCATCTGGGTGGCAAGGAAAATGAACGGCCTCCTGTGTTTGAGGAAGGTTTACATAAATAATGAAGCAGCGGCGGGAGTCAGGCAGACTCCCGCCGCGTTGGTTATCTCGATAAATGCTGCTCTGCCCGGAAGCTTTCCGGCAGCAGCTCTTTGAGCAAAATGGTGCGGACGGTTTTGCCGTCCCTGCTGAGATATACAGGGAAATCATCGGCGCAGAATTCCCGCAGTACCTGCCGGCATACGCCGCAGGGCGGGCATTCGCGGCTGATCTCCTGCCCTGCCATGCCGCCCACGACAGCAATGGCGGCAAACTCCCGCTGCCCTTCGCTGACGGCCTTGAATACGGCAGTGCGCTCCGCGCAGATTGTGGGGCCAAAGGCGGCATTTTCAATATTGCAGCCGGTATATACCTTGCCGTCGGCGCACAGCAGCGCCGCTCCCACCGCAAAGCCGGAATAGGGGCAGTAGGACATGGTTCTGGCTTCCTGCGCAAGCAGGATGAGTTTTTCCGGTGTCATGGTGTTTGCTCCTTTCAAAGCATTGGGGCGAAGCTCTCGCCGTCCCCATGGAAGGGAACCTCCAGAAGCTCCGCGATGGTGGCGGCAACATCGGCAAAGCTCTTTCGGGTGCCCAAATTGGTTGGGGTAACTTCATTTCCGTAAATAAGAAGGGGGACATATTCCCTTGTGTGGTCGGTGGTGGCGGCATAGCCGGGGTCGCAGCCGTGGTCGGCGGTGATCATCAGGCAATCCTCCGGGCCGAGGCAGGGAAGGAAGTCCTCCAGCCAGCGGTCAAAGGCAGACAGGGCGACCGCATAGCCGTCGATATCTCTGCGGTGACCGTAGAGCATATCAAAGTCCACTAAATTTACAAAACAAAGGCCGTTAAACTCTTTTTTTGCCCAATTAAGAGCCTTTTCCATGCCGTCTGAATTGCTTTTTGTGGTGACGAACTCTGTGATGCCGCTGCCTGCGAAAATATCATTGATCTTTCCCACCGCAAGGGTGGAAAGACCTGCCTCTTTTATCGCGTCCAGCAGAGTTTTCCGGGGCGGAAGCAGGGAAAAATCGTGGCGGTTTGCGGTGCGGCGGAAGCTTCCCGCGCCGCTGCCCACGAAGGGCCTTGCGATCACCCGGCCCACACCGTGCTTTCCCTGCAGGAGCTTTCGGGCGATGCGGCAGTATTCGTAAAGCAATTCCGGAGGTACGATGTCCTCGTGGGCGGCGATCTGGAATACGGAATCCGCAGAGGTATAGACGATCAGATCACCGCTTTGCATATGCTCTTCGCCATAAGCATCGATGACGGCGGTGCCGGACCAGGGGGCGTTTGCCAATGTGCCCCGCCCGGTTTGATTGCGGAACGGCTCTAAAATCTCTTCCGGGAAGCCATTGGGATAGGTGGGAAGGGGTTGGGGAGAAATGAGTCCTGCCAGCTCCCAGTGGCCGATGGTGGTATCCTTGCCTTGCGAAGCCTCCGTCAGACGGGCCACCGCAGCGGCGAGAGCATCCGGCTTGGGCAGGAAATCCACGCCGTCCACACAGCCAAGACCGAGACGCAGAAGATTTGGAATATGGAAAGCCTTGGATGTGCTGCAGGAGCGCAGGGTATTGACCCCTGCATCCCCAAAGGCGGGAGCATCCGGCATGGCACCGATGCCAAAGGAATCCAGAACGATCAGAAAAATCCGTTTCATGTTCACACCAGCCTTTCGTTTGTTGAACTCATTATAAAATGGGAAGAAGGTTTCGTCAATCTGTAAGGTGATTCTGCGGCAAAAACCATTGCAATTCTTGCCGAAACAGGATATAATCAAACCATCCAAGTTCCAGAGCCTGTGGTCCTGTGGCGTGATGCTATGGATGCAGGCCGGCGTCGTTGACGCAAAGGGTTCGGCTGGAAACGGCCGCGCCTTCCGCATTTGAGAACGGAACGCATACAAAGTGCAGTGGGATCACTGTATCTTTATGCCCATTCCGGTTCCTCAGGAGCCGGTTTTTTGTTTATGCGCTCCGAAGCAGACATAAGGGGAGATATTGCAATGAAACGAATGATTTGCCTGATTTGTGTTTTTACCTGTCTGGTTTCGGTATTCAGCGGCTGTGCTTCGGTTTCTGCGCCAAAGAAGATCATGGGAACGCAGGTGTTTACCGATTCCCTTGGCCGGGAGGTAAGTGTGCCCGTCAACATTGAAGCGGTGGCACCCAGCGGGTCTTTGGCCCAGATGATGCTGATCTCCTTGTCGCCTGAGCTGCTGGTGGGCACATCCCGCACACCGGAAGCGGAAGTGATGGCTTATCTTCCTGATTGTCTGGAAGGCTTGCCGGAATTTGGGCAATTCTACGGCAGCAAGGCCAATCTCAACATGGAAAGTCTGGTGGCGGCAAGTCCTCAGATCATCATTGACATGGGCAATGTGAAGGATGCCATGGCAGAAGAACTGGACAGCCTTCAGGAACGCACCGGCATTCCGGTGGTGTTCATTGAGGCATCTCTGGATGCCCTGCCGGAAAGCTATCGAATGCTGGGAGCGCTGCTGGGTCAAAGGGATGCGGCGGAAGCGCTTGCAGCTTACATAGAAAAAGCTCTTACCATGTGTGAAGAAAACCGGGCAAAAATTCTGCCCGATGAGCAGATCACCGTGGCCTTCGGCACAGGGCCTGAGGGTCTTGCCTGCAATGCCGCAGGCAGTATGCAGGCAGATGTGATCGAACTGGTGGGTGCGGTGAATGCGGTGACGGTCCCGGAAGAAGAGCTTCGCAACCGCAATGGCGGCAACGAGATCTCCATGGAGCAGATGTATGTGTTTGACCCGGATGTGATGCTCCTGAGTGCTGAAGGAGCCTACGAGCTTGCGGAAACAGATCCCCGCTGGCAGAGCCTGCGGGCAGTGCAGGAGGGGAATTACTATGAGATCCCCGATCTGCCCTATTCCTGGATGGCGAATCCCCCCTCTGTAAACCGGGTGCTGGGTCTGTACTGGCTGGGCAATCTCCTGTACCCGGCGCTGTATGATTACGATATGGTGGAGAAAGCGCAGGAATTTTACAAGCTTTTCTGGCATTATGATCTGAGCGAGGAAGAGGCGCAGCAGCTTCTTTCTCGTGGAATGGCAAAAGAATGATGAAGCAAAACAAAACAAAAAGCACGGGGGGGAAAATGCTCCTTTTGGCAGGATTGTTTCTTCTTGTGTTCTTCGGCTCCTTCATGCTGGGCAGATACCCGGTGACACCGTTGGAGCTGATCAAGATTTTTTTCAACAAAATATCCCCGTTTTTTTCGGTGACTTGGGAAGCTGCCGCCGAAACGGTGGTATGGCAGATCCGCCTGCCCCGTGTGGTGGCGGCAGGTCTGATCGGTTGCGCCCTGTCCCTGTCCGGTCTCAGCTATCAGGGAATGTTCTCCAATCCCATGGTCTCTCCTGATCTTTTGGGGGCATCCTCCGGGGCTGGCTTTGGTGCCTCTCTGGGCATCCTTCTGGGGCTTCACTATATGGGCATTTCTACGCTGGCCTTTTGCTTTGGTCTGGCGGCAGTGGCGCTGGCTTATGCCATTGGAAAGGCGAGCCGCAGCAACCGCCTGATGGCGATTTTACTTGCGGGCATGGTGGTGAGCGCCCTGTTTTCCTCTGCTATTTCCTTATTGAAGCTGCTGGCAGACAACCAGCAGGCTCTGCCCGCCATTACCTACTGGCTGATGGGCAGCCTTAGTTCCGTTCGGATGGCGGATGTTGCATTTTTGATTGCTCCGCTGTTCCTGGGAGCAGTACCTCTGTTTGCCCTGCGGTGGCGTATGAATCTGCTTACCCTGCCGGAGGATGAGGCGAGATCCATGGGCATCAATACCCGGCGGATGCAGCTTGTGGTGATCCTCTGCGCCACCCTTCTGACAGCAGCCTCCGTGGCGGTGAGCGGTATGATCGGCTGGGTGGGATTGGTGATCCCCCATTTTGCGAGGATGCTGTTCGGCAGCGATTTTAGAAAGCTGATCCCGGCATCGGCTTTGATGGGCGCAAGCTTTTTGATCGTGGTGGATGATGTTGCCCGCATTGCGGCAACGGCAGAGATCCCTCTTGGCATCCTGACCTCCTTTATTGGCGGGCCGGTGTTCCTCGTTATGATGCTCTCGCGAAGGGAGGGGTATGATGCTTAATGTAAATCATCTTTCCTTCTCCTATGGTGATAAAACTACTCTGTCAGATATCACCTTTGAAGCTGCGGAGGGTACACGCATTGCGGTGCTTGGCCCAAACGGTGCGGGAAAAAGCACGCTGTTTCGCTGTATTCTCGGCCTGTTGCCCCGATTTAAAGGAGAAATCAGAATAGATGGAAAAAATATTCAATCGATGCGGCAGGCAGAGCTTGCCCATTATGCTGCCTACATTCCCCAGAGTACCGCCCCGGTGTTTGACTACACCGTGCTGGAAATGGTGCTCATGGGTACGACGGGGCAGCTTGGCCCCTTCTCCTGTCCGGGAAAGGGGCAGAAGGAGCAGGCGCGGGAGGCTTTGCAAAGCCTTGGCATCGATTCGCTTGCCCAACGCAGCTTTTCTAAGATATCCGGTGGGGAACGGCAGCTTGCGTTGATCGCCCGGGCCATGGTGCAGGGGGCGAAGCTGCTCATCATGGATGAGCCAACAGCAAATTTAGACTTTGGCAATCAGCAGCGGGTATTGGAGCGGATGGAGCTGCTGGCGAGGGAGGGCTATACAGTGCTGTTTTCCACACATGATCCCGACCATGCGCTATCCTGCGCTGATGGGGTGCTGGTGCTTCGGGAAGGACGGATGCTGGCCTGCGGCGCTGCGGAGGCAGTTCTCACGGCGAAGCTTCTCACGGAGCTTTACGGGGTGGAGGTTTCGCTGGAAGCCTCACAGACAGACCCTTCCAGACGGATCTGCGTACCTCTGAGAAAATAAGGAGACAACATGGATAAAAAAAGTCAGCGCCTTGCCGCAAAAGCAAAGCGCAGGAGTATGAAACAGGCTGCAAGGGAAGCGGCCTCGGCAGAGATCTGCCGAAGCCTACAGGAATTGCCTGCAATTATGAATCAAAAGGTGATCTTTTCCTATATGGCCATGCCGGAGGAAGCGGATCTTTCTGCCTTCCATCAATGGGCGATGGAGAAGGGCATCATTTTGGCATACCCTGTGACGAAGGGAAACGGGATCATGGAAGCATATGCTCCCCAGTGGCCCTGTCAATGGGAAAAGGACCGCTATGGCATTTTGATCCCGCCGATGGAAAACTCCCGATTGATCCAACCTGAGGAGATCGGCCTGATCCTGACGCCCTGCGTGGCCTTTGATGAAAACTGCGGGCGGCTTGGCTATGGCGGCGGCTATTATGACCGCTATTTTGCCCGCTGCCCGCAGGCGATTCGAATTGCCATCGCCTTTGAAGCGCAGAAACTGCCCCAGGTGGCAAGGGATCACTTTGATATTCTGATGCACGGAATTTTGACAGAAAAGCGACTTTATGGGGAAATCTCTTGAAGTCTTAGTTAAAGTGTGCTATCATGTATATGCAATTTTGTGTATTTTGACTGGAGCGGCTATTATCTATGCTGAAAGATATCTTAATGACCTTCTTGATCGCCATGGTTCCGGTGCTGGAGCTTCGCGGAGCGATCCCTGCGGGCATTGCGGCAGGACTATCTCCTATGGCAGCCTTTGCCGTTTCCGTTGTGGGCAATATGGTGCCGGTACCCTTTATCATTCTGCTGATCCGGCAGATCTTCCTCTTGCTCAAGAAGAATGCCTTTCTTTGTGGGGTCATTGAGAAGCTGGAGACCAAGGCACATCTGAAGGGGAAGGTCGTCCGCAAATATGGAGCGCTGGGATTGATGATCCTGGTGGCCATTCCACTGCCCGGTACCGGCGCGTGGACGGGCGCACTGGTGGCGGCATTTCTGAATATGTCCCTTCGGCGGGCACTTCCGACGATTCTTCTTGGCGTGGTCATTGCCGGTGCGATTACCACAGCAGTTACCTGCGGTGTGATCCATATTTTTTGGTAAAAAATTTTGTCCCCGCACGATTCGACGGACTTTGCGCGGGAACTGTGCTATGCTGTGGCTACAGCTTATCCAATGCGAGCACACTTCAGATCCCGGTATGACGCCGTCCGTCAACGGTGTTCGCCAAATCCCAAAACGGCCTGACGCAGACGAAATTCTGCATCAGGCCATTTTTTTATTTATTTAACAGTAAGCATACCGCATGGCAGGCCATGCCCTCTTCACGGCCGGTGAAACCGAGCCGTTCTTCCGTGGTGGCTTTGATGTTGAGCTGATCCGGTGTGATTCCCAATATCCGGGCGAGATTCTCCCGCATCTTAGGGATGTGGGGCGCTAATTTTGGCCTTTGGGCGATCATGGTCACATCGATATTTTCGATGGCATAACCCTTTTCGGCAATGCGTTCTCCCACTTTTGCCAGAAGCAGCAGGCTGGAAATGCCCTTATACTGGGGATCGTTATCCGGGAACAGCTTGCCGATGTCTCCCAGTGCGGCGGCACCCAGCAGGGCATCCATCACTGCATGGGTCAGCACATCCGCATCGGAATGCCCCAAAAGTCCGGTCTCGTGGGGAATCTCTACACCGCCCAAGATCAGCGCCCGCTCGGGTACCAGTTTGTGTACATCATATCCGTGTCCGATCCTCATGCTTCCTCCTCCAATAGCAGCTTTGCGATGCGAAGATCCATAGGCGTGGTGATCTTCAGATTTCTCTCGTCCCCTTGGGTCAGGAATACATTCAGGCCCAGATGCTCCGCCGCAGAGCAATCATCCGTCAGGGGAATTTTATCGGCGTTGGCCTTCATGTAGGCGGCACGGAGAAGATCGAAGTCGAACACCTGGGGGGTCTGCACGGCAAAAAGACGGCTGCGGTCCGGGGTGTCCATGACGATGTGCTGCTGCGCCACCTTGATGGTGTCCTTTACCGGGATGGCGGGGGCAGCGGCTTTGGTCTGTGCGGCCTTGCGGATGGCTTCGGTGATGACCCGCTGGCTGACCAGAGGGCGGGCAGCATCGTGAATGGCCACCAGTCTGGTCTTTTTGGAAGCATGGTCAAGGCCTGCTTCCACAGATTCTGCCCGGGTCTTGCCGCCGGGGATCACCATGGTGAGCTTTTCAATGCCCCGTGCCTTCAGAAGCAGGCTGACCTTTTCCAAAAGCTCTTCCCGGGTGACCACGATGATCTCTTTGATCAGTTCATTTTGCTCCAGTGCGAGGGCAGAGCGCTCTAACACGGTCATGCCGCCGAAGGAGGACAGCAGCTTATCCTGCCCCGCCATGCGGGTAGAGGAGCCTGCCGCCACTAAGATGGCGGTGCAGTATTCCGGTGCTTTTCCCAGCAAGCGGGCAACGGTATTGGAAAATGACATGGGAATCCTCCTTTTACAGGGCGTTGACCAATTCCTTGAAGAAGCGGCCACGCACCATAAAGTTCTTGAATTTATCAAATGCCGCGCTGGCGGGGCTGAGAAGCACCGCGTCACCCGGCTGGGCTTTGCTTGCCGCGGCATGAACGGCTTCCGTGAAGTCCTCAATTTCCAGTATTTCCGGGTTGCCTTCCCGATATTCCGGGGCATTCAGGACAGCGTCACGGATCTTGGGGGCAGTAGCACCGGTGAGTACTAAAAGCTTGACATGGCGGCAGATCTCCGGGCCAAGCTCGTCATAGGGGATATGCTTGTCATAGCCGCCGGCGATCAGGATGGTTTTTTGAGGGAAGCTGCGAAGGCCCGCCATGGTGCGGCTGGGAGAGGAGGCAATGGAATCATTATAGAAGCTGACCCCATCCTTTACACGCACCAACTCGATGCGGTGCTCCACACCGCCAAAGTGCTTGGCAACATATACGATATCCTCGGCGCTGACAAGACCACGCACCGCACAGATGGCGGCCATATAGTTTTCCACATTGTGGATGCCCGGCAGCAGAATGTCGGATTGACGCAGAAGCTCGGTGGTTTTTCCGCCGAAACTTTCGTAGATGACGCCGTCCTTCAGGTAAACGCCCTGCTCCGGCGTGCCGAAGCGGGAAAATTCCAGACAGGTACCGGGCGCTTTCTCCCGGAAGGCATGGGTGATGGCGTTGTCCATATTGAGAATTAGGGTATCTTCTCCGGTCTGGCTGAGGTAGATGTTCTCCTTGGCGGTGACATACTCTTCCATATCCTTGTGGATATCCAGATGATTGGGGGCCAGATTGGTCATGACGGCGATATGGGCGCTATAGCGGAAGTACATGAGCTGGAAGGAGCTGAGTTCCACCACGGCATAGTCTGTTTCCTTCATTTGGGCGGCTTGGGGCAGCAGGGGCGTGCCGATGTTGCCGCCCAGCCAGACGGTATGGCCCGCCTGCTTGAGAAGCTCAGAGATCAGGGTGGTGGTCGTGGTCTTTCCGTCAGAGCCGGTGACGGCAATGATGGGGCAGGGACAGACACCAAAGAAGGCTTCCATTTCCGAGGTCATCTCCGCACCATTGTCCCGCAGGGCTTTCAGCTCCGGACGGTCGGGGTGCATACCCGGGGTGCGGAACACCACATCTGCTGTGAGATCCTGCAGGTAGTTTTCTCCTGTTTTCAGGCGGCAGCCGGTTTTTTCCAGTTCCAGCACTTCTTCATCCAGCTTTTCATAGGGGGTGGCATCGCAGCCGGTGACACGGCAGCCGTGAGCCAGCAGCATTCGAACCAGCGGGCGGTTGCTGACACCAAGACCCAGCACCAGAAGTTCTTTTCCCAACAGGGAATCAAGCCATGCGGTCAGTTTTTGATTCATGGGCACATCCTCTTTTCCGTGGGCAGCGGAGACTGCCTTGTTTGCTTCTATTATACGCATCTTGTGTATATTTTGCAATGTGTTTGACAATTTTGGCTTTTTGCACTACAATATTCCTGCGACCGGTTCGTTCAGCCGCGCGCAGTGTGCCGAAAGGCCCTTCGTGAGGAAAGTCCGGGCTCCATAGGGCAAGGATAACGGGTAACACCCGCCGGGGGCGACCCCAGGAAAAGTGCAACAGAGATATACCGCCGCGTCAGCGGTAAGGGTGGAAAGGCGAGGTAAGAGCTCACCCGCCACATGGGAACATCGTGGTGCTGTAAACTCTATCCGGAGCAACACCGTGGAGGAAGCAATAGGTTGGCCCGGCCGCTTCCGAGGAGGTGGCTTGAGCGTCGTGGCAACACGGCGCCTAGATAGATGGCTGTCAAGACAGAACCCGGCTTACAGATCCGATCGCAAATGGGACTGCTGCAAAACGAAAGTTTTGCAGCAGTCCCAATGATATCCGTTCCTGTCGGAACGGGTGATATATCTTCGATATGATATCGCTCTGCGAGCGATGATATATGCCTGCGGCATAGGAAGGAACGGATATTATATCATATTTGCTTCGCAAATATATCATACGGCGCAGCCGTATATCATATCGCGAAAGTGATATATCATTAAAAAACGAAAGATTTTATGATATATTACCATTGAAAGAAGGTGCTTTTATGTCAGAAAACAAATTACTTGAGCTATCTTTTGAATTCGCTGTTGCGATTGTTAATCTTGTTGACGGCGTAACTGCGCCGAAAAGCTCTTATATGACCGATCAGCTTGCAAGAGCAGGCACATCGGTCGGTGCAAATATCCACGAAGCGCAGTATGCACAAAGCAAAAAGGACTTTATTGCTAAGTTAGAGATTGCTTTGAAGGAATCCAACGAAACAAGCTATTGGCTTAATCTGATGTATGAAACAAAAAGAATAGATATTACCACATATCAGTATGCACAAAAACTCTGTGGAAATATTCGTAGACTTTTGATTGCATCTTGCAAAACCGCAAAGGATAATATGAAATGAAAAGAGAGCCTATGCCCATTGGACCATCTGTATTTCTCCTAATCGTCGGTTTTCTGCTTGGAAGCGTGTTTACATTCGGTATGCAACATTGGAACGCAGTAGTTACACGAGAAGAATGCACGGTGGTCGACACAGGGTTTGTATCATATAAGGAAATACGTCAACAAAGACATCCTATGGAAATCAAGGAGATCGCTGTTGACTGTGTTAACGATGAACGCTACTTTATAGATGGAGTATCCATAAATTCGGATTTGAGAAATTCGCTGTCTGAACTGTCCGAACGACAGAGGATCCGTCTTTTGATTCACCCTAATTCCAATACGATCGTCGAGTTTTCCACTGAAAACGGCACGATATTTACATTTCATGAAGCGATCCGCAAATTAGGTAGGGAAGCAACAGAATTCCTGTTCCTGGGCTTATTTATGTACTTTTGCTCCCTTGTAGGACTATACTATACAGCGCTTCATATCGTAAAAAAGAGAAAGCGATAGAACTAGTGGCAACCGCGGCACCTTTTCGCCTTTCTAACCTATAATTGCGCACCGTTATAATTATCTTAGGAACGAACGAAGGGGCTGCCTCACTTTGATAGTGAGACAGCCCCTGTAGTGCTCATGCAAATTGAAAATGAAAATAATTTCATCCATAAACACATGGAATTATTTGCAGAATCCGGAAAACTTGAAATAAATAAAGTCCAAAAAAGGGACTCTATGACAGACTCCACCACTCATTTCGATTACCTCATTGATACCACACAGAGTGCTGCCTGTCAACCGAAATATTTCTTGATTTTGGATTCTTCGTTATTCAAGGATAGCGCCGTCGTAGAGCTTGGAAAACCAGAGCATGTCAGAGGATGCGGCCGCATCAAATTCCAGAAGATCCTCCACCATATCAAATACATAGGTGAATCGACCGTCGTCCGTGTGAAGGGTCAGACGGTCGTTTTCTATTTCGTAGGTACCCATGCCCAGATAGCTGCTGATGCCGGAGAAGGTAAAGGAGAACATTCCGTTGTCAAACAGTGTTACACTGGGTTTGATGATGTCCTCCGATTCGGTGAAGACATAGGAGCGGATGGGATTTGCGTTGGCGGTACCCCGATCCGGGAACAGAGTAGAGCTGACCCGGACTTCATATTCTGTTACATCCTTTAGCTGATCGGTGGGGACGGCGATGGATAAGATCCATCCTTCCATTGCGTCATCACCGGAATCCGGCTCCGTCACCTGAATGCCGATGGAGAGCAGACCTTCAGACTTTTGGATATACTCCACCGTATGCCGATGGGAGGTCTTCTCTTCGGAGATGTACACAAGGAACAAGGTGTTGGAGGAGAAGAACAGCTCGTCATAGGTCTCAAAGGCTTCTTTGAGGGAATAAACATCGGAATAGGTGTGGTCTTCGTCCATGTAGGGAGACATTTCTTCCCTGAATTGCTGTAGCTGCGCGGTGCTTGTGATCTTCACCACAGGCAGGGTTTGAATGCTGTTGACAGCCGCGTTTTTGGGGATGCCGCCCAGTTCCAGCATTTTTTCAAAGGTTTCTTCATGATGGCCGATGGGGCTGCAAAGCCAGCCGCCGCTGCAGTGCATTACGATGGGATTATGTTCATGGTAAGCGAAGAATTCTTCTACGCCGCCGTTTCGGATGTCGATCTGTTCATCCGTGCCGTCATTGGCGCGGAGATAAAAATACATGGGGCGCTTGTTCATTTCCGGAGAGCTGCCACCAATGGACAGGGAAAACATTTCATCGATCTCATACACCTGAATGTACAAGCCTGAACCCGTTTCATAGCTGGCATATTCTTCAAAATCCCCCCATGTCAGCTCTTCGCCCTTCTGAGAAAGCCGGATCACATCCTCACGGGTGAGGGGTTTGAGCGTTTCCGCGGTGGGAGGAAAGGAAAACGCCGGAGGGATCTCTTTGGTAAAGCTGTTTTCATAGAGGTCGAGAAAATTTGACACAAAGCCGGTATTCTCTCCATCGGTCTGCCAGCCGTAGGTCTTATAGAGATCATAATTGTTTTTTGAGAAGGGCGGCAGGTTATGAGCTTCCCGAATCAGGTCGATGGCCTCTGCGTACAGGGTTTCAAAGGTATCGAAGGCGCGGTAAGGGTCTTTGAATACGGCTCTGCCGTATTGATCTGCGCCGATGGCGAAGTCTTCGCTGATGCTCTCATATTTCTCTTTGTCCACATTCCCAACGATACCCTCCTGACCGGGGATATATTCCTGCACATAGGGGTTTCTGACGGCGGTATTTATGGGGTCGGTCAGGAAGCAGACGCACAGGACTCCGCAAAGCACCAGCGCTGCGATGATCAGCCAAAGGGCAGGCTTTTTGTAGCTGAGGACGGATTTGATCCGACCTTTTACCCCGGTTTCCCCAAATGCCACGGGGCAGGCGGCGATCTGCCTGCGATCGACGCAGCAGGAGAGCAGGGCCTCGGAATAATCTGCCCTTTGCGCTTCGTCTAATTCACGGATGACCTTCTCATCGCAGGCGAATTCAATGTCCCGGCACAGCAGGGCATAGGCAAGCCAGATGAGGGGATTGAACCAGTGGAGCGTCAGAAGGAGAAAGCCAAAAGGCTTCCACCAGTGATCGCGGCGGCTGATATGCGCCCTTTCATGGGCGATCACCAAATCCGCGCTTGGTCCTTCCATAGAAAAAGGAAGATAGATCTTAGGTTTCAAAATGCCGAGGACAAAGGGAGAACTGACGGCCTCGCTTTGATAGATGTTTTCCCGCAGCAATACGGCGGTGGCTACCTTCTTGCGAAGCCGCAGATAACTGACGGCTGCCCATATCAGCATCACAGCAACGCCCGCCATCCAGGTCAGCGCCAGTACCGGGATCCAGAGCTGCAGCGGGTTCATGCTGGCACCGGCAGCGGGAGCTAAAGATTCACTGATGATGGGATTTACTGCTGTGTTAAAGGCTGTAATACCGGTATGGATAGAGGGGGCAGGAGACATCATAATTTCCATGGGCACGGTCTCCCCACTGGGGATCAGACTGAAGATGCTCTCCAAGGAGAAAGGCAGCATCAGCCGCACCGCAACAATGCCCCAGAGAAGGACATTCACCCACTTTGGCGCTTTTTTCAGCACAAATCGTAGAAGCAGAACAGCTAACACCAGCCAGCTTGCGGAAATGCTCATATTTACGATTTTCAGGAAGACTTCGCTCATCATTGCCCTCCTTCCCGGTAACGGTCGATCATCTGCTGAACCGCTTCGATCTCCTTTTCTGAGAGGGTCTTGTGCCTTGCAAAGGCGGCAATGAAGGCGGGAAGGGAGCCTTCAAATTTCTTTTCCACCAATTCATCGATCTCAGCGGCCTGCACCTCGTCCTTTGAGACGAGGGAAGAGACAATGGTGTGTTCGTTCTTCAGAACGCCCCGCTGAGAAAGCCGCTTGATGACGGTGTAGGTGGTGGTGGGCTTCCAGCCAAGCTGCTCCTGACAAAGATGGACGAGATCGCTGCTCTTGACCGGCTCATGCGCCCAGAGGATCAGGCAGAAGCGGTACTCACTTTCAAATACTTTCGGTGTGTCCATATACTGAGCTCCTTTCTCTAATGAATTAGATCGCTGTGATTAGTCTAATATATTAGAGTTAAAATGTCAAGCATATTCCAAAGCAGCCGCACAATTGGTTGGGGATGTGCTTGAACGCTTTGCAGATGGTTTTGCCCGGTCTTTTTGGAGGCGGTGCTGCCGTCGATCTTCGGCATGAAAATATCCGGAAGGCAGAGAGCATCCTAAGATTATTGTATATCGTGCAGCACTATGGAATTGTATCAGAGAAACTCCCACCCGTGACCTCAGGAAATAGCCGCAAAAAGATCAATTATATGTAAAGCTTCAAAAATGAGAAAAATGTGCTATAATGTAAAAAAGCCGGCAATCTGTTATCTGTGGGGGAAGAGCGGAATGAGAAAAACCAAGCTTACAGTCATTGCACACGGCGTAGTGATCCTGGTTGCGCTGATCGCACTGTTGTTCGCCTCCTTTGAAAGCTGGCGGGGAAGTGTTGCGCAGCCGGAAAAGATCCGTTTTTTCGGAGAATACAGCGCCGATGCGGTGTCATTTCAGCCGCTGAATGAAAACATTGCTCTGGATGCGAACCGGGGAACGGTGGTTCTTCGAGGTAATTTTCTCCGCGGTACGGGGGAAGTTGGTTTGCAGCCTGAGGATAATCTTAATTTTTTCCAGAATCACATCGGCGTGTCGATCTATGTGAATGGAAGACTGCTTTACGATGCCGATGTGCGACAAGGCGCAGATCCCAAAATCGATGCGGACGAGTTGTGCGGTGCGGCATGGCATAGCGTTCATGTGGAAAGTGAGATCCGGCCGGAGGATCAGGTTACGGTCTATCTCACCAATATACATAGTTTCGGCAACCGGGATGCGTATCAGGAATGGCTGAATGAATTATATCTGGCGCCGGAGACAGTGTTTGAAGAGTACCAGATGAGGAAAGCCATGCCGGACTGGATCATGGCAGGAGCGCTGCTGGTCTTCGCGGTAGTTATGCTGGGCACTGCGTTGGGCTTTGCCGTGATGGGAGATTTGTTTGCCAGACAACTGGCGGCCTTTGGCCTGTTATGCATGTTTATGGGCGGATACATCCTGTTTGATACCCGGATGCTTGCGGTAACCAGTATTCATCTGATCTTCCGTAATGTAGGATATCATGTCTGCATGATGCTGGCAGCCTTTGAACTGTGCTGGATTATGCTGCGGTATTTATCCGGGACAAGGCGAAAGACGGCGGCAGCGATGACTGTGATCCTGGGCATGACGGATGTTCTTGTGTCACTGGTTTCACTGTCCCGTTCCAGGGCTTTCTATGATGTTGCGATTCTATGGTCACCGGTGCAGGCGTTGTGCACATTGGTTTTGATCGGAGCAGGTCTGTATGAGCTGATCCGCTCCAGGAAAAAGGTGCTGATCCCGGCGCTGATCCTGCAGGCTGCCCTGCTGTGGGAGCTTGTGAATGCGGGCGTGGGTTGGATGGATTCGGGCAGGACCATCAAGCCTGTTTTCCTTGTGGTATTCTTGCTGTTCCTTTTGCGCGGTTCGCGCAGGGTCATTTCCAATCAGATACGGGCTGTGGAGGTGGAACGGCTGGAGCGGCAGCTTACGGAAAACCGCATCGCCACCATGATTAGTCAGATCCAACCCCATTTTATCTACAACACCCTTGGCACCATTGAGCAGATCTGTCTGGATCAGCCGGAAAAGGCTTCGGAGCTGGTACATAATTTTTCCATGTATTTGCGGGGAAATTTTACGGAGCTGGATAACCTCAGCACCATTCGTCTGGAAAATGAAATTGAGCATGTGCGCTACTATGCGGAAATTGAGAAGGTTCGCTTCCCGGACATGACGATACTGTTTAACATTCAGTGCGACTCCTTTTCCCTGCCGCCCCTGACGGTGCAGCCTCTTGTGGAAAATGCCATCAAGCATGGTCTGATGGGTCTGGAATCCGAGGGTATCGTAAAGATCTCAGCCTATGAGAGCAAAGGGCATTACTGGGTCCGTGTGGAGGATGACGGCGTTGGTTTTGATACTGCAGTGCTGCAGGATCCCAGAAAGCACATCGGCATCCGAAATATCCGTGCCCGTCTGGAGGCAATGTGCGACGGTGTCCTGACTGTGGAAAGTACGCCGGGTGCCGGTACGGTCGCCACTGTTATGATCCCCAAAAAGAGAGGAGAGAAACAATGATCGCAATTACGGTAGATGACGAACGGCCAATGCTGACGGCACTGACACAGGCGGTCTGGGCATCGCCGGATATCTCTTCAGTGATGGAATTTTCCGCCTGCTCCGCAGCTTTGGAGTGGGCGAAGGGGCACCATGTGGATTTTGCGTTTTTAGACATCACCATGCGGGGGATGGGTGGTCTGGCACTGGCAGAAAAGTTGGTGGAGCTTCATCCTGAATGTAAAATCGTATTCTGTACCGGCTATGCCCAGTATGCGGTGGATGCCTTTCGGCTTCATGTATCCGGTTATCTGATGAAACCCATCACGGCGGAGGCGGTGCAGCGGGAGATCGACCATATCAAAGGGGAGAAGGAAAAGGAAAAACTGCTGCGGGTGCAGTGCTTCGGGCATTTTGAAGTGTTTTCCAAAGGCACTGTTCTCAAGTTCAAACGGACCAAATCCAAGGAACTGCTGGCTCTTTTGATCGACCGCAACGGAGCTGGTATGACTGGCAAGCAGCTCTGCACCCGGATGTGGCCGGACAGTGACAATGATACGAAAAATATGGTGTATCTGCGTCAGTTGATCGCAAACCTGCGACAGACGCTGGAGCAGGCAGGTGCCGGTGAAGTTCTGCAGCAAAACGGCTACAGCTATCTGGTGGATACCGCCAGGATCGAATGTGATTATTACAGCTTCCTCAAAAGCGGGAAGCCGGAGTTCCGCGGAGAGTATATGACCCAGTACAGCTGGGCAGAAGACACCTGCGGACTTTTGTGGAGAAAATAAAACCGAATCGAGTGGTTAAAAAGGGACTGCTGCAAAGGAAGGGCTTTGCGGCAGTCTTTTTTTGAATGGGGAAATTTAAAAATTTCAAAGGTTTGTCACAGGTTTGTCAAAGGTTATGTGCTATCCTGTACCAAAAGCTGGGAACCAGCATAAAAAATGGAGGTGATGAGGACATATGATGGTGATTTGTGTGGATGATCATCCGGTGTTATTGAAAGGACTTGTGAAAAATGTCCGTTCTTCCGTGCCGCAGGCCGAGGTCTATGGCTTTACGGCGGCGGAAGAAGCCCTGAGCTTTTCCCTTGCACATGGCTGCGATGTACTGTTCTGCGAGATCGAACTGTATCAGCGCAGCGGCATCTGGCTTGCGGAGCAGATCCGGCAGAGGTTTCCGATGGCAAACATCATTTTTGTCACCGTCTGCTCGGAGAAAGAACACGCAAGGGATGTGTTCCGATTGCGCTCCAGCGGTTACCTGACCAAACCTGCTACAAGAGGGCAGATCGCAGAGGAACTTCGGAATCTGCGGTATGCCGTGGTAGCCTCCCCTGCGTTTTCGACCGATTCTTAAAGAAGTGGATTCGATATCAGAGAGAAATGGGAAGGCTTTCCCAATACGCACGCGACGGCATCTCAACGGATGTTACGACGATCGATTGTTATTTTAGGTACGCCCTGTGAAAGGGTATGAGAAGGAGGAATTCAGATGAAAAAATTACTCGCATGGGTGCTGACACTGGCAATGCTTCTGTCGGTCGTGCCGACGGCAGTTTTTGCACAGGACAGCATAACGGATCCGGTGGTCTTTACCAAGACTCTGATTCAGGCAACGGATACGCAGCCTGCCAAGATCCGTCTGGAAGCCTATACCACCGGCTCCAACATCACCAGTGAGGCCAAGCTGCCCACAGACATTGTTCTGGTTCTGGACCAGTCCGGTTCCATGGATGATCCGATGAACAATCAAACCAAACTTGCAGTAATGAAAAGCGCTGCAAAGCAGTTTGTTGCCGATGTTGCCGAAATGAACAACGAAGCGGGCGATCTTTACCGCGTGGCGGTGGTTGGCTTTGCCAGTGAGTCCGGCTACAACGACAACTCCGAAATCCTGACGGTTACCCACAGTGAGACTGTCACCAGTACCTACTATCAGCGTGTCACCGGTGAACTGGATACTTCCAAAACTTACTACATCCGCAGCGGACAGGATTACCGTGCCATTGAATACAGTGACCGATATGATGGTTGGTACACCACCGGCTGGAATGCCAGTGAAGTCAATGTGAACAGAACCACCGTCTATGAACGGATCCGGGAAACCACCGAGGTGGAATCCGTTGGTGTTGCCTTCAATGATCTGACATCCGATCACTATAGTACCGCACTGGTGAACTGCACGGAGCCTGCCATCGGTAACGATGGCATGATCGGCAAGGCGATTGATGCACTGGAGGGCGAAGGCGCCACCAGAACCGACCTTGGTCTGGAAATGGCTGCGAAGATCTTTGATGCTCAGCCGGAGGGAACCTACGACAACCGGGGCAAGGTGGTCGTTCTGATTACCGACGGCGTGCCCACCACCTTTGATACATTTAGTTCCAGTGTTGCCAACGCGGCGGTTGCCTATGCCAAGCAGATGAAGGATGACGGAGCATATGTGTTCTCCTTGTATCTTGGCAATCCCTCCAGCCAGTCTGTAAACTTTCTGCAGGCCTGCTCCAGCAACTACCCCGACGCAACTTCTATCTCCAAACTGGGCACCAAGGCAGCGGAAAGCTACTATGCCGCGCATTCCGATGTTGCCACCATTGAGGCAATGTTCAAGGGAATCGTGAATTCCATCACGGCAAACTCCTCCCTGAACGAAAGATCTGTGGTAACAGATACTCTGAGTCCCTACTTCAAGCTGGCGGCCGATCTGCAGACCACCGGAACCAGACAGATCGAGGTCTACACCGTAGATAAGACTGCCAACGGCTGGGCCGACACGGAAGTGCCTTTTGAACCTGCCAAGGTGACCATCGGCGGCAAAGACAACAGAACCATCTCCGTTACCGGCTTCAATTTTGCTGCCCACTGCATCACCGAGGATCCCAAGGGCGGCGACGGCAGTACCGACTATGGCAGAAAGCTGGTCATTTATATCCCCATCGTGGAGGATCCCGAGGCAGATACCTTCGGCGGTTGGCTGCCCACCAATGAAAGCGCGGGCATTTATCAGGATGCTTCTGCGGAAGAACCTGTCATCACTGCGGAAAGCGGCTATGAAAGCGTAAGCATTCGCTATACAATAAATGCGGCAGAGCGTGCCTTCCATGTGGAGGGTACCCTCCTGAGCGATCCCGTGGAATTCTCCGTTACCTTTGAAGAGCTGATGAACAGCGAAAACTCTGTGTTTGATGAGATGGTCAACCGACTGCCCGACGGCCTGCGAAACGAGGGCGTTACCATGACCTATAAGCTGTATGATATCGGTACCACCGACCGGGAAAGCAACGACCGAAACGACGATGTTCTGGTGGCAGAACTGACCGCCCATGTTGCTGCAGGTTCCGATGTGGATGTAACGGACTACAGTAAGTGGACCTGGCATGTGGATAAGGCGGAAATGACCATTCCCGCCAACGACTATTTTGCAGAGAAGGTCTATGTGGTGGTCTGCACCCTGACCAGTACAGCGGCAGATGATGCTCTGACGGTCTATAACTATCTGGATCTGTCTGCGGTACGCGGCGATCTGGCGCATATTATCTACGGCACCATTGATGAAGGCGGTAAGACCACTGTATCCGCCGGTGCTCCCGGTTCGCTTCTGGGCAACACCTATACCGAGGCCGTGACGGAGGGCAATGACTCTGCCATCATGACCTTTACCCCGCTGAAGGGCTATGAGATCGAATCCATCGAATACTATACCTCTGCCGAAGCACCCTTCGATACGGGATATATTCTCTACAGCCGCGATCCCAACGCCGTCATCACCAATGTGGATCTGGACGGCGACGGCACTGCCGATGCTGCTGCGCTGCAGGATGACGGCAGCTGGAGCTTCCGGGCGCATGATGTGACCGGCGGTGTGGCGGTGGAGGTCAATACCCGTCAGATCTCCTACACCCTCACCACAGGCAGTGATGAAGGCAGTGAGATCATCAGCGGCACTACCTACACCTATCACGCCACCGAAACCTTCAATGTTCCCTTCCAGGCCATCAGCGGCTATTATCTCCACGAGTTGGAAGTGAACGGTACCATCTACGATCTTACCAGTGAGAGCGACCGTGCAGCACTGGAAGATGCGTACAATGCCGTGTTTACCATGGCAAAGTTGCTGGATGCGGATGTTGTAGTGGGCGGTTCTGTGGAGGTGCCCCGTACCCGTGACAACCATGTGGAAGTGAGTTCCGCAACCCGTTCTTACTATGTGACGCTCAAGTATTACATCCAGAATTCCGACGGCAGCTATACCGAACAGACCGCTATGCAGGAAGGCCCCACCGCCGTTGCTTACGGTGCAAGAATTATGGATTCCGAGGTGCCTGCCTACATGCCCGGTGATGTAAAGGTTTTCGATGAATCCAATTATACCATGAGCGATTGGTATCATACCGCTACCGATACAGAGTTCTATGGTCTGGTGCTTATGGAGGAGGCACTTATGCCTGCCGAAGACCTGACCCTCCATGCGGTCTGGACCCGCAATCCCGATGTGAAGATCGCGGATCTTACCGTAAGAAAGACCATTCAGGGCGATCCCGGCAGCAACGCCAGCTTTGAATTCGTGGCCCTGTATCATGAAAATCTCGCAGGTAAGGCAGAAATTCAGTTTGCGGCAGACGATGCTGTGAGCACGAAGGACGAATTCATGCCCATCATCCTCACCGACCGTCAGGCAGACAGCTTCAAAGAGGGCAACGGCGGCATCTATATCTTTGAAGTGGAGAATTCCGGCGATACCTCTCATTGGCACTATGACAAAGCCCTCTATGCCATGAAATGGGACGAAAGTCTCAATGAGGGCCAGGGTGGCCTGGTGCTCTCCCTGAATGGACAGGTAGTCAGCGACAGTGTTGCGGCCTTCGTTAATGAGCGTGTCACCATGAGCTTCACCTTCGACGCCAACGGCGGCGCATGGGAAGGTGCTGTGGAAGGCTACACCATGGGTGAGGGCAACACCACCGCAGCCACCGAAGGCTACTTCGGTGATGTAGTGGAGAAGATCGCCGTGGAACCCGTCCGTGAAGGCTATGAATTCATCGGCTGGTACACCACGGAAGCACTCACTGCACAGCTCTGGACGCAGTATAATCCCACCGTAAATCTCTATCAGGATACTGTGGTCTATGCCAAGTGGGAAAAGATCCCCGAACCTCCCCAGCCTGAAAAACTGAAGGGCACCCTGTATGTAAACCTGCAGGATGAAAACGGCATTGCCCTGGCAGACCTCGTAAAGATCTCCATTGAGGAATCCTACCTGATTGCGCAGGACGACGATGCAGCCGATTACGAGTATCCCGCATCCCTTGAATATAACGGAAAGAATTACATCTATGACGGCGTTGCCTCCGGCGAACTGTCCGGCACGCTGACGAAGAAGGATGAGATCGTTGTGGTCTGCCTGCAGTACACCCTGGATGAGTTCAACGATGAAAAGGACGAACCCACCGGCGGTGACGAGATCCCCGACTACAAGCAGGTGCAGTTCCTCTATGCCGCGGGTGAGCACGGCAGCGTTGCTCCGGTCCGTGAGATCGTCACCATCGACGGCAGCGACTACACTGATGTGACGGTAAGCGCAGAGCTTGGCTCCGAAGCCACCGCAGAGGAAGGCTACGCACTGGACAAGTGGACCTACGAAGCCAACAGCGACGCCAACGCGGAAGCCGCGCTGAATCAGGAAGGCAGCAAGATTTTGCCCGCCGTTGAAAACGCGGACGGCGGCAAGACCTACACCTTCAAGGCCAGCTTCGCGGAAGATAAGAAGGGTGACGAAGACGATGGCGGCGAGGATGATATCCCCGACAAGTATCAGGTCTTCGTGGAATTCCGCTCTGCCAACGAGGAACAGGGCACGGTCACCGGCAAGATCCGCCAGACCTTCACCTTCGAAGAAGAAAGCGGCAATGTCACCCCCTCTCTGGATGGCGTGATCGTGACCGCCGCAGAAGGCTATGCCTTTGACTACTGGACAAAGGATGCACAGCCGCAGCCGCTGAGCAGCGAACAGGTGGAAACCACCATTGAAAATGTGCCTGGCAGCACCACCATCATCTTTACCGCAAACTTCGCCGAAGATGTTCTGGTGGATGATGAAAAGGAT
>SVMC01000014.1 GCA_015067585.1 Oscillospiraceae bacterium
GGCCAGCCAGACGGACGGTCTGGCCTTCCATGGCCTCAAAATTCTCCTTGACCTCCACGGTGGTGGCGGTCACATCAAACTTGGTCTGGGCAAAGGGATCGTGACCCTCTGCCTGAAGCTGCTCTAACTTCTGTCTGCGAACCTTCACCTGATCCGTCAGGGAAAGCTCAGCCTGGGGTACAAACTTAGCCAATGGATTATCCTCCTGTCTTACTTATCTACGGAAACAACTTCAAAACGCAGAATGCCGATGGGGGCATCCACTGCCACCTGATCGCCCACACACTTGCCGATCATGGCACGGCCAAAGGGGGAATCGTCAGAGATCTTGCCGTTCATGGGATCGGCTTCCTGAGAGCCGACCACCTGATAGGATTCTTCTTCGCCGGTTTCCAGGTCACGCACCACCACACGGCAGCCAAGGCCAACATAACCGGTGAGTTCTTCACTTTCATCAATGATGACCGCATGATTCAGGATGTTCTCCACTTCTGCAATGCGGCCATAGAGCTTGGCCTGCTCATTTTTCGCTTCGTCGTATTCGCTGTTTTCAGACAGATCACCGAAGGAGCGGGCTTCCTTGATCATTTCCGCGACTTCTTTTTCACGGGTGGTCTTGAGGTAATTCAGTTCTTCCTGCAGTTCTTCCAAACGCTTCGCGCTGAGCTTAAATTCCTTTGCCATAGCGGTATCATTTCCTCCGTTTATTCAAGAATAGGTTTCGTTGTGTTGTGATTATAGTCGCAAGTGCTATATTGTGTCAAGGCTTTTAGGGCGAAATGCCATAAAAACCGATTATTTCAGCAGGGAAAGGGCCTTTTGCAGCTGAGGATCATCCTCCGGAGCCAGAACATGGGCCGCTAAATCCAGTTGCTCCTCCTCCGGCAGTTCCACTACATAGTCAGGTGCCAGGCCGCCTGCGTCTGCAAGGCTGACACCGTTGGGGGTGTAATACTTGCCCACGGAGATATTCAGGGCAGAGCCATCGGACAGGGGGCGTGCCACTTGGAAATAGCCCTTGCCGCAGGTCTGGGTGCCCACCGTCCCGGCCACGCCGTACTCACTCAGGGCAGCGGCGAAGAATTCCGCCGCAGAGTAGGAATCCTGATTGATCAGCACCGCCATGGGCATCTCAAGGCAGGCTGCGTCCGACTCGTCCACTTCCTCCCTGCCCAGATAGTCCTCGCTGCGGAAGATGGGGCCTTCCGGCAGCAGATAGTCCAAAAGCTCCAGAAGCTCCGTCTTCAGACCGCCGGGATTGAAGCGCACATCAAACAGGAGCGACTTGGCCCCCTGAGCGCGAAGCTCTTCGATGGCGGCAATGGTCTTGTCCGCCGCGGTGGCATCAAAATTGAAAATGGCGATATAGCCGGTGTCCCCCATCATCTGATGGCGAACCACCTCCGCCTCCACACTGGCGCGGGTCATGGTGATGTCGATCCGTTCTTCTTCCCGAAGCACCGTGATGGTCACATCGGTGCCCGCCTCGCCGCGAACCTTCTCCCGCACCTCCGTCAGGGTCTGGGCAGTGCAGTCCTCGCCGTTCACCGCCACGAAGATATCGCCGGGCTGCATACCGCCCTCTTCCGCAGGGCTGTTGGGAGTGACACTCAGCACCTGTAGGCTGCCGTCCTCCAATTCCCGGATGGATACGCCGATACCCACATAGGCATTTTGCAGCTGCTCTAAATGCTCGTCGTAATCCTCTGCGGAGATATAATAGCTCCACTGGTCACCGGTGGCATAAACCATGGCCTCTGCCACGGTATCGCACATCAGATCTTCGTCCACCTCGCCGATGAAATAGGTATCCAGGACACGATAGACTTCATTTGCCTTGGCAAGGGCAGGTGCGTCCTGCCTTCCAAGAATGCCCATCAGACAGATGCCCAGCAGGGAGCCCGAAAGAAAGGCAATGATCAAAAGGATGATCGCCGTTGTTTTTTTCAAATAAGACACCTCATTACGAATCGGTCAGGCGCAATAGTTCCCACAGCCGCAGCTGCGGCTGTGGGAATCTGCCCGTTGTTGAAACAAGTCCCATTTAACCAATGAAATTCATGGGATTGACTGTGCTGCCGTTATAGTAGACGGTATAGTGCAGGTGGGGACCGGTGGACCAGCCGGTGCTGCCGGCATAGCCGATGGTCTGACCGCCGCTGACGCTCTGTCCCACACCCACGATGTAATTGGTCAGGTGACCATACAGGGTGGAATAGCCGTCACCATGGTTGATGACCACATAGTAGCCGTAGACATTGGAATAGGTGGCCGTGGTGACGGTGCCGCCCTTGGCGGCAAAGATGGGCTGACCGTAGCCTGCCGCAAGATCCACACCGGAGTGGAAGTTATAGTAGCCCTGGGTGGGATGCCAGCGATAGCCGTAAGCAGAGGTAACATAAATGCTGGATACAGGGTTGCACCAACCGGCTCTGCCGCCGCCACCGCCGCCACCGCCGGAGCTGCCGCCGCCGGAGTTGGCCGCCGCATTGGCTGCCGCTTCCTTTTCCGCTGCCAGTGCGTCATCATACGCCTGTTCCTGCTTGGCGATCTGTGCCACCAGATCATCCTCAAGCTCTGCATAGTAGGCTTCGCTTTCATCCATGGCCGCCTTATCGGAAAGTAGTTCCTGAATGAGGGCATCGGATTCAGCACGCTGCTCGGTGAGCATCTGCTCTGTGGCTGCCAGTTCTTCCTGGGTCGCCACCAGCATGGCCTTTTCTTCTTCCAGCTCCACTCTCGCCGCGGCGATCTCCTCGGCAATTTTCTCCAGTTTCTCCATCATAAGCTGGTCGGAAATGGCGATCTCAGAGATCATGTTGATGTTGTCCAGAAGATCAGAAAAATTTCTGGATTTGAAGAGGATGGCCCAATAGGACACGGTGCCGTTCTCTTCCATGGAGCGGATACGGAGCTTGTACTGCTCGAACAGGGTGCTTTCCTGCTCCAGCGCGTCATCCAGCTCAGACTGCTTGGCAGAGATCAGGTTGTTGTACTCCTGGATCTGGGCGGTCTGGTTGGCAATTTCCTGCTGGGTCAGCTCGATCTGCTGGTCAAGGGCCAGCTTCTGATCAATAACACCCATGGTTTCGGCCTTGTTGGCCTCGATCTCAGCCTGCAGCTCCTCCCGCTTGGCGGCAATGGAATCCGCCTTGGATTCCAGCGCCTCGATCTGCTGCCGGATCTGGGCAGAAGACGCGGCACGGGCAGTGAAGGCAAGGGAACTGACCAGAGAAAGCAGGAGGGAAAACACCAGCAATCCCGCGATCAGACCCACGATCAATCGTCTGTGCTTATACATAGGGAATCTCCTTCTTTGGGAAGACGCAAAGCATCTTTCCCGGATGCGCGTGGGGACATCTGAAAAAATCAGACATCCAGGAACTTACGGATGGACATCAGGCTGCCGAAAACGCCAACAAACAGACCCGCCGCGGCGAATGCGGGGATCATGACCCACAAGACATCCACGAAGGGAACGAAGTTGAACAGCTGCAGGGAGTCCGCCGTTGCGATATTCGCAAGGAGCAGATCATAAAGCAGCCACTGCAGGCCAAAGGCAATACCCGCGCCCAGAAGACCGATGATAAAGCCTTCCACAAAGAAGGGCAGACGGATGAATCCATCCGTGGCACCCACCATCTTCATGATGGCGATCTCATCCTTGCGGTCCAGCATGGTCAGCTTAATGGTATTGGAAATGATGAACAGAGTCACCACCATCAAAATGGCGATGATGGCAATGGAGATGACCTCCAGCACCCGCTGAATGGTGCGGAAACCTTCTTCCAGCTCGTAGGGCGCGCTGATATCCGCCACACCCTCCAGGGGCTGGATCAGGCTCACCGTGTAGGCCATCTGGCTGTTATCCGTCAGGCTGACCACAAAGCGGTGGCGGAAGGTAGTGGAGTCGAGGCCGATGAACAAAGTCTCATCGTCCTGGGTCTCCACGAAATTCTCCAGTGCCTCTTCCCGGGAAACAAACCGGGACTGCTCAACATTTTCGATCAGATTGATCTGCGAACCCACACTCTTGGCTTCCGCCTCGGTGAGGTTCTCATCCACATAGACCAGGATCTCGTTTTCCTGCTCCAGATCCCGGACCATAATATTCAGATTGTACAAAATGAGGGAAAAGCTGCCCATGATGATCAGGCAGGCCACCGTAACACAGATGGCGGCAAAGGACATGAAGCCATGCCGGAAAATGCTGCGGATACCCTCACGAAGCAGATAGCCGATACTTTTATTCTTCTTCATTGATATAGTACCCATCCATTCCGTCACTCACAAGCTTTCCTTCGTCAATCGCGATCACCCTGCGGTGGAAGCGGTTGACCATGTCGGCTTCGTGGGTCACGATCAAAACTGTGGTGCCCAGTGCGTTGATCTGCTCCAAAAGGAGCATGATCTCCAGAGAGCGGGCGGGATCCAGATTGCCGGTGGGCTCATCGGCAATGATGGTGGAAGGATTGTTCACCAGAGCGCGGGCAATGGCTACACGCTGCTGCTCACCGCCGGACAGTTCATCGGGGAAGCGCTTTCCCTTTTCGTCCAGTCCCACAAGCTGCAGCACATAGGGCACACGCTTGCGGATCTCCTTCTCAGAGGCACCCACCACACGCATGGCAAAGGCCACATTCTCATACACGGTTTTCTGCCGGATCAGGCGGAAATCCTGGAAAATGACGCCAACGGTACGGCGCATATAGGGAATCTGCTTTTTCTTGATCCGGTCGAGGTCATAGTTGTTCACCTTCACCTTACCCTTGGTGGGGTGCAGCTCCGCTGTCAGCAGCTTGATGATGGTAGATTTGCCGGAGCCGGAAGGGCCCACCAGGAAGGCAAATTCCCCATCTTTGATCTGCAGGCTGACATCCTGCAAAGCCTTGGTGCCGGTGCCGTAGACCATGGTAACATTGTCAAATTGGATCATAGTGAACTCCTGATTATATTACAGCATCCGGTTCTCACGGGAATTGAGGTATTTCTTGACCATCAGGGCCACCTTGAAGATGATGGCATGGTCGAATTCCCGCAGGTCGAGACCCGTGAGCTTTCTGATCTTCTCCAGACGGTAGACCAGCGTGTTTCTATGTACAAACAGCTTTCTGGAGGTCTCAGAGACATTCAGATTGTTCTCAAAGAACTTATTGATGGTGAAGAGGGTCTCCTGATCGAGGGTATCGATGGAGTTCTTCTTAAAGACTTCGGAGAGGAAAATTTCGCACAGGGTGGTGGGCAGCTGATAGATCAGGCGGCCAATGCCCAGGTTTTCATAATTGATGATATTCTTTTCGGTGTCGAACACCTTGCCCACTTCGATGGCGACCTGCGCTTCCTTATAGGAGTCTGCCAGCTCCCGGAGGTGGCCGGATACGGTGCCGATGCCGATGGTGGTCTTGGTGAACAGTTCGGAGCGCATGGCGTCCTCGATCTGCTGGGCGATGCGCATCAGCTCCTGCGCGTCGGTCTCCCCATTGATCTGCTTGACCACAGCAATATCCGTCTCATTGATGGACAGGACAAAGTCCTGCTGACGGTCAGGGAACAGTGCCTGCAGTACATCCACAGCAGCCACATCCGCCCGGCCGATCTGACGAACAAGGAACACTGCCCGCTGCACCTCAGAGGGGAAATGCAGCTCCTTGGCCCGGATATAGATATCCCCGGGAAGGACATTGTCCATGATAATGTTCTTAACGAAGGTGCCCTTATCGTGCTTTTCCTCATAGTAGGTTCTGGCACTGTTCAGGGCTACGGCTGCCATGGTGCTGAGGGTTCTTGCCTGAAGATCTTCTCCGTCCACGAATACAGCAAAATCAATATGGCTGCTGTCCGTGCCCAAAGAACGAAGGGTCATGCCGCTGCTATGCACGAATACTTCATCCGCATTATGCAGGGCTGAAATGCACTGGGCCCAGTTTTCTCCGGTTACACCGGCCTCGGTGCAGGATACCACATTACCATCGCCATCAATCACACCGATGCGGCGGTCAGTTGCTTCCTTCATCTGAAGGATTACATTTTGGAACATCCGGCTGGACATGGACTTTTCCTCCTCCTGTCATAGCAATTATTGCAATTTTCACAAAAGTCTAATACTATCATACTATGACTCACAACTTTTTTCAAGACCCTTTTTGACATTTTATTTCAAAACAGAGATGTGTTTTTGTTAAACATTTCGCTTTTCCCGTCATTTTGAATGAAACAGCATCGAAATAAACCTACAACTTGCGGAATATTACCCTAAAAAATCATTCGTTATTTTGACGGTCTACCACCATGGCGATCTCCTCGTCGCTCAGTCTGCGTACTTTGCCCGGCTCCAGATCGCCAAGGGACAGATTTCCTTCCCGGATCCGCTTGAGATAGCTCACATACATCCCTCGGGCAGACATCATACGGCGCACCTGATGGTACTTTCCCTCCTGCACCGTGATGAGGCTTTTGCCCAACTCCAGACTCTCCAGCTTTGCCGGGCGGCACTCGGTGCCGTCCCGCAGGCGAAGTCCCGCGGCGAACTGATCGATGTCATCCTGGGTGACCACACCCTCATGCTCGGCATAGTACACCTTCTCCACTGCGTGGCGGGGAGAGACGATGCGATGCAGCAGATCGCCGTCGTTGGTAAAGAGCAGCAGACCTTCCGTTTCTTTGTCGAGGCGGCCGATGGGCTTGAGCTGCAGTTTCCGGTATTCCTCCGGCAGAAGCTCCATCACCGTGGGTTTCCGGGGGTCTTCCGTGGCAGTAATGTAGCCTGCGAGCTTGTTCATCATCACCACGATCTGCTTGCCGGCGGAGATCTCCTCTCCATCCAGGGTGACCCGGCAGGCGGTCTCATCAAATTTAAAGGCATAATCCGTCACGGCAACGCCGTCCACCCGAACTCTGCCGGAGCGGATAATATCCCGAAGCTGGCGACGGCTGGCGACACCCGCCTCAGATAAAAACTTGTCCAGTCTCAGCATGGCTCCTCCTCGTTCTATTCTTTCCCCCGGGCGCATAGGTTGTACCACCTGAGAAACATCCACGGGGGGTTACGATTTATGGTTGTTATGACCGCAAAACTATCCAAAAAGAAACTGCTTGGCATTTTGGCCGTTGTTGCCGCCGGCATTCTGCTGCTCTCCTGCTGTATGAAGGGGGACGGCGGCGCAGCATCCGGCGACGATACCGCCATGGAGAACGATGACCGCATTGCATTTCTGTCCTCCTTCGGCTACACCGTAAACGGAGAGCCAACACAAACCCAGCAGATCCGCATTCCGGAGGCGGGTTCGGAGGTCTTTGACCGCTATAACGCCCTGCAGCAGTCACAGGGCTATGATCTGAGCGGTTTTGCCGGACAGACCGTCACCCGCTATGTGTACAAAATTGAAAACTACGATGACACAGGCACGGAATGGTTTGCCACCCTGCTGGTATCGGATGGGCAGATCATCGGCGGGGATGTGGCAAGCAGCGATCCGGAAGGCCCCATGCACGGTTTTGCCCGTTCTTAGATTATACCGCAAAACGAACAAAAAGAAAAGGGTTGACAAGGGAATTTCCGGCAGATATACTATGTGTAATTGCATATTGATCTTCAGGGCAGGGTGAGATTCCCGACCGGCGGTGACAGTCCGCGAGCGCTCAGGCGCTGAACCGGTGCGATTCCGGTACCGACAGTAAAGGATCTCTGATGAAATCGACAATCCCCGGCGTACGCCGCAGACGATTGCTTCAGAGGTTCCTACAGTCTGGATGGAAGAAGATATGACTCCAACTTTTTTGCACCTGAATGCCCTCAGGTGCATCTTTTTTTGAGGTGACTAATATGACCGAGCTTCTGAACGCACTGCAAGCCAATCTGAGCTTTGTGCTGACCGTCCTTGGCATCTTCCTTGGGCTGGTGCTGATCGCCCTTTTGGCAGAAAAGACCATCTGCCGCCGCAGCATCCATCCCAGAGGTGCCAGATATCTTGCCATCTGTGCCATGTGCGCCGCCCTTTCCGGCCTGCTGATGGTGATCGAGCTGCCCGTTTTCTTTGCCCCCGGCTTTTATAAGCTGGACCTGAGCGAACTGCCGGTGCTGTTCTGCGGCTTCTGCCTCGGCCCGGTGGCCGGTGTGGTGTGCCAGTTCCTGAAAGTGGTGGTAAAGCTGCTGCTCAAGGGTACCACCACCGCCTTCGTGGGGGACTTTGCCAACTTTGCCGTGGGCTGCGCCCTGATCCTGCCCGCCTCCATCGTGTATCACTGCAAAAGAACGAAGCGGGGTGCCATCATCGCCCTCGTCACCGGCACCGCCTGCATGACCATTTTCGGCAGCTTTTTCAATGCCGTGTATCTGCTGCCCAAGTTTTCTGCCCTGTTCGGTATGCCCATGGATGCCATCATCGAAGCGGGCAGGGCCGTCAACCCGGCGATTACCAGTGTCAGCACCTTAGTGCTGTTCGCTGTGGTGCCCCTGAACCTGCTGAAGGGCAGCATCGTTTCCGTACTTACCTTCGCCCTTTACAAGCGGGTGAGGAAAGTGCTGATCAAAGAATGAGTGGGAATCGTCCCCTTATCACCATCGGCATTTTTTGTCATTATTCCCGCATTATTATATTATGTAAACTTTTCTTTTCTGACTTTTCCACAGTTTTTTGTGGAAAGCCATGGAAATCCCCTGCTATCTTCGAAAAACCACTGAAATCAAAGGATATTTTTTCAAGACCTGTGGAAAACCCTGTGTACAATGTGAATAACCATTGTGCACAGGATAATTCCCTGCCATAATTATGGAAACTCTTTCTGCCCCATGAGACCGTCGGCAAAAACGAAAAAAACCAACCTTTCAGGGATTGACGAAAGCATTTTCTTGTGATAAAATGACTCTTGCTGAAAATATGCTGGTGTGGCTCAGTCGGTAGAGCAGCTGATTCGTAATCAGCAGGTCGCCGGTTCAAGTCCGGCCATCAGCTCCATGTAAACCCCCTCTTTTGTCTTACCGACAAAAGAGGGGGTTTACAATGATATCCGTTCCCTGCGGTCACGGGTGATATATCTTCGATATGATATCCACTATCGTGGATGATATATGCCTACGGCATATGAAGGAACGGATATTATATCATATTTTCACGATGTGAAAATATATCATACGGCGATGCCGTATATCATATCGCGCCAGCGATATATCATTAACAACTTTCAGATTGGAACACTGAGATCACTCTCTTATGGCATTGCTAAGCATCAAATTTCACAATGCGAGCCTGTCATTCTTTCACATTTTGCACAAGCAAAATATTTCACTCCCAATCGGCGACCTATGCTATAATATGACAAAGGATGGTGAGCCTAATGTACGCATTTCTCAGTGAACTCTTATCCGACCACAAGGGCAGTACCGTATTCACCTGCTTTGGTTTCTGGCATTTTTGCTGGCTGATTGGCATGGCTCTGGGTGCTGTGGCGATCATATTATATTTGCGAAAGAAAGACAATACCGTAAGGCGGCGTTTTATCATGGCTGCCATCCATTTGGCCGCTTCGCTGTACATTGCGGACTTTTTCCTGATGCCCTTTGCTTATGGGGCAATCGATGTGGAAAAGCTGCCCTTCCATGTCTGCACCGCCATGTGCGTCATGTGCTTCTGGAGCAGACACAGCAGCATCTTAAGAACATATGCCCCGCAATTTGCTCTGCTTGGCTTTGTATCAAACCTGGTCTACCTGATCTATCCGGCAGGCGTCATGTGGCATCAGGTGCATCCCATCTCCTATCGGGTGATCCAGACCCTAATGTTCCATTCCGTTATGACGCTGTACGGTCTGCTTACACTGACCTTTGAGCCAATACCCATCAACCGGATCCAGTGCCGCAGAAATCTCGCAGCGATTGCCCTGATGACCCTGTGGGCCATGCTGGGCAATGCCCTGTATGCCGATCACTACAGCTTCAACTGGTTTTTTGTGGTGCGGGATCCCTTTTCTATGCTCCCGGCAGAAATCGGGCCGTTTGTCATGCCCTTCATAAACATCGTGCTGTTCTTTGCGGTGGAGCTGCTTGTGTGCGCCATATTCGGCACAGTACGAAAGCGCACGGCAAAGCAGCCTGCCCTGCACAACTGAATTTCAATTCCCAACCGCCTGCCCTGTTCCGGCAGGCGGTTTCGATATGGATGAACCGGCAGCCGCGGGATCATGTCCCGAGGCTGCCGGTTTGCATCATTATTCTTCCAGATAGCGCATAATAATGGACGCAATCTGGGCGCGGGTGGCGTTGTTCTGGGGAGCGAGGGTGGTGATACCGCCGGAGGAAATGCCGTTGATGAGTTCTTCCTGCGTTGCCCAGATGAGGGCATTTTCCGCAAATGTGCTGACCTTGCCATGATCCGGGAAGCGATCGAGATTTCCGGTGACGGCAGGTTCCTTTTCATAGCGGTAAAGGATGGTGGCGATCTGTTCTCTGGTAATGCTCCGGTCAGGGGCGAACCTGCCGTCCCCAACACCGTTGACCACGCCGATGGTGGCCGCCCATTCGATGGCATCGGAGTACCACTGCCCGGTGGGAACATCGGTGAAGGAACCCGAGGTAGTTACCGTGGGACTACCCGCCACGCGGTACAGGATCGTCACAAGCTGAGCACGGGAAACGGCGCCATTGGGGTTGAAGAGGCCGTTGCCGGTGCCGTTCATCAGCTCATGCTCCACACAGAAGTCGATGCCGTCATGTGCCCAATCGCCGAAGGCTGGTACATCTTCGAAGTCCTCGCTGGGGCAGATATGGCCCGGCTTTTCGTAATCGGGATCGGCTGCTCCGCAGCGGACGCACTGACCATCGGTGTAACTGTGCTTCAGTGCATCCGTATAAGCATCCTTGTAGCTTTCGCCGCAGGCGCAGGTGTGGGTGGTAAAACCCGCTTCCGTGCAGGTAGGATCTGTGACCACAGCCTTGTAGTCATGCACATGATCCTTCTTCGGAACGGCTTCGGTTTTCGTTTTTTCGCAGCGGGTGCAGGTGTAGGTGCGGACACCCTCTTTTTCTTCCGTGGGTTCCGTTGTTACCTTGCCGTCATCCCAAGCATGGCCAAGCGCCGCTGTTTCATTGTCGGAATAGGTGTCATCGCAACGGGCGCAGGTATAGGTAGTATAACCCTTCTCTGTGCAGGTCGGTGCCGTCACCTTTTCGCTGTAGTCATGATCCAAGGCCGCTTTGTCGTCGGCCTGATAGCTGTCACCACAGTTGCAGGTATAGGTGGTATGGCCCGCTTCCGTGCAGGTGGGATCGGTGATGACCGCTGTGTAGGAATGTACATGATCCTTCGGCGGGATGGTCTCAGTTTTGGTTTCACCGCAGCGGGTACAGGTATAGGTGCGGATGCCCTCACTTTCCTCGGTAGGCTCCGTCGTTACCTTGCCGTCATCCCATGCATGGCCAAGGGCCTGTGTTTCTCCGAGCACTTCCTTTTTTCCGCAGCGGTCGCAGATTTTGACGGTACTGCCGCCTGCCACACAGGCAGCCTCCGTCACAACGGTTCTATTATCATGACCAAGGGCAGCAAGTTCCTGATAGGTGGTATGCTCACAGCGGCTGCAAGTCTCATAGGCTTCCCAGCCGATTTCCTCGCAGGTGGGTTCTTTCCCGCTGAAAGCGGTAATGTCATGACCCAAGGCAGTCTGCCCGTCTGCCGTATAGGCATCGCCGCACAGGGCACAGGTATAGGTGGTGAAGCCGTCCTCCGTGCAGGTGGCGGCCACCACGGTCTTCTCGTATTCATGCTGACAGGACACGGAAAAATGCACCGTCACATTGGAGAAGTCATTGCCCTCCTTCTCGATGGTCATCCACTGTTCTTCGGAGCCATTGTAGTAAATCGTCATGCCGCTGCCGCAGTATTCAAAGGCGGTGATGCCCATTTTCGTAAGGCTTACCGGGATCGTTACGCTGGTGAGGTCATAGCCATAGGAGAAAGCAGAGGCACCGATGGAAGTGACCCCTTCCGGAAGGTGGGCAGCTCTCAGGCTGTAGCAGTAGGAGAAAGCATGATCACCGATGGTGACAACACCTTCCGGAATGGTTGCATCCGTGACAAAGCGGCACCAGGAGAAGGCCGCGTTGCCGATGGTGGTAACGCCCTCCGGGATCACGATCTCGGTCAGACTTTCGCAGGAGAAGAAGGCGGATTCCTCGATGGCTGTCACCCCTTTGGAGATGGTGACGCGCTGAAGGCCGTGGCAATGGCCGAAGGCCCAGGCACTGACGGTCTTCACTCCTTCCGGAATGATCGCCTCGGTAAGACCTCTGCAGAAATAGAACGCGCCGGGGCCAATTTCCGTCAGGCTGTCCGGAAAATTGATGTTTGCCAGATTGTCGCAGGAAGAGAACGCGCCGCTGCCGATGGTTTGTATCCCATCCGGAAGGACCACTTCCGTCAGGCTGAGGCAGGAAGCAAAGGCCTCGTCCCCGATGCCCCGCACCTCCGCCCCTTCGATCTCCTCAGGGATGGTCACACGGCTGATATCGCCGCTGTAGCCGACAATCAGACCGCTTTCCGCATCGAAAGAAAGGCTGCCGCCGGGGACAGCATATTCCACCGCAGCGGCGTGAACCGTCACACCGCTGAAGGGAAACACCGTCACCGCCATCAAAAAAGCAAGGACGAAACAGACAATACGCTTTTTCATGAGTGATTCCTCCCGGAAGAATTCGTATTTATATTTCAATTATAGTAAAATAATTCGGGAATTTCAATATATACCACAAAAAACCGACCTCCAATGGAAGCCGGTTTTTCGTCACGCCTGCATAAATCGTGCAATAATGGAAGCAAGCTGGGCACGGGTGGCATGGTCCTGGGGTGCCAGAATGGTGCCGCCGCCGGAAGAAATCCCGGTGATGAAGCCGTTCTTCGTTGCCCAGATCATGGCATTTGCGGCGAAGCTGCTGACCTTTCCCTTGTCCGGGAAGCTACTCAGATTGCCGCTCACCTTGGGTTCTCCCTGATAGCGGTACAAAATAACAGCGATCTGCTCTCTTGTGATGCTCTGGTCAGGGGCAAATCTGCCGTCACCAACGCCGTTTACGATGCCCTTGGATGCTGCCCATTCCACGGCAGCGGCATACCATGCGCCGGAGGACACATCACGGAAAGTCCCCTTGGATTTTACCGTTGGACTGCCCGCCGCACGGTAGAGAATGGTGACCAATTGGGCACGGGTCACCGCATCGTCCGGGCGGAAGTACTTCCCTCCTGTGCCCTCCATCAGCTTTTGCTTCACGCAGTAATCGATGCCTTCATGCGCCCAGTTGCCGTAGGCGGGGACATCGATCAGATCTGCGGCGGGGCAGTTATGGGTCGTGGTTTTGTGGTATTTATTGTAGATGGCCTTGGCCTTGTTGATGCGTCCGGTGAGTCTGGAGGCGGTATCGGCAGAGCCTTCGTAGACATTGTGGAACTTGAGGCAGGCATCCGCCACATCGGTCTCCTTGGCAAGATAGGAAAGCAAAGATTTGTAGCTGCTTTTGATCTCCTTCATTATGTAGTCCAGCTGCATCTGCAGGTTTGCGATGCTGACGCCTTTGGACTTGGCGAAATCGTATAATCCAACCTTTCGGGAAGGATAGGTCCACTGTGCCAGACCGTAGCCATAGCTGCCGTTGGAATACACGCCAAATTTCGTGGACTTTTTAAATTCCGCACGGGAGATGCTGCCATTGTCCACCGCTTTGGTGAACTCCGCGTCGGTATAGCCGGATTTTTTCTCCGCGGCGTTCTCTAAATTGTTGGGACGGAAGCCGGATTCCGCCTCTAAATTGCCCATGATGCCCGCAACCGACGCATCGGTAAAGCCCTGCTTCTTAAAATAGTTCCAGATCTTTTCCTCGTTGGAAGCCGCCTGCGCCGGGATCACCGGGAAGGCCGACAGCATCAGGACAAGGGCTAAAATCAGGGAAATCGCTCTCTTTTTAATCAAAATGGGTTCCTCCATATGCCGGGATTCCGCAAAACGGCGCCATTTCGCCGCCCGCCCTGACATGATACCACATTTTTCGCCAAATTTCAAACGATTGACGGCAAATTGAGAGAATAAGGAAACAGACGCCCATGCATTCAGAAAAAGTTGCAAATCCGACGGACCTTTGTTAAAACGCAGCAGCCTCTATCACCCTCTCCCTTTGGGAGAGGTGCCGCCAAAGGCGGCGGAGAGGGGACCAGGATTGCGTCTTTTAAACACCTTCCTTTATGGCGGGCGGGTTACCCTCTCAGTCAGCTTCGCTGACAGCTCTCCCAAAGGGAGAGCGTGAAAACTGCCCGCAAAAGGTTGCGAATTCGCCGGTAGTTTCGAGATAAACGCAGCATTTCCTGCCGGGCGGTTGATGGCCCAGGCCACCCTCTCTTGCCCCTTCGGGGCAATTCACCTTGTATCCGCCCTACATTATCACAGGTAGGTGCGCTGTAAAATCTGTCAGGCCACACCGTAGGGGCGGCAATCTGCCGCCCGCAAAAGGTTGCGTTTTCGCCGGTAGTTCCGATATAAACGCAGCTTTCCTGCCGGGCGGATAATCGCCCCTATATACACAGAAGCAGGTGCCCTGAAATCCTTCAAACCGCGAACGCCCCTGCCGGGATGGCAGGGGCGTTTGTGCTGTATGAAGTTAGGTTTCAAACAAATTACATTATGATTAGGTTGCGCTAAACAGGCAACACTCCGAATGAGAACCTCGCCCAATGAAGATGGAAGCAGGTCCAACACTCAGATTCCACCCTAAGTCATCCAATTCTACAGTAAAAACAGAGGTTCCTTTGTAAGCAGGATTATCACTCCTGACTACCATGTCAAATGTCCCAGACCATACTATGTCATCATAACTACCACGCTCATGACGACAATAAAGAGTTATTGTATTGTTTTCGTCATCAACATTACTAATTTCAAGAAAAAACTCGCCTGACCCCAAATAACCCGAACCATTATAACTGTTAACCAGCGCACTTCTGTCAAACTCAACACTCACAACTGAATCCTCAAGATCGTGATATGCAGACCATGCCACATCAAAAAATGTGCAATATATTTCGATACGCTCATTGGTCTTCCATAATGGCATTTCCCGCGATGCCTGCACCACGATGCATGCCTCCTGCGTCTCTTGATCAAAAATCTCCTCTACGATTTCCCAAGACGAATAGGGTGGGCTGTTAATGCCTCTATACTCGTGTGCGTTATACTCCTCAAACAGTGAATCCACAAGAGATTCGTCCGGCCCTGTATGAGCAAAGCTATAGTTTTCACCTTCCCAATCCGGCTCAACACTGTCTAAAATCCACCCCTCATTATAGAGGTTATATGTAAGAATGTAGCTTGCAACCACAGAATACACATCTGTGTGCGATGTCGCGCACAGATAAACTTTGTCTGTCATTTCTTCCTCCCGGGTTTGACGCTTAACGATCTCAACATTGTCAAGAACCTCTCCCGGAGGAAGTGTCTCTTTCATCTTAAAATCTTCAATGATCTGCTCTTCCGTTTTGCAGTTTTGAGAATGATTATCAGATTTATCATTCATCACAAGATTATCTATCACATTTGTATATGTATTATTGTTTTCCTCAACATTGCTGTTGCTAAAATTTGTTGTTTTCGTTTCTCTGTTTACGCAGCTGCAAAAAAGCAATATTATAACTACAACGCAGGCAATCAGCAACAACTTTCTCTGTAGGATCCTATTTTGTTCCTTTCTCATATAAACCCCTCCAAGTCTATAATAGTGATATATCACTATTATAGCACAAATATTTCCGTTAGTGAAGTATCACTAATATAATTTTTCTATTTCGATTATTATATTAGTGATAACTCACTTGGAGGTCGTGCGGAATGAATACCCGGGAAGTCATTGCGAATCGGATCCGCGAGCTTTGCAAAGAGCGGGGCATCACGCCCAACGGCATCAGCAATCTTTCCGCCGTGCCTCAGGCCACCGTGAAGAGCATCCTCAACGGCGAGAGCAAAAACCCCGGCACCGTCACCATCAAAAAGCTCTGCGACGGCTTCGAGATCACCTTGGGCGAATTCTTCAGCACCCCGGATTTTGACGCCTTGGAGCAGGAGATCAAATAGGCCCCTTATCAACGCAAAAACAGCCCCTTTTTTTAGGGACTGCAAAACACTTTCCTGTCAACAAACAGCGGCGCTGCCTCACGAGTATGAGGCAGCGCCGTTACTATACCGCTATATTCTTGCTGTTACTATATTCTTATAGTTACCGCATCAGATGGTGATGATCTCGTATTCGTCGGTGCCGAGGCCGATCTTCTTGGCGTGTTCGATCTGGGAGCGCCAGTTGGTGGTGGGGTGAACGGTCTTGACATGGTCTTCCAGCTGCTCCGGAGCCATGCCCAGCATGCTGTTCTTCTCTGCCTTCTGGGCATTCAGGGCATCGGCGCAGGCCATATCAATGGCCACGGGGTCAAAGGAGGCGTACATACCCACATCAGGGATGATGGGGATGTCGTTTTCGCTGTGGCAGTCGCAGTAGGGGGAGACATCCTTGATGAGGGTGATGTGGAAGTGGGGGCGGCCCTGCAGGACGGCCTTGGTGTACTCCGCGATCTTGTAGTTCAGTACATTATTGGATTCCTTCTGGATGGGCTGGATGGCATCCAGAGGGCAGACGCTGATGCAGCGGCCGCAGCCGACGCACTTGTCAAGGTCGATGCTTGCCTTGCGGTTTTCAATGGCGGGGGCATCGTGGGCGCAGATCTTGCGGCACTGTCCGCAGCCAACGCAAAGATCCTGCTCCACATAGACCTTGCCGCCGTGGTGCATTTCCATCTTGCCGGCGCGGGAACCGCAGCCCATGCCGATGTTCTTCATGGCGCCGCCGATGCCGGCTTCCTCATGCAGCTTGAAATGGGACAGGGAGATGATGATATCCGCATCCATCACAGCGGTGCCGATCTTGGCTTCCTTGACATATTCGCCGTCGATGGGGACGAGAACTTCGTCGGTGCCCTTGATACCGTCAGCGATGATCACATGGCAGCCGGTATTGTAGGGGTTGAAGCCGTTCTGATAGGCGGCTTCCAGATGGTCGAGGCCGTTCTTGCGGCCGCCGATGTACAGGGTGTTGCAGTCCACTAAGAAGGGCTTGCCGCCCAGGTCCTTGATGATGTCGATGACGACGCGGGCATAGTTGGCGCGAAGGTAAGCAAGGTTGCCGGGTTCACCGAAGTGCATCTTTACGGCGACATACTTGTCCTTGAAATCGATCTGGTCAATTCCCGCTGTCAGGATCAGACGGGCGAACTTCTGGATCTGGTTTTCCTGAAAAGTGGTATGAAAATCGGTAAAATAAACTTTGGACGGGGCCACAGAGTATTCCTCCTTCAATATAGTCATGATGATTATATCTGAACTTAGGTTGAAAGGCAAGAAAAAAGTGAAAAATGTTTCATTTTTATCGACTTTGGTTTCTTTTGAGATACCGATATCCGCTGCATTTGCACGAAATGTGTGTTCTCTTGACAGTGCCCCTGCCGTTTGCTACAATGTCCTTGTCACAATATGATTTCTGATGGTCGGGGAAGCGGGGTGCAAATCCCCCACGAAGCCGTCGCTGTAAGGTGGAGCGAGTCCGAATGCCACCGGCGCAAGCCGGGAAGGCGGACAAGCGGTGAAGCCAAGTCAGAATACCCGGTCAGAAATGCCATGCAAAGGAGCTGCGGTCCTCAGCCATTTGCCCGCGTGACGGCGGCATTTGCTTCCTTTCTTTGCATGGCGCAGAAGAAAGGAAGGTTTTTTATTATGAAAAAAAGTACGAAAATCCTCTTGACCGTCCTGGCTCTCGTGCTGGTGGTGGGCGTCTTTGTGGGCGCGTGGGTGATGTTCTCCCCCGACACTGCCGCAGGCGGTAAGACCATCGAGGTGGAAGTGACCCATCTGGATGGCAAAGAAGTCAGCTTCACGCTGAACACGGAAGAAGAATACCTTGCCCCCGCTTTGTTGGCGGAGGAACTCATCTCCGGCACACAGGAGGAGTACGGCCTGTTCATCGATACGGTGGATGGGGAGTATGCCGATCCCGCCCAAAATCAGTGGTGGGTGTTCACGGTGAATGGCGAAATGGGAATGTACGGCGCCGACACCCAGCCCATCACGGATGGCGATGTGTACGCCTTCAGCATCTATGAAGGCTGAGCATCTTCGGCTGCGGGAGCTGCTGGCCCTGAGCCTGATGGCGGCGCTGATCTTTGGCTCAAAGGTGGCGCTGTCCTTTTTGCCCAACATCCATCTGGGAGCGCTGCTTCTGATCGTGGCCACACTGCGCTTTGGCCCCAAGGCACTGTATACCGCCTTCGTCTATGTGATGCTGGAAGGCTTGGTGTACGGCTTCGGCCTGTGGTGGATCAGCTATCTCTACATCTGGCCCCTTTTGGTGCTGGCGGTGCTGCCACTTCGAAGGACGAGATCTTATTTTGTTCTGAGTGTGGCGGGTGCGCTGCATGGGCTGCTCTTCGGCGCCCTGTGCGCCATTCCTGTGGGAGTGCTGAGCGGGCTCAAGGCAGGCTTTGCCTATTGGATCGCCGGGATCCCCTTTGATCTGATCCACGGCGCAGCCAATTTCATCCTGTGCCTTGTGCTGCTGCGGCCCCTTGACCGGCTGACACAGAAGGTATAGTTTGCTTTCCTGCACTGCGCTGAGGCGGTGCAGGAAAATTTTTTAAGATTTCTGAAAAAAGTGGTTGACAAAACGGGGAACATCCTGTATAATTCATCATGCTGTGAGCAACACATGATGCGAACAACACATGGCGGCATAGCTCAGTTGGTAGAGCATTCGGTTCATACCCGGAGTGTCATCTGTTCGAGTCAGATTGCCGCTACCAGGCCCGTTGGTCAAGTGGTTAAGACACCGCCCTTTCACGGCGGTAACATGGGTTCGAGTCCCGTACGGGTCACCATAAAAAGCGCCGTTGCATTTTGCAACGGCGCTTTTTCATTATGACGAAAGTAATGACGGAAGCAGGTTTGCTTCCGTCATATTTCTTTCTGTATTGAACGCGAAAGGGACGCTAAGACCGCCCCTTTCACACGATCTCCGCCAGGAGTGCGCTCGTTTGTTTTCAATAAGATCAGATCACCATCAGATATTTCATGATATCTTCCCGCATTTTGGCGCTTGCTTCCCGGGCAGCTTCGATATAAGCTGCCTCGTCTCCGGTCTTTTGCCATGCGCCGAGAATGCTTCTGGAGGCGCTGACGATGGCGCCGTGGCCGAACTTATCGAAGGCATACTGGATATTGCGGGACAGGCCCCCCTGCGCCCCGTAGCCAATGACCAGCAGGAACAGGCGATCATATTTTTCCCGCAGAGTCTTGATGGCGGCGGGCTGGGTAGCACCCACCACAGCGGCGATCTCGGAATAGCCGTTCCTGCCGTAGAGGTCCGCGCTCCAGCGCATCAAAAGGTCTGCCATGGCAGTATAGACCACACGATCACCGGAGATCAGCTCCTGCACCTCACGGCTGGACTTATTGGAGGTGCGGACATAGCAGAAAAGATTCTTTTTCTGCTCCTTGCAGTAGGGCAGGAAGGGACGCACACAATCGCCCCCCAGATAGCCGCTAATGGTGACGCCGTCACAGGCATAGGGGTGCAGCACCGTGTCTCCGATCCTCTGCTCTCCAAAAACGCCATCGGCATAGAGCTTGGCAATATGCTCCACACTGGAAAAATTGCTGTCCAGCAGCACATAGAAGCCCATTTTGGAAGCCTTTTCCATCAATCGCTGCATGGCGGCAATACCCTCCGCGCCCAGGGCAGCAAAGCAGCTCTCCTGCACCTTCACCGCCGCCGCAATGCCGGAAACTGCCTGCAAAATACCCTTGCAGAATTCTTCATAGGCAGATGCCACAGCGGCTGCGGTATTGCCATGCTTCTCCACTGCCCGCTGCAATATGGAAGGCGGCAGCAGTTCGGGCGACGGGTCAAGACCCACCATCACCGGACTTTTCAGCTTTCGGATCTTCGTCTGCAGTACATCAATGGACATGGAACGCAGCCCCTCTCATCATTCTTTATATAGCTACATTATATCAGATTTTTCCCCGGGCGCAAGCATGGAAACGGCCCTGTTTCCGAAAAAACAGAGCCGTTTTATTTTGACATTATACCATAAACTGATAGGCACAGAAGCCTGCGTAGATGGCAAGCAGGCTGATGCCCTGGGCGCGGGTGAGCTTTCCCTTCACAAGGGCAGGCACGGTCAGCAGACACATCACCAGAATCATCACAGGAATATCCACAAGGAAGGAGGAATTCATACCGAACAGCAGCTTGCTGGCAGGTACCGGGAAGGGCATCAGCGTGGCAGACACACCGGACACCAGTACCAGATTGAAAATGTTGGCACCGATGATATTGCCCAGGGACAGTGCGCCATGACCCTTTGCAAGGGCGGTGATGGCAGTGACCAGCTCCGGCAAAGAGGTTCCAAGGGCTACGAAGGTCAGGGCAATGACAGACTCCGGCACACCCAGCCACTGGGCGATCAGGGTGCCGTTATCCACCAACAGGCGGGCACCCACCGCAATGGCGGCAGCGCCAATCACAAGAAGAAGCAGTTCCTTCACGATGCTGCCGGAAGGCGCCTCTTCCTCCTGTGTCTCAGGAAGCTTACTCCGAAGGGCTTGACGGACGGTAGTAAACATATAGACCGCGAAAATACCAAGAAGCAGCAGGCCTGCAAAACGGCTGAATTCACCGGTCAGAACAGCAAAGAGAATATAAATCACTGCTGCCGCAAAGAAGAACAGCACAGGGGTACGAAGGCTTTTCTTATCCACCGTGGCAGGGCGGATGGCAATGGTCAGCGCGGCAATCAGCGAAGTATTGCAGATGATGGAGCCGATGGCATTGCCATAGGCGATCTCTCCGTGACCGCTGAGGGCGGAGGTGGCGGATACCATCACCTCAGGCAGCGTTGTACCAATGGAAACAACCGTCGCACCGATCAGCAGTTCCGGCACATGAAAGCGGTGGGCGATGCCGGTAGCACCATCCACAAACCAGTCGCCGCCCTTGATCAGCAGCACCAATCCTGCAATAAACAGCAAAACAGGAATTAACATAGAAAAACTCCTTTCGTAATAACAGCAGTGATTAGACGATACGCGCAGGAAATCGTTCCCAAGTTTTCATCGATCTTATTCCGGACCGTATCAACAGAATCTGAAACGAACAATGTATATCATATGCCAAATATGGGAAAAATGCAAGTCCTTTGCAGGACACAATTTCTTAAAACCGGGAGAACCCTCTGTTGGCTTCCGTCACTTTTCTCCGCTTTCTCCGCCGCATGACAAATTTGTCCCGCTATCCCTGCTATCGTAAATTTCACCAAAAATTTATCGTAAAAATTCGTATTTTTTCCAAAAAAAAGATTGCGTTTTTACAAATTCTGTGTTAGAATTCTTCTCTGGTAAAGTATAAATGCAAAAAATGAAGGAAAACATTCAGGGAAATGTTTTTACACGAAAGGGGTAACTAAAAATAATGGCACATAAGTATGTATATGCCTTCAGCGAAGGCAACGCTTCCATGCGCGAGCTGCTCGGCGGCAAGGGCGCTAATCTGGCCGAAATGACTCACATCGGTCTTCCCGTTCCCCAGGGCTTCACCGTCTCCACCGAAGCCTGCACCAAGTACTACGAAGACGGCCGTCAGATCAATGCTGACATCCAGGCCGAAATCATGGCCAATGTTGATAAGCTGGAAGCTCTCACCGGCAAGAAGTTCGGCGACATGGAGAATCCTCTGCTGGTCTCCGTTCGCTCCGGTGCCCGTGCATCCATGCCCGGCATGATGGACACCATCCTGAATCTGGGTCTGAACGAAGATGTCGTTGAAGTTATGGCTGCCAAGTCCGGCAACCCCCGTTGGGCCTGGGACTGCTACCGCCGTTTTATCCAGATGTACTCCGATGTCGTTATGGAAGTCGGCAAGAAGTATTTTGAAGTCCTGATCGACGAAATGAAGGAAGAGAAGGGCGTTACTCTCGATGTTGAGCTGACCGCCGAGGACCTGAAGGAACTGGCCGGTAAGTTCAAGGCTGAATATAAGAACAAGATCGGCGCTGACTTCCCCTCCGATCCCAAGGTACAGCTGATGGGCGCTGTCCAGGCTGTTTTCCGTTCCTGGGATAACCCCCGCGCCAATGTCTACCGCCGCGAAAACGATATCCCCTACTCCTGGGGCACCGCTGTTAACGTCCAGTCCATGGCCTTCGGCAACATGGGCGATGACTGCGGCACCGGCGTTGCATTCACCCGTGACCCCTCCACTGGCGAAAAGAAGCTGACCGGCGAGTTCCTGACCAACGCACAGGGCGAAGACGTGGTTGCCGGTATCCGTACCCCCATGCCCATCTCCGAGATGGAAGAAAAGTTCCCCGAAGCATTCGCACAGTTCACCAATGTCTGCGAGATCCTGGAGAACCACTACCGCGATATGCAGGATATGGAATTCACCGTTGAAAGCGGCAAGCTGTATATGCTGCAGACCCGTAACGGCAAGCGTACTGCTCCCGCTGCTCTGAAGATCGCCTGCGACCTGGTTGACGAAGGCATGATCGACGAGAAGAAGGCCGTTTCCATGATCGAGCCCCGTAACCTCGATACCCTGCTGCATCCCCAGTTCGTACCCGCAGCTCTGAAGGCTGCCACTCCCATGGCAAAGGCTCTGGCTGCATCCCCCGGTGCTGCCTGCGGCAAGATCGTCTTCACCGCTGAAGATGCCAAGGCATGGGCTGCCCGTGGCGAAAAGGTGGTTCTGGTTCGTCTGGAGACCACTCCCGAAGATATCGAAGGCATGATGGCCGCTCAGGGCATCCTCACCGTCCGCGGTGGTCTGACCTCCCACGCAGCCGTCGTTGCCCGTGGCATGGGTACCTGCTGTGTCTCCGGCTGCGGCGAGATCAAGATGGACGAAGAAAACAAGCAGTTCACTCTGGCCGGCAAGACCTTCCACGAAGGTGACGAACTGTCTCTGGACGGCTCCACCGGCTGCATCTATGACGGTATCGTTGAAACCAAGGACGCAGAGATCGCCGGCGAGTTCGGTCGCATCATGGCTTGGGCCGACCAGTACCGCACTCTGAAGGTTCGCACCAATGCCGATTCCCCCCGCGATGCCAAGAAGGCTCGTGAGCTGGGCGCAGAAGGCATCGGTCTGTGCCGTACCGAGCATATGTTCTTCGAGGAAGGCCGTATCGGCACCTTCCGCGAAATGATCTGCTCCGACACTCTGGAAGAGCGTCAGGCCGCGCTGGCCAAGCTGCTGCCCATGCAGCAGTCCGACTTCGAGGGCATCTACGAGGCGATGGAAGGCAACCCCGTTACCATCCGTTACCTGGATCCCCCTCTGCATGAGTTTGTTCCCACCACTGAGGAAGACATCGCCGCTCTGGCTGCTACCCAGGGCAAGAGCGTTCAGCAGATCAAGGACATCATTTCCTCTCTGCACGAGTTCAACCCCATGATGGGTCACCGTGGCTGCCGTCTGGCTGTCACCTATCCCGAAATTGCTGATATGCAGACCCGTGCTGTCATCCGTGCAGCTCTGGCTGTTCAGCAGCGTCATCCCGAGTGGACCATGGTTCCCGAGATCATGATCCCCCTGACCGGCGAAAGCAAGGAACTGAAGTATGTGAAGAACATCGTTGTCAAGGCCGCTGACGAAGAGATCGCAGCTTCCGGCATCGAGCTGAAGTACGAAGTCGGCACCATGATCGAGATCCCCCGCGCATGTCTGGTGGCTGACGAGATGGCCAAGGAAGCTGAATTCTTCTGCTTCGGCACCAACGACCTGACCCAGATGACCTACGGCTTCTCCCGTGACGACGCAGGCAAGTTCCTGAATGCTTACTACGAAGCAAAGATCTTCGAGAACGATCCCTTCGCAAAGCTGGACCAGAACGGTGTCGGCCAGCTGATGGAACTGGCTGTTACCAAGGGCAAGGCTGTCCGTCCCACCATGCACGCCGGCATCTGCGGCGAGCACGGCGGCGACCCCATGTCCGTTGAGTTCTGCCATAAGATCGGCCTGGACTATGTTTCCTGCTCCCCCTTCCGCGTACCCATCGCCCGCCTCGCCGCCGCTCAGGCTGCCATCAAGGGCTAATTCCTAATAAAAATCACCGCCCGGTTTTCCGGGCGGTATTTTTATGGAATCAGCCCAATGAATTACACTTGACATGAATTGGCTTCATCATGATTTGCCTGCGGCATGAATTGCGCCTTGCGGCGCATTGTTTATAGCGCGATCTATTCCCCGGATGATCCGTCGGGAGGATGGATCGCGCTTGTTATTTCTTGTCGAAGATGGTATAATCAGGAAAAGTCAGGAGGGATATTATGTTGGAATTCTTGCATTATTTTTTCGGTGAAGGCGAGCAGGTGGAATTTGAAATCTTTACCCTTGCCCATTTCCTGCCGATCCTCGTTACCTCGCTGATCATCTACCTCATTTACCGCTCCCGCCGGAGCATTCGGGAAATGAAGCATGAAGAAATCTTCCGTTATATTTTGGCATTTGCCCTGATCATCAGCGAAATGTCATACTATTGGCGGCTGATCGCCATGCCTTCTCTCGGCCCCAATCCTGTGGAACATCTTCCCATTTCGGTATGCGGCTGGGTGGCAATTTTTGGGTGCTTTATGGTCATCGGGAAATCCCAAAGCCTGTTTGATATCTGCTATTTCTGGGCGCTTGCCGGCTCGGTCTTCGCCCTGATCACACCAACGGTCCTCACCTATGCAGGACCCACAAGATTCCGTTACTATCAGTTCTGGACGGAGCATCTGGTCAGCTATATCGCGATTTTCTATATGATCTTTGTCCACAATATGCGGCCGTATAAAATATCTCTCCCCAAGGCCTATATTGCTCTGGTCATTCTTGCTGTCATTGCCTATTACGCAAACACCCTCATCGGTCCGGGGGCAAACTATCTCTTCATGGCCCGTCCCGAGGCTGCACCCTCCGTTCTGGATATCCTTCCCGCCAACTTTTCCCTTCGTCTTTTCATCATTGCGGCTGTCATTACCGCACTTTTCGTCCTTGTCTATTTACCATGGTATGTCATGGACAAAAAAAGGCAGAAGCTTTCCAAATGAATTGCTCCTGCTGTACTTGACGCATTGCTATTGACCGCTGCGAAAAAATGCCGTAGAATATAGCGAACAACAATGGAGGTAATCTTATGGCACTTCATGTAATGGACGAGGCCAACCGCTGTCTGGGCTGCAAAAATCCCCAATGTCAGAAAGGCTGTCCCATCAACACTCCCATCCCCGAGGTCATCCGGCTGCTGAAGGCCAACAAGCTGGATGAAGCCGGCTGGATGCTCTTTGAAAACAATCCTTTGACCACCGTTTGCAGTCTCATCTGCAACCACGAAGATCAGTGCGAGGGCCACTGCATTCTGGGCAAAAAAGGCGCACCTGTACACTTCTCCACCATTGAGCAGTACATCTCCAGCACCTATGCCACGAAGATGGTCAAAGGCCCTGCCCCCTCCAATGGTATAAAGGTGGCCATCGTCGGTTCCGGCCCTGCCGGCATCACCATCGCCATTCTCCTGGCACGGAAAGGTTATCAGGTGACCATTTTTGAGAATAAAGACAAGATCGGCGGTATCCTCCGCTATGGTATTCCGGAATTCCGTCTGCCCAAGTCTGTGATCGATGACATCCAGTATCGCCATCTGGAGCTGAAGGGCATCAAGATCCGTCCCAATACCCGCATCGGCGATGCCATCGGTGTGGACGAGCTGTTCCGCGACGGCTACAAGGCGATCTTCATCGGCACCGGTGTCTGGAGGGCCAAAACCCTGGGTATCAAGGGCGAAAGCTTCGGCAATGTCCATTATGCCATCAATTATCTGAACAATCCCGATGTATACAAGCTGGGAGAGACCGTCATCGTGATCGGCGCGGGCAATGCTGCCATGGATGTGGCCCGTACCGCCCTGCGCAACGGTGCCCGGAAGGTGACCTGCTTCTCTCTGAGCAAAAAAATCACCGCCAGTGACTATGAGTTCAGCTATGCCCAACTGGAAGGTGTGGACTTTGCGTACAACAAAAAGCCCATTGAGATCACAGACGATGGTGTGATCTTCCGGGATCTGCTCGAAAATGAGGACGGAACCCTCACCGAGATTGCAGACAGCGACAAACTCTATCCCATGGACAGCACCATCATATCCATCAGCCAGGGCCCCATGAATGTCATCGTCAACACCACCACCGGGCTGAATGCCAACAGACAGGGCCTTCTGGTGGCTGACGATTGCGGCCGGACCAGCCGCCCCGGTATCTTTGCTTCCGGCGATGTGGTGCAGGGAGCCAAAACCGTGGTAGACGCTGTGGCCTATTCCAAGCGAGTGGCAGAAGCAATGCACGAATATATCCAGAACACCCTGCATCCCGATCAGGAATGATCTGAAGGATACCTGCTGCATAAGGGGGCCCCAAAAAATCTGTCCAATGCATTGCCCTTCGGGCATACATTGGCTTTCCATGATTTGCCTTCACATGAATTGCGCCTGCGGCGCTGAAACAGATTGGCAAATCATGGATTTTTTGGTATTTTTGACGAATTTCTTCTTGCATATGCCCATAAAGTTATGCTATACTGATGATATCCCGGCAAGAAGAAAATATTATTTGTAAAGGAGGAGAAACACAAATGTTAGAAAAGATTTTCAAGCTCAAGCAAAACAACACGACCGTCAAGACCGAAGTTGTTGCGGGTATCACCACCTTCATGACGATGGCCTACATTTTAGCGGTCAACCCCAGCATCCTTGGTGATGCCGGCATGAACCCCACCGCTGTACTTCTGGCAACCGCCCTCGCTTCCTTTATCGCCACCGCCTGCATGGCCCTGATGGCCAATATGCCCTTTGCATTGTCCGCCGGTATGGGCCTCAACGCCTATCTGGCCTACACCGTGGTTTTGGGCATGGGCTATTCCTGGCAGGTCGCTCTGCTGGCAGTATTCGTGGAAGGTATCATCTTCATCGTGCTATCCCTGACTCCCGTCCGTGAAGCCATCTTCAATGCCATCCCCCTGACGCTGAAGCGCGGCGTTTCCGTGGGCATCGGCCTGTTCATCGCCTTTATCGGCCTGCAGAATGCCGGCCTCGTCGTAGACTCTTCCACCCTCGTCACCATCACCAGCTTTACTGATAACTTCAATACGCATGGTATCTGCGCCCTGCTGACGGTCATCGGCCTGCTGTTCACTGCGATTCTGCACATCCGCAAGGTCAAGGGTGCCATCCTGATCGGCATCATCGGCACCTGGCTCCTTGGCATCATCTGCCAGCTTGTGGGCCTTTATGTCCCCACCCCCGATGCAGGCTTCTATTCTCTGATCCCCAGCGCTTTCATCTCTGTCGACTTCTCTCCCCTTGGCGAAACCTTCGGCCAGTGCTTCAAGGTTGACTGGAGCAGCGTTAAGCTTCTTGATTTCGTTGTTGTCGTCTTTGCCTTCCTGTTCGTTGACCTGTTCGACACCCTGGGCACCCTCATCGGTGTGGCAACCAAGGCCAATATGCTGGACGAAAACGGCCGTCTGCCCAAGGTAAGACCCGCTCTGCTGGCTGATGCCATCGGCACCACCGCCGGCGCTGTCCTTGGCACCTCCACCGTTACCACCTTCGTGGAATCCGCTTCCGGCGTCGCAGCCGGCGGCCGTACCGGCCTCACCGCCATGGTGACCGGTCTGCTGTTCCTGCTGTCCATGCTGTTCGCTCCCCTGTTCACCACCATTCCTTCCTTCGCCACCGCGCCCGCTCTGATCATGGTCGGCTATCTGATGTTCAGCTCCGTCACCGAGATCAGCTTCAAGGACGACAACGCAATGGAAGCAATCCCCGCTTACATTGCCATCATTGCAATGCCCCTGTTCTACAGCATCTCCGAAGGCATCAGCCTGGGTATCATCTCCTATGTGATCCTGAATGTCTGCACCGGCAAGGCCAAGAAGGTCACTCCCCTGATGTACATTCTGGCTGCCCTGTTTATTGCCAAGTACATCTTCCTGTAAGCTGTTTCCGCTGCTTACATTCGCTCATAACAAAAAAAAGTCCGCCCGAATCGCTTCGGGTGGACTTTTTTCGGTCAATTTTGCTCTTTCTTCGGAAGCTGAGAGGTCATGTGCTTTGCCATCATTCGATACATGATAAAGCCAAGGATCAGGATCAGTACCATATCGATCAGCATATAGCTGCCGTTATAGAGGGCGGAATAGATCCAGGGCGAGGACATGGGCAGACCGAAGAAGGCTTCCGGCATATATTCTGCCCAGATGGTGGCTCCCACCACCCAATGTACCGCAAAACGGGCGCCACAGCCAAGGATGGTGCCGTAGAAGAAGGCCAGCTTGCTGTGGGAGCACAGGCCCGCAAGACCCAGCACCGCAAAGGCCAGCAGATAGTCACCCACCACGGACTGCCACCCCCAGGCGTAAGCGCCGTCAAGGAAGAGCTGCAGAAGCGCATAGGCAGAGGACGCCAGCATGCCCGGACCGAAGCCCCAGCGGGCGCAGTACAGGAAAATGGGCAGCATGCCGATGGTGACCGAGCCGCCCTGGGGCAGCTCCCAGAGCTTGAGATAGCTCAGTACCTGGGCCAGCGCCACCATGATGGCGCCTTCACACAGGGCCCGCAGACGATAGTGTTTGGTTTTTGTCATAAAACATCCCTCCAAAAAAATTCGCATTGCAATCGAAAGACTGCAATGCGTGTGAGGGCAACTGCGTCTTTCCCTACGCCGGCATAACCCGGATCAGGTTTAACGGGTAAGAGCGCTTGCCGCTCAATCTCAGCCGGAATACGTCCGGCCCCCCGAAGACTTGATTGTAATGCGTTATGATGATATTGAAATTATATTACCATCCGATATACTTGTCAATCCCTTCTTTGCCATTTTGCAGCATCAAAGGATAATTTTCTCAGGGAAGGCTTCCTTCCGCATAATGCCCCACATTTTGTCGATGTAAGCCAGTGTGTAGAAGTTTTCGTAGTAATGATAATAGAAAGCGCCCTTCAGGGTCATAGAGTAAACACCATCGTGCAGTTCCACAAACCTTAGAAGCCTTGCCAGCCTAAGCTCAAAGCCATACCGCTTTTCCAGAGCTTCGCCAAAGAATTCGGCAAAGTCCTTCGACCGCACCTTCGTGCTGTATGCCGTCCAGAACAGGTAATACACCATTCTCTGCCGCCGGGTAAAGCGCAGGGTCAGAGAGGTGGGCAGCCGTCCCCCATCGATGCGGCGGCAGTATTCCTCCACATCGAAGGTATTGATCTTAAACTGATCCATCAGGAGTGTTGTGGCAGAGCAGCCAAAACCAAGGAAATTCTCCCTGGTCATGGAGGAATAGCTTGCTTCCTTCTCTGCAGAAAAGGTCCAGATCGAACCTCTGTTGCAGCCCTTGTCGAGACAATAGCGGGTGATCCGGTCCAGCAGCTGTCGCTTCTCTCTCTTTGGCATGACCGCCACCTTGCTGTCCGTAAAGGTAAAATCGATAAAGGGATAAATGGCAATATGGTTCGCACCGTGGGAAAAGGCAGTATCGATGTCCTGCCGAAGATCCTCAAAGGTCTGCTCCGGCAGGGCAAAAATGAAATCCATGGACACCGTTTCAAAGGGCACTTCTGCCAAAGCACGGGCAAGCTTCCCCGCATCCACAGATTTTCTGCCTAATATCTTCTGATATTTTGATTGGAAGGACTGGATCCCGATGCTGAGCTTTGTGACGCCCGCAGCCTTTAGGGTACGCAGGACCTCCGGCGTCACATTGTCCGGGTGCAGCTCCACCCCAATTCCCTGGGTAATATCAAAATATCGGCGCAGACGGGCAACGATCTCCCCGATCCGGTCTGCCGCAAGGGCAGGTGTACCGCCGCCAAAATATACACTGGTGGCCCGTTTCCGCGCAGCATTTTGGCTGCCCACCAGATCGATCTCCCGCAGAAGCGCATCCAGATACCGTTCAACGAGTTTCTGCTCATAAGGAACCTTACAATAGGGGCAGAATTGGCAGATACTCCTGCAAAATGGGATATGGACATAGAGTCCCAGTTCTCTGCAGTCTCCATAAGGCAGGCTCTCGTCATATTCATTATAAAACGCAAAGGGCTTGACCGAGCGGGTCAGCCACATGCGGGTCAATTCGGTCGTAATACTCATAAGGCACTTATATGTATCTGAGGTAGGTCCTCAACATCTCCAGAAGAATTTTTACATTGCCACGGAACAGCAGAGTATACTCCGCCACAAAAAAATAGCCGCATTGCTCGCACAGGCCGGGCACGGAAATGCAGCGGCCGCAGGTGGAAAGCTGTCCGTTTTCCATCACCACGCACTGATGGCAGGGCGTAGGGAAGGAATTGTCGATCAGATGAGGAAAGGCACTTTTCAGGTTGAACACCGGTGCCCCCTGCTCCATCATTTCACAGATCGTGTCGCAGCAGCGGGCCTTCTCCTCCCTGGTCAGCGCAAGGGCCACCGTATCCGGGTATGGGGTGTGGAAATTAAAGGAAACCGCACGGATGTTCTTCGTATCCCGGGCAACGCGGCACACATCTGCCACAGCATCCTTATTGATCTGATTGATGGCCATATAGAGGCAAATATTATCTGCGGTGGCATTACGAATGTTCTCAAGAATGCGGTCGTAGGTCTCGCCACGGATCTCGTTGTGCCGCGCCCGGTCTCCATCCAGACTCAGCAGAATCAGATCCGCCTCCGGAAGATCCAGTGGGAAGGTGCCGTTTGTTACAACATTCACAATGAGGAACCCCATCTGTTTTGCTTCCACCACAAGATCCCGCAGGGTCTTTTCGCCATCGCGCCACAAAAAGGTCTCGCCGCCGCAGAAAAACAGGATCCGCACCCCCATATCATAAAGGGTCTGCATTTCTGCGCGGATCTGCGCATAAGGATGGATCACCGCTGTGATATTATTCACCGAGCAGTGCTTGCAGGAAAGGTTACATTTATCCGTAACGATCACCGTGCCGAGAATAGGATCCTTCTTCCGGAACACGATGGTCTTCATGCCAAACCACGCAAAGTGTACAAAGGATGATAATTTCATGGCTGCGCTCCTTCCGTCTTGAAGGTTACTTTCATTATAACAGACAAATATGAACAATTCTACCAAAAGTATAATTTTCCCGCTGAAAGCATAGCTCTCAGCGGGAAATTTTAAATCATCAGGAGAATACTGCTGTAAGTACCGCGAAAATGACGATGCTCAGAAGAGTCAGCACAGACAGAGAAGAGGATATCTGCACTCTTTCATCTCCGGCTTCCGTAAAGACGGGAAGCACATAGGGAGGCGGCAGGGTCATCAGCAGGACGAGGGCACCGGTGTGCATGGCACCGCCCAGCACATACCGATTGATCAGCAGAGCAAGGCCCAGCACGATGGCCATAATGACCACGCGCATCACAACGATGATGACCGTCTTGCTCCAGCAAATCTCAGAGGGCACCAGATCATAGCCGATGGACAGCAGGATCATGGCACTGGTGGGAGCCGCCACAAAGCTGGCTGCCGCACTCAGAATGCCGCTGACACCGGAGGGTTCCAGCGCCTTGAACGCGCCGGTGGCGCCCATCAGAAGGCCTGCAGCAATGGCCCAAACCGTGGGAGAATACAGAGCTTCTTTCAGCGCATTGTGCCAGCCGCCGGCACCGGAAAGGGCAATCTTATACACGGTGAACACAAACAGCACCTGTCCCAGATCCACGATGGCAAACTGAGAGTTCTGAGCGCTGCCGAACAGCAGGGCAAACAGGGCATAGCCCAGCATGCCTGCCTCAAAGCCGGTGGCAAGATAGGGCACCAGACGGCCCTGAACATGGAAGACCTTGCAGAATACTCTGCCAAGGAACATCGCCAGCAGACACAGGGCGAAGATCACCGCGGGAATGCTGATGCTGCTGAGGGAATACTCTGCCGTGGCAAAGGCGGAGAACATGACAGCGGGAAGCGTTATGTTAACCGCTACGGATTTCAGCGCATCCACGCCGGCACGGCTGAGTATATTCTTCTTCCGGCAAATGATGCCCAGACCCAGGGTCAGGAACACCGGCAATGCCGTTTCAATGACATGGATAACAGTATTCATAGTTTAGCGAACCGTAAAGGTGTAAGAAGTGCGGGAATAGAAATGGCCGCCGGCGGGAATGAAGGGGCTGGGGAAATTGGGCTTATTCACCGCATCGGGATGGATCTGGGTCTCGAGGCACAGGCCATAGTTGGGGCCGAGGGGTGCGCCGCCCTTACCCACCTTGGCATCGATGAACTGGCCGCCATAGAACTGCATGGCGGGAGCGGTGGTGTCCACACGCATGGCAATGCCGGATCTTGCGCAGTAAACTTCTGCGGCAAGCTTCCATTCCTCCGCGCTGTCCAGCACGAAGTTGTGGTCAAAGCCCTTGACAAGCTTCATTTGATCCATGTCTGCAGCGATATCCTGACCCACGACCTTACCGCCGGTGAAATCCAGAGGCGTGCCGGTAACAGGAGCGATCTCGCCAGTGGGGATGCTTTCCGCGTCCACGGGAGTAAAGTTGGAAGCATAGATCTTCAACTCGTGATCCAGCATATTGCCTTCGCCTGCAAGGTTGTAATAGGCATGGTTGGTCAGGTTTACGGGGGTGGCTGCATCGGTATCTGCTTCATAGGTGAAGGTCAGTACATTGTCATCAGACAAAGTGACGATCATTTTTACCTGCAGATTGCCGGGGAAGCCTTCTTCGCCATCGGGAGACAGGCGGGAAAAAGCCAGACCACCTTCCACTTCTTCCGCATCAAAGAAGCACTTGTCGAAACCCTTGGTGCCGCCGTGGAGCTGATTCTTGCCCTCACTGGGAACCAGATCATATTTTTTGCCATCCAGCGTAAAGGAAGCGTTGCCGATACGGTTGCAGAAGCGGCCAACACCGGCGCCGAAGAAGCCGCCGTTCTTTTCATATTCCAGAGCGGTGTCATAGCCGAGGGTAACATCCACCAGCTTGCCATCACGGTTGGGGACACGAAGCGCCTGCAGGGTGCAGCCATAGTCCAGAACCACAGCCTCGCTGCCGCCTGCGTTGCGAATGACATAAGCCGTTACTTCACGGCCGTCGGACATTGCGCCAAAAGAAAACTTTTCCATAGTTTCTCCTTTCACCGGCAACCAACTGAATTGCCGGAATCATTTCGTCAAAAAAAGTCATTCTGAGGGCAGTGAAGGATCCTGAGATTCTCCGCTGCCGCTCAGAATGACACGAAGTATGAATTTATTCGATTATGCCCAAAATCTTATGCGAAGGGATTCTCAGTGGGATAGGGCAGGCTTGCGGGCTGGTTGTAAGCGATATCAGCAATGCCGAGGTACTTGAAGACTTCGAACAGGACCTTGCCATACTTGCCGAATGCAACAGCGCCGTGATGCGGATAGCGCTTTTCGATCAGGACATGACGATAGAAGCGATCCATTTCGGGGATAGCAAAGATGCCGATGGAGCCGAAGCTGTTGGTGGGTACATCCAGAACTTCGCCTTCTGCGATGTATGCACGCAGGCTGGTGTCAGCGCCGCTCTGCAGACGGAAGAAGGTGATGTCGCCGGCAATGATGTCGCCTTCCATGGTGCCGCGAGTGATATCGGGTTCAGGCAGTTCGGGCTCGAGGTCGCGCTTCATGATGAGCTGATAACCCATGGTGGGCTTCTTCAGGAGCTTGGTGCAGGTGTTGCCGCAGTGGAAGCCCATGAAGGTCTCGGTGAGGCGATAGTCATAGGTGCCCTTGATTGCTTCGTCGTATGCCTTTGCGGGAACGGTGTTGTTGATGTCCAGCAGGGTGACGGGCTTGCCGGAAACGCACAGGCCGATGTACTCGGACAGAGCGCCGTAGATGTCAACTTCGCAGCTGATGGGTACACCGCGGCCGGTGAAGCGGCTGTTGACATAGCAGGGAACGAAGCCGAATTCGGTCTGGAATGCGGGCCAGCACTTGTTGGCGAAAGCAACATACTTTCTGGTGCCCTTATGCTCTTCCATCCAGTCGATCAGGGTAACTTCGTACTGAGCCAGACGGGGCAGGATGCCTGCGTACTTGGTTTCGCCAAGTTCTGCACGCATGTCTTCCATGACGGCGGGGATTCTGGGATCGTCCTTGTGCTTGTTGTAAGCAACCAGGAGGTCCAGCTCGCTGTTTTCTTCAACGGCTACGCCCAGGTCATACAGAGCCTTGATGGGAGCATTGCAAGCCAGGAAGTCATCGGGACGGGGACCGAAGGTGATGATCTTCAGGCCCTTCAGGCCAACGATCGCGGTAGCGATGGGGATGAAGTCCTTGATGCACTCTACCAGTTCAGCAGCGGTGCCAACGGGAATTTCGGGGATGTATGCAACCTTGTTGCGCAGGCCCAGGTTGTAGCTGCAGTTCAGCATGCCGCAGTATGCGTCGCCACGGCCGTCAAACAGGTCGCCGTCGCCTTCGGCAGCGCCAACATACATGATGGGGCCATCGAACCAGTCGCGGATCAGGGTTTCGGGAGTTTCGGGGCCAAAGTTGCCGAGGAAAACGACCAGAGCATCAACGCCGGCGGCCTTGACGTCCTTCACTGCGTTGCAGGCGTCGATTTCGGTGGTAACGGTGACGGGGCACTCATAGATGCCTTCGCCGTATGCTGCAACGATGGCGGAACGACGGCGCTCAGCCAGGCTTGCGGGGAAGCAGCCACGGGAAACTGCAATAATGCCGAGTTTTACATTGGGGATATTTTCAAACATTTTTTAGCACTCCTTGTTAAAACTTTCTATTTCTTAAAAGGGTTTCCTTTTAATTTGCGAGATCAATGTTGATGCCCTTCAGACCAATATGGGCACCGTCTGCAGCTTCAGCGGACTCGGGATGAGCCAGCAGCCACTTGTTGCAGGCGCGGAGCATCTTGTCCTCATCATTGAGGATCTCCAGTGCGGGAGCAGCCTCGTTGGTGCCGCGGGGCAGACCCACCAGTACGCGGAAGCCCATGCCGGGCTTTGCGGAACAGGGTGCATAGTGCAGACTGGTTGCATAGACTTCGATCATCACGCCCTTGGGGCACAGGAAGGCTTCCACATCAGCAGTATCCAGAACGCCGTCAACGATCTTGTCCTGCTTGGCAAGCAGAAGAATGAAATCTTCAGAGCCGAGGTTGATTTCGCTGTCGCGATGGTACTCCAGGCAGTTGAGCTTGGTATTGTGACCATTGCAATAGCCCATCTGCATAGGCATACCGCCGAAGACATTGTCCTGCATCTGCTTGAAGACAGGCAGACACTCCAAAGCGGGTTCTGCGGGAACATATTCCACGCCCTCGGGCAGAGGAGTGGACTCCTCCAGAGCCTTCATGATGGACTCGTTGTCCAGACCGGTGATAACCTTGCCATAGGGGATGAATTCGGGATCAAGAACACTATAAACCTTCATGAAATTTCCTCCAGTTACTTACATTTTCGGGAAAATGGGTTTCAGTGCGGGATAGATCGCCTTGAACTGAGCATAGCGCTCGTCGTAACGGGCCATGATCTCAGGATCGGGCGTATATTTGGTACCGCCGCTGGGCATAGCTGCACAGGCTTCGAGAACATTTGCGTACTCGCCTGCGGCGACCATAGCCAGAATGGCAGCGCCGTAGCCAGCGCCTTCTTCGGAATCGGGAACGGTGAGTTCCATCTTCAGGACGTTGGCAAAAATCTGTCTCCAGATGGGGCTCTTGGCGCCGCCGCCGCAGAGGTTGCTGGCGTTGATGTCAATGCCCAGGGAGCGGACGATTTCCACGCTGTCGCGGATCGCAAAGGCGACACCTTCCATGACCGCCTGGGTCATGTCGGAGCGGGTAGTATCGAGGCTCATGCCTGCGAACGCGCCTCTTGCAAAGGGATCGTTGTGGGGAGAACGCTCGCCCATCAGGTAAGGCAGATAATAGACATGGTTATTGCCCAGCTTTTCGAGAGTGATGTCCTGCTGCTCTTCGTTGTCGGAAGTGCCCTTCAGGATGTCACGACGCCACCAGGTATATGCGGAGGCGGCAGCCAGGATGCAGCCCATGAGATGGTAGGTGCCATCGGAATGAGCAAATGCGTGGAGATTACCCTCAGAAGGAACCTTGAATTCCTTGCTGGGGATGAAGATGGTACCGGAGGTACCGATGGAGATGTTGCAGCTGCCTTCACCGACGGTGCCGGTACCAACAGCGGCGGCGGCGTTGTCGCCTGCGCCTGCTGCCACAACTGCGGTGGCGGGGATGCCGAGAAGCTCAGACATTTCGGGCTTCACGGTGCCTACATTTTCATAGCTCTCAAAGAGCTTGCCGAGCTGTTCTTCCTTGACACCACAGTAGTCCATCAGGGGCTTGGACCAGCAGCGGTTGGCAACATCGAGAAGCAGCATACCGGAAGCATCGGAGTAATCGCAGCAATGCACACCGGTCAGACGGTAAACGATATAATCCTTGGGGAGCATGATGCGGCGGATCTTAGCGAAGAGTTCCGGCTCATTCTCACGCATCCAAAGGAGCTTGGGCGCAGTAAAGCCTGCGAAGGCCAGGTTGCCGGTCAGTTCCAGCAGCTTCTGCATGCCGAAGTCATTGTTGATGGCATCGGTCTGGGTGCTGGTTCTGCCGTCATTCCAGAGGATGGCGGGACGGATCACCTGATCGTTCTCATCGAGAGCGACGAGACCGTGCATCTGACCGCCAACAGACAGACCTGCGACCTGAGAAGCATCAACGCCTTCAAGCAGCTTGGGTACACATACACAAAGAGCAGACCACCACTGCTCGGGATCCTGTTCAGACCAGCCGGGCTGCGGCATCATCAGGGGATAGCTCTGAGAAGTGCTGCCAAGCACCTTACCGGAGCTGTCAACCAAAAGGACCTTCATGGAAGAAGTGCCCAGATCTACACCGAGATAAAGCATAGATATGCCTCCTTTTTATTTCTCTGCCTCCTCAGGGACATCCCGGAGGAGGCAGAGTGATAGATATGATTAGGAATTCTTCTTCTTGGTAGCAACGTCGAAGATAACGGCTGCCAGCAGAACGAGGCCCTTAACGACCTTCTGATAGTTCATGTCAACGCCCATGATGGACATACCCATGTTGATAACGCCCATCAGGAGAGCACCGATGATAACACCGGGAACGGTGCCGATGCCGCCGTATGCGGAAGCGCCGCCGATGAAGCAGGAGCCGATGGCATCCATTTCGTAGCTTTCACCAGCCTGGGGGGTAGCGGAAGCCATACGGGCAACAACCAGCATTGCGGACAGGGCAGCCAGCATGCCCATGGAGGTATAAGCCAGGAAGTAAACTCTGTTGGTGTTGATACCGGAGAGCTTAGCAGCCTTTTCGTTGCCGCCAACGGCATAGAAGTGACGGCCGATGGTGGTCTTGGAGGTGATGTAGGAATAAGTACCAACAACCAGACCGATCCAGATCAGAACGGTGGGCAGGCCCTTGAACTGGCTGAGCTTATATGCGAAGAAAGCGATGACTGCAGAGATAGCAACAGTCTTGATGATGTAGGGAACGAACTTTTCAACGGTGTAGCCCTTCTTGGCGCGGTTGATACGGCTCAGGAGGGTAGCGCCAACGAAGACAACGATGGCTGCAACACCAACGACGAGGCAGAGGGTCTTAGCAGCTTCGCCCTTGAGGATGAAGCATTCAGCGCCACCGCCAAAAATCTTGAGGTAGACTTCATTGCTGACACGGACGGACTTGGCATCGAGAACGACGTTAGCCAGACCGCGGAATACCAGCATGCCGGACAGGGTGGTAATGAAGGGAGGAACGCGGACATATGCGATCCAGAATGCCTGCCATGCACCGATTGCCAGGCCGATGCCGAGCATAGCAAGAACAGCGAGAATGATGGGAGTGTTCTTGCTGAGGAGGGTGCCGCCAACAGCGCCGCAGAAGCAAAGAACGGAGCCAACGGAAAGGTCGATGTTACCACCGGTCAGGATGCAAAGCAGCATGCCGGTAGCGAGAACGAAAACATATGCGTTCTGGGAGATGAGGTTGTTGATGTTCTGTGCGAAGAGGAGCTTGCCGTCGGTGGTGATGGAGAAAATGACAACCACGAGGACAAGTGCGATGATCATGGTATACTTCTGAATAAAGCCCAAGAGTTTAGAGTTTTTCTTCATTCTTCTTTACTCCTTATCAATCGTTGCTGGTCTTAAGAATGGCGGCCATAATGCCTTCCTGGGTGGCTTCGGAGCCTGCGAATTCGGCAACGAAGCGGCCTTCATTCATAACATAGATTCTGTCGCTCATGCCCAGAACTTCGGGCAGTTCGGAAGAAATCATAATGACGGACTTGCCATCAGCAACAAGCGTATTAATGATGTTATAGATTTCATACTTTGCGCCGACATCGATACCGCGGGTGGGCTCATCGAGGATCAGCACATCGGGACCAGCGAACATCCACTTTGCAAGCAGAACCTTCTGCTGGTTACCACCGGAAAGGTTACCAACCAGCTGCTCAACGCTGGGGGTCTTGGTGCGGAGCTTTTCGCGATATTCCTCCGCAACCGCATATTCCTTGTCAAAGTCGATAACGCCTGCAGTGGAGACGCCTTCGAGGTTGGCGAGGGTGGTATTCTCACGGATCGTGTTGGACAGGATCAGACCATTGCCCTTACGGTCTTCGGTGACATATGCCAGGCCCTGCTTGATGGCGGACTTGGAATTGGTCATCTTCACTTCCTTTCCGTTCAGGAAGACCTGGCCGGAAATGGAGGAACCGTAGCTGCGGCCGAAGATACTCATAGCGAGCTCGGTACGGCCGGCGCCCATCAGACCGGAAATGCCAAGCACTTCGCCCTTGCGGACATAGAAGTTGACATTATCAACGACCTTCTTGTCGGGATAGACAGGATGATAAACAGTCCAGTCCTTAACTTCCATGGCAGTATCGCCAATTTCAACGCCGTGACGCTTGGGGAAGCGGTCGGCGATCTCACGGCCTACCATGCCCTTGATGATGCGGTCTTCAGAGAAGTCATCCACACCCTTAACCAGGGTTTCAATGGTCTGGCCGTCACGAACGACGGTGATATCGTCCGCTACATAGGAAACCTCATTGAGCTTATGAGAGATAATAATCGAGGTAAGGCCTTCGCCCTTCAGACGGATCAGCAGATCCAGGAGAGCCTGGGAGTCAGATTCGTTCAGGGAGGAGGTGGGTTCATCGAGAATAAGTAATCTTGCATGTTTTGAAAGGGCCTTTGCGATTTCTACAAGCTGCTGCTTACCAACACCGATGTCACGGATCAAGGTATGAGAGGACTCGGAAAGTCCAACAATCCGGAGGTATTTGTCTGCTTCAGTGTAGGTGGTGGTCCAGTCAATAGCGTAGGACTTGCCACGCTCGTTGCCAAGGAACATATTCTCGCCGATGGTCATGTCGGGTACCAGAGCAAGCTCCTGATGGATGATGACGATACCCTTAGCTTCGCTGTCGCGAATCTTAGAAAAGCGGCATACTTCTCCGTCATAAACAATGTCGCCAGTGTAGGTGCCGTACGGATAGATGCCGCTGAGTACATTCATGAGGGTGGACTTGCCGGCGCCGTTTTCGCCGACGAGTGCATGAATGCTGCCTTCTTTCACCTTGAAGTTCACATCGTCCAGTGCCTTGACGCCGGGGAACTCTTTGGTGATGTTTTTCATTTCGAGTAGGATCTTCTCAGACAAACAATCGCCTCCAGTGTTCAGTTCTTTCTTTTAAGAAGCCGGGCAAGCCCGAAGACTTGCCCGGCCAGAGTACTAAGCAAATTTAATTTAATTCAATTAAGAATTAGCCAGCCAGCTGATCCTCGGTGTAGTATTCGGATTCGATCAGCAGTTCCTTGTAGTTGTCGATGGTGCAAGCCTTGGGAGCGCACAGGTAGCTGGGGATGATGCCGGTGCCGTTGTCATAGGTCTCTTCGTCGTTGATGGGGGGCTCGGTGCCCTTCATGATGGCGTCGACCATTTCAGCAGCCTTGGCAGCCAGGTCACGGGTATCCTTGAAGACGGACATAGCCTGCTTGCCGTCCAGCATGTTCTGCATGGAAACGATGTCGCAGTCCTGACCGGTGATGATGGGATATACGTCGTTGCTGTAAGCGGTGGACAGAGCGGTAGCTACGCCCTGAGCGGTGGAGTCGTTGGAAGCCATGACAGCGTGCAGGGGCTTGTCAGCGTAGTAGGTGGAGAGGATGTTTTCGAAACGTTCCTGAGCCTTAGCTGCGTCCCAGCCTTCGGTAGCAACGTCGAGCTTTTCGGTCTGACCGGACTGGCAAACCAGAACGCCGGAATCAACATATTCCTGCAGGACGGACATAGCGCCGTCGAAGAAGAAGTTGATGTTGTTGTCGCCGGGGTCGCCGGTGATGAATTCGATGTTGAAGGGGCCTTCGTTGTTAGCGAGGTCCAGAGTGTCGATGATGTACTGGCCCTGCATAACGCCAACCAGGAAGTTGTCGAAGGTTGCGTAGTAGGTGACAGCATCGGAGCCCATGATCAGACGGTCATAAGCGATAACTGCGCAGCCAGCTTCCTTAGCCTGAGCCAGGACAGTGCCGAGAGCTTCGCCGTCGATGGCGGAGATAACGACAGCCTTTGCGCCGTTAGCGATCATGTTTTCGATCTGGGAGATCTGCATTGCGGAGTCGTTAGCAGCGAACTGCAGGTCAACTTCGTAGCCAGCAGCTTCGAGCTGGGACTGCATGTTGGCGCCGTCCTGGTTCCAACGCTGCAGGTCCTTGGTGGGCATGGAAACGCCAACGAGGAGGGATTCTTCTTCAACGGGTTCTTCAACGGGTTCTTCTACGGGTTCTTCAACGGGGGTTTCAACGGGTTCTTCTACGGGTTCTTCAACGGGTTCTTCGGTGGTGTTTGCGCAAGCTACCAGGCCAAATACCATGACCAGAGCGAGCAGCAGAGCAAGCAGTTTTTTCATTTTGGTCTTGTCCTTTCAAAAAATTTTTTATTGCAGCACATGCTGACGCATGTTACTACCGTTTTCAGGGCGCACTCGTCTCTTTGAGTGCTACAGATAGATTTTAATGATTTGCTACAAGAATGTCAAGCAAATATTACAAGTAAAATATGTAATTTTGTTTTTTTGTGGATTCTATACATTTTCTGCTCGTTGGAACTGGTGATTTCGCCCTTTGCCGTTCGTTTTCGGCGGCGATATTCTTTATTCTTCTTCGACGATCGCTGCCGCGATGTCCTCTTCTGTAAGCTGATCGGTATAGAGGTCTTCCACCTGGGCGATGATGATGTTCTCCACATAGTCCTGATACTCATACTTGTTGATTTCCTCAAGCATGTAGCTCGTGAAGGCATCGTAGCTCATGTCGTAGGAGGCCTGGCTGCGCCAGTAGACATCGTCGGTCTCGCCGACATAGTAGAAGAAATAGTTGCCGGATTCCATGAAATAATTTCTGGTGTCACCCTGTTCTCTGGGTTCGTCGAAGCACCAGTCATCAAAATAGGAGAAATTCATGGTGCCGGGGGCCACTGCTTCCAGATAGTCCTGTGCAAAGCCCTCTTCGCTCCACTTTTCGCCGAAAGCCATGAAGCCTTCTTCGGACTTGTCTTCCCAAGTCTCCCATTCGTCCAGCATCTTGTTGAACTTTTCATCGATGAACTCATAGTTCTCATCGGTCTGGTCGGTGGCCATGACCACGATGTAGCGAAGCTTTGCCATGTTGATGTCCAGCTTTTCAATGCCGTTGGCGGCATATTCCTCGGCGTGCTCATCGTAGTAGGCCTCCACCTCTTCATCGGTGAAGGTGAACTTGGTATTGATCTGGGAAGTATATTCCCGCACCACAAACTGGTCGTGAATATAGTCCAGATAGCTCTCCAGATCGGCATAGGGGCCATAGTTGCCGATCAGGTAGTCTTCCACGGACTCATAGCCCATGCTGTCCGCAATGCCCTGCAGCTCTTCCTCTGCGTTGGCGAGGGTGTTCCGGGCGGTCTCGGACAGTTCAAAGCCTTCGGCCTCAGCCAGATCATTCAGGGTACAGTACTGCTTGAAGGCCATGAGGGCGTCACTGATGAAATAATCTTCCCAGGTCATGGTCTCGCTGTACATCTGCTGGTTCAGCGGCGTATAGAGATCAAGAATCTGCTGGACAGTGCCGCCATAATAGTTCAGGAAGGAGGAATAGCTGGTCCAATAGTAGTAAGACAGGGTGATGCTGTCCAGGGTATGGTCGCCAAGGGTGGCAACGGGCTTACGCCAGTCCTCTTCCGTGAAGACCACTTCCTCTTCGCCCTGTTGGGCATCGTCTGTGGTCTCGGATGCGTCGGGTTCCTCTGCCGCGGGATCTTCCGTCGGCTTGGCGCAGGCGCTAAACACGGACAGACAAAGTGCAAGGCACAGCAGACAAATCAATACTCTTTTCAAATTCGACATGGGTGTTTCTCTCCTTGGATATGCGGAAATGGCCGGTTTTCGTCCATCTGCCACTCAGGGGTTTCACCGCTGACCGCTCCATGGAGAAAAGTACGCGTTTTCGCAAAGTTAACTTTATTATAAAGTACAATTTATTATAATGAATCCCGCCTCTTATTTCAAGAGGAATCGTCAGGAATCCCATGCTTTCCCCCTTTTGCCTATTTCGCGCTTTGAAATTTTGTGCAAATCGCATTTTTTTAACGAAAATTCCGGTTGTTATGTAAATTTAATCCCGGAGAAAGCAAACACAGGGACACCACATTAAAGCAGGTCCCTGTGTTATAAACAGTATTACTGTGCGTCCGCGTTCTTATAGCGGTTGTAGGACACCACCACACGGCGGTTCGGCTCGGTACCGGTGGAGAAGGTGGAAACACCCTCCACCTCCTGCAGGGCAGAGTGGATCACATGGCGCTCATAGGCGTTCATGGGCTCCAGGGTGATGTTGCGGCGATAGCGCACCACCTTGCCTGCCACCTTGCGGGCCAGACGCTTGAGGGATTCCTCCCGCTTTGCGCGGTAGCATTCGGCATCCACATTGATGCGGGAACGCTTGGCGGCATCACGGTTGATGCTGTAATTGGTGAGGTGCTGAATGGCATCCAGCGTGTCACCGCGGCGGCCGATCAGCATGCCGAGATTCTCGCCCACCAGTTCTACATGGTAGGTATCTTCCTTGGTCTTCACGGCATGGGGCACAGCGGTGGAGCCCATATGCTGCAGCAAACCCCGGATGAACTGCTCGATGCGCTCTTCCATGGAGCCGGGTTCCGCGGGGGCATATTCCTTGGGCTCGGGCTTGGGTGCTTCTTCCTTGGGTGCGGCAAGCTCGGCTTCGGCATTGGCTGCGGGCTTACTGTGGTTCTTATTGCCGCTGCGGCGGCGGTTATTATGGTTGCGACGGGAGCGGCTGCCTTCCTGACGGGGCTGCTGCTCGCGGGTTTCCTCTGCAGGCTGCTTTTCTTCCTTGGGTTCCGGCTCTGCCACGACCTGTACGGGGGGCTTGGGAGCCGCCTTGGGCAGGTCCACCACCTTGGCGGCCTTTGCTGCCGGGGATTCCTTCTTCTTGGGCTTGGAACGGGAGGCAGAGGACAGGGCGGGAGAGGGACGGCTGGGCTCATCCGGTACTTCGTAGGTCACCTTGACCTTGGCGGGAGAGGCACCGATCCCCAGAAAACCGGTCTTCGCATTCTCAAGCACTTCCACGCTGACGCTGTCGCGGTCCATTTTCAGGGCATCCAGCGCCGCCTGAATGGCAAGATCAATGGTTTTGCCGGTTGCGATATAGTTTCTTTCCATAGTTACTCCTTGCGTTATTCATCCGCCGCATCATAGGTATTGCGGCCATAGCGATCCGGCTGATAGGCACGGCCCTTGCAGAAGGGACGGTCGGCAATGCCGGACAGAGGCAGATCCTCTTCGGGTTCCAGACCCAGAGAGGCGCGCTGCTTTGCAGCATATTCACGGGCAGCGGCGTCAGCCAGCTCGCGCTGCTTCAGCTTCTGCTTCTTCTTGCTGGTGTTTTCGGTGATGCCATCGGGATTTTCGGCACGGCGCAGGGCACGGATGCGCTCCTTCTCGGCCTCTTCCATGGCCTTCTGCAGGGCGATCTCCTGCCGTCTTGCGTCCTCTTCGTCATAGCCCTTGCGGAAAATCGCGGTAAACGCCACTTCCTGCAGGGTGGAGAACACAGCCTGGGCGATCCAGTAGATGGACAGGGCGGCAGGCATGACGAAGCCGATCCACAGGGACATCAGGGGCATCATATAGAGCAGGCTCTTGGAGGTCTGGTTGACCGCATCGGCGGAGGCCTTGTCCTTTTCGCCCTTTTCGTTGCTGGCAACGGAGCTGTTGAGCTTCTGGGTCAGCAGAGAGGACAGGAACTGGGTGCCTGCGGAGAACACGGGCAGCAGGAACAGGCCGACATTGGCCCAGTTATAGACCTCAAATGCCCAGATCTTGAAATTGGGCACCATGCCCAGATTGATGCCGAGGAAATCGAAATTGATGCCTTCCAGTGCCACATCCGCAAGCTCGGGCAGAGCTTCCCGGATCTGGGGAAGGAACTGAGGGATATAGTTGGCAGCGATCATCTGGTGATAGAATTCCTGCTTGCCAAGCTCGATGCCGCCGGCCTTGATGATTTCCACGATGGTCTCGGCCTGCTCCATGGTCAGATGCATCAGATATACCATGGGCTGACGGATGACGGTATAGAGAGGGATCAGGATCAGCAGCGGGAGGAGGGTCCACAGGCAGCCGCCGGTGGGAGAAATGCCTTCCTCCTTATAAAGGGCCACGGTGGCCCGCTGATAGGCTTCCTTATCGTCGCCGTACTTCTTCTCCAGCTGCTTGAGCTGGGGTGCCATACGGGACATCTTCATCATGTTCTTCTTGCCCTTCGCGCTGGGGTAGAGCAGAAGCAGCTTGACGATCAGGGAAAAGAGGATCAGAGCCACACCGTAGTTGGCAGTCCAGTTATAAAGCCACTCCAGGATGTAGCCAAAGGGGACACGGATAATGTCCATCAAGCTGAATGCTAAAATCATATGGTCTCCTTCGTTGTGTGCCGGCAAGCCGGCTAAAACTTCTGTTCGTTCGGCAGCCTATGGCCCGGCTGCTCAGGGCACGGGATCGTAATGATCCCCCTTGTGGAAGGGGTGGCACCGCAATAACCGCCGCAGAGCCAACCAGCCGCCGCGAAGTGCCCCATAGCGCGAGATCGCCTCATAGGC
>SVMC01000055.1 GCA_015067585.1 Oscillospiraceae bacterium
GCAAGCTCTACATGCTGCAGACCCGTAACGGCAAGCGTACCGCTCCCGCCGCTCTGAAGATCGCCTGCGACCTGGTGGACGAAGGCATGATCGACGAGAAGAAGGCCGTTGCCATGATCGATCCCCGTAACCTGGACACCCTGCTGCATCCCCAGTTCGACAGCAAGGCTCTGAAGGCCGCTGCCCCCATCGGCAAGGCTCTGCCCGCTTCCCCCGGCGCCGCTGCCGGTAAGATCGTCTTCACCGCTGAAGACGCCAAGGAATGGGCTGCCCGGGGTGAGAAGGTAGTTCTGGTTCGTCTGGAGACCTCTCCCGAAGATATCGAAGGCATGATGGCCGCTCAGGGCATCCTGACCGTCCGCGGCGGTATGACCTCTCACGCTGCCGTTGTTGCCCGCGGCATGGGCACCTGCTGCGTTTCCGGCTGCACCGAGATCACCATGGACGAAGAGAACAAGGTCTTCACCCTGGCTGGTCAGACCTTCCGCGAAGGCGACGAGCTGTCCCTGGACGGCTCCACCGGTAACATCTACGCCGGCCTGATCGCCACCAAGGACGCTGAGATCGCCGGCGAGTTCGGCCGCATCATGGCTTGGGCCGATCAGTACCGCACCCTGAAGGTCCGCACCAATGCCGACTCCCCCCGTGATGCCAAGAAGGCTCGCGAGCTGGGCGCCGAAGGCATCGGCCTGTGCCGTACCGAGCATATGTTCTTCGAGGAAGGCCGTATCGGACCCTTCCGTGAGATGATCTGCTCCGACACCGTGGAAGAGCGGGAAGAAGCTCTGGCCAAGATCCTGCCCATGCAGCAGGCTGACTTCGAGGGTCTGTACGAGGTCATGGAAGGCAACCCCGTTTGCATCCGTTTCCTGGATCCCCCTCTGCACGAGTTCGTCCCCACCACCGAGGAAGACATCGCCGCTCTGGCTGCCACCAAGGGCAAGACCATTCAGCAGATCAAGGACATCATCGCTTCCCTGCATGAGTTCAACCCCATGATGGGTCACCGTGGCTGCCGTCTGAGCGTCACCTACCCCGAAATCGCCGCTATGCAGACCAAGGCCGTGATCCGTGCAGCTATTGCTACCGCTAAGCGTCATCCCGACTGGAACAATGTTCCCGAGATCATGATCCCCCTGGTTGGCGACGTGAAGGAACTGAAGTACGTCAAGGACGTGGTGGTCAAGACCGCTGACGCTGAGATCGCCGCTGCCGGCGTGGAGCTGAAGTACGAGGTCGGCACCATGATCGAGATCCCCAGAGCCTGCCTGACTGCTGACGAGATCGCCAAGGAAGCCGCCTTCTTCTGCTTCGGCACCAACGACCTGACCCAGATGACCTTCGGCTTCTCCCGTGACGACGCAGGCAAGTTCCTGAACGCTTACTACGATGCCAAGATCTTCGAGAACGATCCCTTCGCCAAGCTGGATCAGAACGGCGTTGGCCAGCTGATGGAAATGGCCGTTGCCAAGGCTAAGGCTACCGGCAACAACCTGCACTACGGCATCTGCGGCGAGCACGGCGGCGACCCCGTCTCCGTGGAATTCTGCCATCGTGTCGGCCTGGACTACGTGTCCTGCAGCCCCTTCCGTGTGCCCATCGCCCGCCTCGCCGCCGCTCAGGCCGCCATCAAGGGCTAATTGCTAACAGCAAAATCTCCCGGAGAAATCCGGGAGATTTTTGGTATTGACAAGCTCTCAGGGTATTTTCCTTTTGGAATCGGCATGTTCCTTCCGGCGGAAAGAGATTGTGCTTGAAAAGCCGCCGTTGCGTGCTACAATGGGAAAGGGAGATCCTATAAACTTTCATTGGGGTGATATCATGGATATTTTGTCAATCGGCAATAGCTTTTCCAAGGATGCCCAGCGATATTTGCATCAAATCGCCAAGGCGGACGGTGTGGAGATCCGCTGCTTTAATCTTTATATCGGCGGCTGTCCCTTGTCCAGGCATTACCGGAATATGCTCAGTGAGGAGCGGGCTTATACTCTGGAAATGAACGGAACCGGCACGGGTTTCCCCGTGTCTTTGAAGGAAGCGCTGCTGAACCGGAACTGGGATCTGATCACCGTACAGCAGCTCAGCTCCCAGGCGCCGGATTATGATACGTACCAGCCCTATCTTGACGGCCTGGTGGAATATGTCCGGCGGTTGGTTCCCAAGGCCAGAATTGCCGTCCATCAAACCTGGGCTTACGAGCAGGGGAGCCGCCGGCTGACCGAGGAGCTGCACTATGGGGATTACAAAGAGATGCTCCGGGATCTTGTAAGCGCGTATCAAAGGGCAGCGGAGCATATTGGCGCGGACCTGGTGATCCCCTCCGGTGAAGTATTCGGTTCCATGCTGGAAAAGGGCATTGAAAAAGTGCACCGGGACACCTTCCACGCCGACTTGGGTCTGGGCAGATATGCCCTGGGCCTGCTCTGGTATCGGTTCCTGACGGGAAATGATGTGGCAGAAAACACCTTCGCGGAGCTCGATGCGGAAGCATCCCCCGAGGAAATCGCCATCGCAAAAAAATGCGTGACGGAAGTAGCCCGCGGATATAACATATAATTCCCATCTTTTTTCTGTCCGCGCCACAGGCCGCTATTCAGGTCGAATTGTCGAAACCCGCCACCCATTGGGGTGGCGGGTTTCGTTTCGGCGTTGCTTCATCCTCCGCGTTAATTCGTTTCAATTTTTTGCGCGTTGGTTTTATCAAGTGCATATTCTCCCCACTGGCAAGGTCTGCCAATATACACTTTTTCCAAACACTCACACGCAAAGAAGGCACCTGTCTCTATGTCCAGTACATCCTCGCCCTTGAGAATCACAACCTCCCGGAGATTTGCGCACTGATAAAAGGCATCTTGACAGATGCGCTGAATACCGGCGGGAATAATCACTTTTTCAACCTTGTTATTTCCCGCAAAAGAGCTTCTGCCAACATGCGTGATCTTTTGAACGGCGCCATCAGAATCTGTGTAGTACTCCGGAACAGCAATCTCGCCTCCCAGTTCGCAAACGCGGACACTGGAAAGCTCCTTATCATAAGCGTCAATATACGCTGTTTGATAGTCAAGCGTGGGAATTTCAAAGTTCGAGCCATCCGAAATAAATTGCACAACTTCATCGTAGGGCGTATAATCCATCATTCCGCGCATCGGATAAGAATCCATTAGCGCACGCCATTGTTCCTGAGACCCTGCATAATAAATTCTTCCGCCCTCTTTTTCTTCAAATGTGGGACAGTTCCAAAACGCAGAACCAAGACTTTGCACAGAAGCAGGAATGACCACACTTAAGAGCGATCCGCTATGGGCAAACACACTATTTTCTATATGCAGGACTCCTTCTGGGATAATCAGATGCTTTAATGCTTGTGCGTTACAAAATGCCCCACGCCCTATGCACGTTAATGGATGCTTTGTTCCCGCCTGATCCGTAACATAGGATAGCAAGCGCACAGTCGATGATTTAACGATAGCGCATGTCAGTACGGTTTCCTCACCTTTACTTAGAAACAGGAATTCATTGCCGTCGGCATCCGTGTAACAGATATTCTTGATGCTTTCATCAAAAATCCATCTCGATTCCATCCATTCATCAACAATCGGGTCTCGGTTTATTGCCATCTTATCACCTCATATAGTCGATCATGCTTTTGTCCAAACGCTGGTGAATGAAATAAGAATAACATATCGGTCTTCACTTTTCAACTATTTCCAAGTTTTTCACGCTGAATGTCAGATGCGCGTATTTCTTCATTTGCAGGCAGCAAATCCCCGAAAATTGGTCATATTGCACTTCCCGGAGGGTCGAATTTCCGAAAATCCCTGCCAGATTGCGCATTGTTTTTTGCCGAAAACGGATATACAATACGAACAATCAAATCTATTGGGAGGTACTGTGATATGCAAGCGATTCTGGATTTCTTCACCGGCACATTGAACACCGTAGCCTGGATGTACATCCTGCTGCCCTGTGTGGCTGTGGGTGGCATCTACTTCACTCTCCGCAACAAGGCCCTTCAGTTCAGCAAATTCGGCTACGCCATGAAAAACACCATCGGCAAGGTATTTCAGAAGCAGACCGCCGGAAAGGGCTCCGTGACCCCCTTCCAGGCCGTCACTACTGCCCTGGCTGCCACCGTGGGCACTGGCAACATCATCGGCAGCAGCCAGGCCATTTCCATGGGCGGCTACGGCGCGATCTTCTGGCTGTGGATCGCCGCCTTGCTGGGCATGATTATCAAGTACTGTGAAGTGGTGCTTTCCGTAAAGTACCGGGAGAAAAACAGCAAAGGCGACTGGGTCGGCGGCCCCATGTATTACATCACCAACGGCATGGGCAAGAACTGGAAGTGGCTGGCCATTCTGTTTGCCATTTTCGCCATTCTGGCCTCCTTCGGCATCGGCAATCTGTCCCAGGCCAACAGCATTTCCGGGTCTGTGAACAACGCCATCACCGCCATCTTCCCCTCTGCCGCAGAAAGCCGCAATGTGATCAACATTGTGGTGGGCATCATTCTGGCCGCGATCTGTGCCTTTAGCCTGATCGGCGGCATTAAGAGAATCGGAAAGATCACCGAACTGCTGATCCCCTTTATGAGCGTTTTCTACATTCTCTGCGCCCTGATCGTCATTTTTGTCAACATTGGGAACATTGGCGAAGCATTCCGGAGCATTTTTGTGGGCGCCTTTACGCCCCAGGCCGTTTGCGGTGCCGCCTGCGGCATTGCCGTGAAGGAGACTCTGGTGTGGGGTCTGAAGCGCAGCGCCTTTTCCAACGAAGCCGGTCTTGGCTCCGCGGGCATCGCCCACGCGGCAGCGGACACTAAGGGGCCGGTTCAGCAGGGTCTGTACGGTATCTTTGAAGTCTTCGCCGATACCCTGGTGATCTGCACCCTCACCGGCCTGACCATTACCATCAGCGGCATCGATATTGAATTCGGCAAGACCGTCAGCTCGGAGCTGATCACAGCCGCGTTCGCCACCGTCTTCGGCAACACCTTTGCCGCGGTGTTTGTGGCCATCGCGCTGCTGCTGTTCGCCTTCTCCACCATCATGGGCTGGTCCCTCTACGGCACCCGGAGTGTGGAGTACCTGCTGGGCGCCAAGGCCACCCGGGTCTATCAGGTGATTTTCTCTGTGATGATCGTAGTGGGCACCACCACTTCTTTGGAAGTGGCCTGGAATCTGGCCGACACCTTCAACGGCCTGATGGCCATCCCCAACTTCATCGCCCTCTTCGCCCTCTCCGGCGTAGTTGCCAAGCTGACCAAGGAACACTTCGCCAAGGATGTTCCTCAGCTGAGAAAGTAAGATACAGCAAAATCCCCGCCATTAGACGGGGCTTCGTAAAACAGTTAAACCGACCTATGGTTACGATCATAGGTCGGTTCTTTATAATGTGTATCAGTTCGTGAAAGGCTCTTTGGTGCGGTACAAAACAGCATATAACGCACTACACCGAACAGTGTATAGAAGTGCGCCCTTCCACAAATTGGACATGTTTTATTCATCCGTCAAAAGATGTGTTATTTGTGTTCGTTGTACTCTTCTTTTGTCAGCTTCCAATGATATTGGAATTTGCCCTTATGCGGCTGAGGGATTTCTTCAGTCAAAACAAGTGTGAACCCATTCTTTTCCCAAACACGACGTGAGCGAATATTGTAATCCTCGCAAAAACAATGCAACACATCCACTTGTTCACCTTCAAAGGCGTATTTCACCAACATACCGATAAACAGTGTTCCAATGCCTTTTCCCCAATAGTCTTTTTCACCAATCGACATATCGATTCTTCTTACATCAGTATTCTCTGTATACAATGCTTTAACATTAGGCAGATTCATTTTTTGTAGCCAACATTCTCCTATAATCTCGCCGTTCACTTCAATCAAAAAGCAAAGACTGTTTTGGGATATTCCTCCGTAAATTTGGCGAACCATCTCTGGAGGATAACTTTCAACATCCTCTCCTTCTACCCAGTATAGTACCTCTGGGTCAGAGTTCCACTTATATAAGTATGGTAAATGTTCGTCGGAAAGCGGACGGAGTATAATTTTGTATGTATCATTTCCTCCGTGTAATGTTACATCATGTGTTTTAATAA
>SVMC01000056.1 GCA_015067585.1 Oscillospiraceae bacterium
ATCCACATAATCCACGGCCATTTCTTCGGGAGAGACAGTATTGCGTTCCTGCGCGAAAATAGCCAGAGCCAGCGGTTCAAGCCCCTTTTCCTTTGCCATGGTGGCACGGGTGCGGCGCTTTTGCTTATAGGGGCGGTACAGATCTTCCACCTCGGAAAGAGTCACTGCTTCATCGATGGCACGGGAGAGTTCTTCGGTGAGCTTACCCTGATTTTCAATGGAGTTTTTCACCTCTTCGCGGCGCTTATCCAAATTGCGAAGATAGGTCAGGCGGTCGGCAAGGGTTCGCAGCAGGGTATCATCCATAGAGCCGTGGAGCTCCTTACGGTAGCGGGCGATAAAGGGGATGGTATTGCCCTCGTCGATCATGTCGATGACATTTTTCACATGGGTCTCATTACAGCCCAATTCACGGGCCAGGATCTGGAGAATACTTTCCATAGGTTATTCCTTTCGTGAAAAAAGCGGCCTGAAAGCATGGCCGCTTTTTCGTATGCTTTGGAGATTATTTGTGATAAAGGCGCTTGGTCTCGTACTTGGGCTCGCAGGTCACATTGATGCCAAGGCGCTTATAGAGCTTGATATCCTCATCGGAAATGATGACGGAGAAGTGGGCATTGGCGCCCCGCAGCTTGGCAAGCTGTTCCTGCGCCAGCTTGGCTACAGGATTGGTAAGACCGCTCATAGCGAGGGTAATAAGCACCTCATCGGAATGGAGACGGGGATTCTTGTGGCCGAGATTCGTGGTCTTAAGGAGACTCACAGGCTCGATGATCTGGCTGGAGATCAGATCGAGATTGGCATCGATGCCGCCAAGGGTCTTAAGGGCATTGAGCAGCAGCGCAGCGGACGCGCCCAAAAGAGAAGAGGTTCTTCCCGTGATGAGCCGGCCGTCCGGCAGCACCATGGCGCCTGCAGGCGCGCCGGTAGCTTCCGCCTTTTCCAGAGAAGCCTTCACCGCGGGGAAAATATCCGTGGTAACACCTGCCTGCTGCATCACCATTTCGATCTTGCGGACAACGGTCTCATCCCCCGTGCCCTTGAGCAGCTGCGCCTGCGCGGTATAGTAGCGGCGCAGGATCTCCATGCGGCTCGCCTGACAGCAGGCCTCGTCATCCTCAATGGCAAAGCCTGCCATGTTGACGCCCATATCCGTGGGGGATTTATAGGGAGATTCGCCCTGAATGCGCTGGAACATGGTGTTGAGCACAGGGAAGATCTCCACATCGCGATTATAGTTGACGGTAGTGGTGCCGTAAGCTTCCAGATGGAAGGGGTCGATCATATTCACATCGTTGAGATCGGCGGTAGCAGCCTCATAGGCGAGGTTCACAGGGTGCTTAAGAGGCAGATTCCAGATGGGGAAGGTCTCATACTTGGCATAGCCTGCGGAGATGCCCCGCTTGTGATCGTGATAAAGCTGGCTCAGGCAGGTAGCCATCTTGCCGCTGCCGGGACCGGGCGCGGTAATGACCACCAGAGAGCGGCTGGTTTCGATATAATCGTTCTTCCCAAGGCCTTCCTCGCAGACGATGCGGGGAATATCGTGAGGATAACCGGGAATGGGATAGTGAATGTAGGTGCGGATATCCAACGCGGCAAGGCGCTTGATAAATGCGCAGACGGAGGGCTGGCCCGCATACTGGGTAATCACCACAGAGCCCACATAAAGATCAAGGCTGCGGAATACATCCATCAAACGCAGCACATCGTCATCGTAAGAGATGCCAAGATCCCCGCGGACCTTGTTCTTTTCAATGTCGCCCGCGCCGATAACGATAACGATCTCCACATCGTCCTTCAACGTCTGCAGCATGCGGATCTTACTGTCAGGCTGGAAACCGGGCAGCACACGGGAGGCATGATAGTCGTCAAAAAGCTTGCCGCCAAACTCCAGATAGAGCTTGCCGCCAAACTGCTCGATGCGCTCCTTAATACGCTCAGACTGCATCGCAAGATATTTTTCGTTGTCAAATCCCAGCATCGCCATAATGTCCACCCCTCGGTTTCCCGCAAATACACATAGTACGGAATTGTACAATAATATATTTATAATAAAAGAAATTCCGCCAAGATGGAAGAGTTCATTTTCGCCAAAAATCCACCTCTTTTGTTGGTCGAAACGAAGAATTCTCCCGATTTTGAATTTAATTTCCCCCACTCCATTGCAATCAAAACCAAAATAGGGTAAAATACTTTCGTGAATTATCCCATTAAAAAAACCGAACCGCACATACGGTTCGGTTTTTTATTTTTTACATTTTACTTAGCTTTCATTTCCTTGAAAGCCTCGATCATCTCGGGCACCACTTTAAAGAGGTCGTCGCAGATGCCGTAATCAGCCACTTCAAAAATAGGCGCATCGGCATTTTTATTGACAGCGATGATATTTTCACTCTCCTGCATACCTGCTTTATGCTGAATGGCACCGGAAATGCCAAGCGCAATATAGATGCGAGGATGCACGGTCTTGCCGGTCTGGCCAACCTGATGGTCGGCAGTCATCCAACCGGAATCGATCACAGCGCGGGAACCGCCCACAACGCCGCCCAGCACTTCTGCCAGTTCTTCAGCCAGGGCAATACCCTTTTCCACATCCTTGGAGATGCCGCGGCCTACAGAAACCACCACATCTGCACCGGTAAGATCTACCAGCTTACGGGTTTCCTTTACCACTTCCAGCACGCGGGTCTTCATATCGCCTGCGGCAAGAGAAACCTGCACTTTTTCCACGCGGCACTTACCGGCCTTTTCAGCATCGAAAGGAAGCTTCTTCATCACGCCGGGGCGCACCGTTGCCATGCAGGGGCGGAAACGAGGGCAGATAATGGTTGCCATCAAATGACCGCCGAAAGCAGGACGGGTCATCTTCAGGTCGCGGTTTTCATAGTCCCAGTTGGCCGCATCCACATCCAGCGTGGAATTGCCGCGAAGGAATTCTACATAGTTCTTTACGTCAATATCCAGATGGGTGCAGTCGGCACAAAGGCCGGTGTGCAGGCGGGCTGCCATACGGGGTGCAAGGTCACGGCCGATGTTGGTGGCGCCTACCAGGAAGACTTCGGGTTTTCTCTCTTCAATAAGGTCACAGATCACCTTGGCATAGGCATCGGTGGTGTAATCCTTCAGCAAAGGAGATTCGCAGACCAGCACTTCATCAGCGCCGTAGCCGCCCAGCTCTCCGGCAATGCCTTCCACTCCGTCACCGCAGAGAACGCCCGTCAGGGTAACTCCCAGTTCGTCAGCCAGTTTGCGGCCTTCGGAGATCAGTTCATAGTCAGTGGGCATCAGTTTGCCTTCGCGCTGCTCGCAGAAGACCCAAACGCCCTTAAAATCAGAAAGATTGGTATTTACAAATTCAGACATTTCCATAGCCTCCTTACAGCACGTGTTTCGCGGAAAGCATGTCGGCAAGATTTCTGCTGACAGTCTTGCTGTCACCTTCCAACATCACGCCAACGCCTTTCTGGGGAGGCGTAAAGGACTTAAAAATATTGGTGGGAGAACCCTTGAGACCGATGGTATCCACCTCGATCAGAGGTTCATCCTTCAGTGCTTCAAAGTCGAAAACAGTGAGAGGCTTTGCATATGCGCTGTAGATACCGTCCATAGACATATAGCGGGGTTCACCCAGTTCCTTGATGCAGGTAAGAAGGCAAGGCGTTTCGGTTTCTACCAGCATGTAACCGTCTTCCAACATGCGCTTGCAGACCACCTTGTCGCCATCCTTGCGGATTTCGGCCACATAGGAAACCTGAGGAATATTCAGCTTTTCAGCAATCTGGGGACCTACCTGTGCGGTATCGCCGTCGATAGCCTGACGGCCGCAGAAAATCATGTCACCCTTTTCAATGCCCAGCTTATTGATGGCAGCTGCCAGGATCTGAGAGGTAGCAAAGGTGTCGCTGCCGCCGAATTCGCGGCCGGATACCAGCACACCCTCGTCAGCACCCATGGCCATCAGTTCACGAAGCATGCCCTCTGCGGGGGGAGGGCCCATGGTGATGACCGTTACCTTGCAGCCGGTTTCATCTTTAAAGCGCAGTGCTGCTTCCACGGCATTCATATCATCGGGATTGATGATCGTCTGCATGGAGGCGCGGTTCAAAGTACCGTCGGGATTCACAGCCACTTTACCGGAGGTGTCGGGAACCTGCTTGACACAAACAATAATTTTCATTTCTGTTTTCCTCCTTAGCGACTCAGCACACTGCCGGAAATAACCATTCGCTGGACTTCGGAGGTGCCTTCATAAATCTCGGTGATCTTGGCATCACGCATCATGCGCTCTACGGGATAGTCACGGGTATAACCGTAACCGCCAAACATCTGCACCGCCTGCGTGGTGATCTTCATAGCAGCTTCGGAAGCAAAAAGTTTAGCCATAGCCGCTTCCTTTACAAAATTCTTGCCGGCATCCTTCAACGCAGCTGCCTGATAGATGAGAAGGCGGGCAGCGGAAACAGCAACTTCCATGTCTGCAAAGACAAACTGGGTATTCTGGAACTTGGAAATGGGTTTACCGAACTGTTCACGGCTCTTGGTATAAGCCACAGCTTCATTCATAGCACCTTCAGCAATGCCCAGTGCCTGAGAAGCGATGCCGATACGGCCGCCGTTAAGGGCATTCATAGCAATGTTGAAACCCTTGCCCAGCTGGCCCAACAGGTTCTCCTTGGGGATCACACAGTCTTCAAACACGATCTCGGCCGTGGGAGAACCGTGGAGGCCCATTTTCTCCTCATGCTTTCCTACAGAGAAGCCGGGGAAATCCTTCTCCACAATGAAAGCGGAGATGCCGCGGGTGCCCTTGCTCTTATCGGTCATGGCAAAGACCACAAAAATATCAGCAACATAACCGTTGGTAATAAAGATCTTGGAACCGTTCATCACCCAGTGGTCACCCACCAGTTCACAGGTGGTGGTACCCTTGGAAGCATCGGAACCGGCATTGGGTTCTGTGAGACCGAAAGCGCCGATCTTGTGGCCGCGGGTCAGCATAGGAAGATACTTTGCCTTCTGTTCGGGCGTTCCGTACTGCAGAATAGGATCACAGCAAAGGCCGTTGTGGGCAGCCAGAATATCACCGGTGGAAGCACACTGCTTGGAGAGTTCTTCAATAGCAATGGCTTCTGCCACGGCATCGGCACCGGCACCGCCGTATTCTTTGGGCACACCCATGCCCATTACACCGTAGCGGAAGAGTTTTTCAATATTCTCACGGGGGAACTCACAGGTTCTGTCCGTCTCTGCCGCGATGGGCTTTACTTCTGTTTCGGCAAACTGGCGCACCATTTTCTGCACCAACAGCTGTTCTCTCGTCAGATTAAAATCCATAGTATTTGCTCCTTTTGATTTAGTCCTTGATGCCGGCGATAGCCTTGGCCAAAGCCTTCTTGCCTTCGATGTTGCCCTGACGGGAGATCATGATGCGCTGGGCCTGAGGAGAGCCTGCGCCGTGCATGGATTCCGTGCGGTAGCCAACGGCTGCCGCGCCGAGGCACATATTCTCAAGGAAGCGCAGGATGCGCATGCGGTTTTCCGTGGACACACCTTCCTTGGCTGCATAGAACTTGTTGCAGAAATCACCGATGGTTTCCCCGTTCTTGCCTACCACCAGATCGGACTCAAAGTCCTTCTGGGCGGGCATGGTCACCATGAGGCCGCCTGCGATATCCTCTGCCAGACGCACGATCTCGTAGGGGAAGCGGGTCACATTCTGCTTGCAGACATTGGCCAGCAAGAGGTCGATCTGATAGTTGCCCGCGCGGGTCTTG
>SVMC01000015.1 GCA_015067585.1 Oscillospiraceae bacterium
AGCGGCTGAAGGCTGCCAATGCTATGGACTTTGACGACCTCATCCTGCAGACGGTGCTGCTTTTGCAGCAAAACGAGCAGGTTCGCACCTTCTATCAGCGAAAATTCCGCTACGTGCTGGTGGACGAATATCAGGACACCAACCATCTGCAGTATCTTCTCACCTCCCTTCTGGCGGGACGGTATGAGAACATCTGCGTGGTGGGTGACGATGACCAGAGCATCTACCGTTTCCGGGGTGCCACCATTGAGAACATTCTCTCCTTTGAGCAGCAGTACCGTGGGGCAAAGGTCATCCGTCTGGAGCAGAATTACCGCTCCACCAAGACCATCCTGCAGGCTGCCAACGGCGTCATCGCCTGCAACAAGGGAAGAAAGGGCAAAAAGCTCTGGACGAAGAACGATGCCGGCCAGCCCCTTTGCATCTATGAAGCCTCCAATCAGGAGGACGAGGCATCCTTTGTGGCAAGACGCATCAAAGCGCTGAAAAGCTACGGCGACTGCGCCGTATTATACCGCAACAATGCCCAATCCAATACCATGGAGCAGGCCTTCAAGCGCTCCAATGTACCCTACCGCATCATCGGCGGCACCCGCTTCTTTGATCGGGCGGAGATCAAGGATATGCTGGCCTATCTTTGGGTCATCCACAATCCGTCGGACGATCTCCGGCTGCGGCGCATCGTCAATGTGCCTGCCCGGGGCATCGGCGCAAAAACGCTGGACATGGCCCAGCGCATCAGCGAGGCCGCAAGCCTGCCCCTGTATCAGGTACTCAGCGACCCCAAGTCCTATCCCGCGCTGGAAAAATCTGCAGGCAAGCTCAGAGCCTTCTGCGAACTCATGGAGCTTTGCTCCTCCCTGATGCAGCAGATGCCCCTGCCGGATTTTTATGACGAGCTCATCATCCGCACCGGCTATGCCCAGATGCTGGAAGCCAAGGACACTCCGGAAAACCGTGTGCGCCTGGAAAATGTGCGCGAGCTTCGTTCCTCCATCGTCAATTATGTGGAGAACGCCCCGGAGCCTTCCCTCGGCGGCTTTTTGGAAGAGATCGCCCTGTATACCGACATTGAGCAATATGACCCCAATGCAGATGCCGCCGTCATGATGACCATGCACGCGGCAAAGGGCATGGAATTCCCCCATGTGTTCCTTGTGGGTATGGAGGAAGGTCTGTTCCCCGGAATGCGTGCCATCGGCGATAATGAGGAGATCGAAGAAGAGCGGCGGCTTTGCTATGTGGGCATGACCCGGGCAAAGAAGACCCTGCACCTTTGCCATGCCCGGCAGAGAATGCTCTATGGTCACACCTCCGCCAATCCTCCCAGCCGCTTCCTGCGGGAGGTGCCTGAGGATTGCCCGGTAAAGCGGGAATATGCCCCGGAGCTGAACGAGCCCTACGGCAGCTTCCGCAGCTACTCCCCCGCCCCCGCAAGAACCTATACGCCCCGCCCCGCTCCCCGTGCCAATCCGGCACCCCAGAAGAGGGTGCAGTTCTCTCAGGGCGACATGGTGTACCACGATGCCTTTGGCAGCGGTATGATCTTATCTGTCCTGCAAACAGGCAATGATGCCCTGCTGGAGATCGCCTTCGATCAGCACGGCACCAAGCGTCTCATGGCAAATTACGCCGGGGCGCACATGAAAAAGCTGTAACGAGCATACCCTCCATTGGGAGGGATGCGAATGAAACGGCGAAAAAGGCGAAAATTCGGCCCGATCCTGTTACTTTTGATGCTGTTTGCGGCGATCATCATGCTTTGGGTGCGCCTCGCCCCCGCCATCGAGGAATTGGCCGCCTCACAGGTAATCAATGAAGCCTCCGACCTGATCGCCGATGCCATCACCACTCAGATGGCACAAGATGACATTTCCTACGAATCCATCGTCCGGCTGGAGCAGGATGGAGAGGGCAAGCTCCTTGCCCTGCGCACCGACATGAACGAGCTGAACCGCCTGCGGAATGAGACCCTGCGCATACTCAACAATGAGATCGAGGAAGCCGGCTTCAGTGAACTGGGCATTCCCCTTGGCAGCATCGTGTTGCCCACCCTGTTTTCCGGACAGGGGCCGGAGCTGCCGGTAAGGGTGCTCACCGTCCGGGACGCGGACGCGGAATTTTCCAGCCGCTTTCAGGAGGCAGGGGTCAACCAGACCCTGCACCAGATCACCCTGGATGTGGCACTGAATATTACAATTCTGACCCCCGCCGGTACCGAGACCCTTCGGGTGGACTCCGGTGTGGTGGTGGCTGAGACGATCCTGATGGGGCAGGTGCCCAATACCCTCATCAATACTTCCGGATTTTCAGACAGAAACGGAGAAGAACTATGGAACCAAGACACGAGATCGCTGCCCTGACCGCTCAACTGGAAGAGGCGAATCACCGATACTATGTGCTGGACGATCCCACCATGCCGGACTATGAATATGACCGGCTGCTGCGGCGCTTGGAGGAACTGGAGGCGGCTTACCCCCAGTATGCCAGTCCCACCTCCCCCACCCAGCGGGTGGGCGGCGAGGCCCTGAGCCAGTTTGTAAAATACGAGCATCCTGTACCTCTGGAAAGCCTGCAGGATGTATTTTCCTATGAAGAATTGCAGGATTTTGACGAGCGGATGCGCGCAGAAGTCCTGCCGGAATATACGGTAGAGCCCAAGGTAGACGGTCTTTCCGTGGCACTGGAATACATCGACGGGCAGTTCGTCCGGGGTGCCACCCGGGGTGACGGCCGTGTGGGTGAGGATGTGACCAAGAATCTCATGACCATCCGTTCCATCCCCATGCAGCTCCCCAATGCCCCCCACCGTCTCATCGTCCGGGGCGAGGTGTTCATGCCCAAAGCCGTATTCCATCAGCTCAACGAAGAACGGGAGCGCAACGGCGAGGCCCTCTTTGCCAATCCCCGCAACGCAGCGGCAGGCTCCCTGCGGCAGCTTGACCCGAAGATCGCCGCCCGGCGGAAGCTGGACATTCTGATCTTCAATCTGCAGCTTTGCGAAGGAAAAGAATTTTCTTCCCACGCCGAAACCTTAGACTATCTCCGCACCCTTCGCTTCCGGGTCATCCCCTGCGCCCTTTGTACCGATATGGCACAGGTGCAGGAGGAGATCGGACGCATCGGAGAGCATCGGGAGGACTATGCCTACGACATCGATGGTGCGGTGGTGAAGCTCAATGACCTTTCCCAGCGCACACGATTGGGCAGCACCGCGAAATTCCCCCGCTGGGCCTGCGCCTACAAATATCCCCCGGAGGAAAAGCCCACGAAGCTCCTGGACATCGTGGTACAGGTGGGCCGTACCGGTGTGCTGACACCGAAGGCCGTGGTGGCTCCCGTGCGTCTGGCAGGCACCACCGTGACCAATGCCACACTGCACAATCAGGACTTTATCTCCCAGAAGGATATTCGCATCGGTGACACCGTCATCATCCGCAAGGCGGGAGAGATCATTCCGGAGATTCTGCGGGTGGACTTTGATCTGCGCCCGGAGGAGGCTGTCCCCTATACCCTTCCTGCCCGTTGCCCCGTATGCGGCGCAGCCACGGCAAGAGATCCGGAGGGTGCCGCCCTGCGCTGCACCGGTGCCCAGTGCCCCGCCCAGCTTGCCAGAACTTTGCAGCACTTCGTCTCCCGTGATGCCATGGACATTGACGGTCTTGGCAGTGCCATCGTGGAGCAGCTTTTGGAAAGGGATCTCATCCATTCCCCGGCAGACCTTTATGATCTCACCTTTGAGGAGATCGCGGGCCTCTGGCAGAAGGGGGAAAAGGCCCCCCAGAAGCTCCTTGCCTCCATCGCGGAGAGCAAGAACCGGGATCTTGGCCGCCTGATCTTCGCTCTCGGTATCCGTCAGGTGGGGGCCAAGGCAGGCAGGATCTTAGCTGCCCATTTTGGCCGCCTGGACAAGCTGATGGAGGCTTCCCGGGAAGAGCTGATGGCCATTCGGGATATCGGTCCGGGTACGGCGGATTCCATCATAGAATGGTTCTCCGACCCCAATGCCCAGGATATGATCCGGCGGCTGAAGGATGCAGGTGTGAATTTTGAAGCGCAAAGCACCGTGGAGGATCACCGCTTCGAAGGAAAGACCTTCGTGCTGACGGGCGCACTGTCCCTCTTTACCCGGGATGAGGCCACCGCCCAGATCGAAAGCTTCGGCGGCAAGGCTTCCTCCTCCGTTTCCAAGCGCACCACCTTCGTGGTGGCGGGAGAAAATGCCGGCTCCAAGCTGAGGAAGGCCAACGAGCTGGGTATCCCCGTGCTGAGCGAAGAAGAATTCCTCGCCATGCTGCAATAATTTGACGCAAAATACAGTGAGTGCGCTGCAAAACTGCGGTATAATATTTGAGATAACGATCAAATCAAATAACTGCTAATATTTTCCGGGTTTTCGGTCAATACCTTTGCGGCGTCGCCGGAAAGCTCAAACTGTGCTTTGAGTTGTTCATTTACAGCAGCATTCATTGAAGGAATTACTTTTAAGTCCTCTTCTTTTACGGAAATTTCCGCTATATCCTCTTTTTCGCCACACTGCGGGAAATTTACAAGCCAAGTTCCATCTGAATTATCATCAAGACAAATCCAACCCTGCATACCTTTGTAAACACCGTGATTTGTGTATCCGGCATTATCTGCAATCAATTCAACACAATCCATCATCTTCATATTATTTACCTCCGAAGGTGTTGTTAAATGAATCTGGCCAATGGGATTAACCATCCATCCTGTTATAAAAGACACCACAGCTCCTGTATCTTTTCTGGGAGTTGTAACCCTTATGTTGATTCGCTGCCCTTTATCATTAAGCTTTCCTAAATGATATATCGCTTTGCCGCATGATATATTTTTACTTCGTAAAAAAATGCTCCCTTTTGTCAAAGACAAAAGGGAGCATTTTCTGGTCCGAGTGACTAGATTCGAACTAGCGGCCTCTTGAACCCCATTCAAGCGCGATACCAAACTTCGCCACACCCGGATATTCATTTGTGCAGTTCATTTGCTGCTGGAGTATAATAGCACATCCCTGCGAAAAAAGCAAGGACTTTTTTTGAAAAATCTAAAATTTCTTTTTGCTCCTTGCGCCACCGCCCGCCGGAACGAAGTTCCGACGGGCGGCGGCATTTGAAAAAGAAAGGTATGGAGAAACTGAGTCTTTAATTTTGGTGGTCGCCGAGAGCATCGGTCTGGCGAACCAGAACCTTCTGCTCATAGCAGGAGAAGGCATCGTCCACCAGTTCCTTCTTCGGCTTAGAAGTGAAGAGGGAGACCACGGGAACAATAATCAGGCCTGCGATCATGCAGAATGCGCCTGCGTTGATGGGGGACTGGAGCAGCACCGGGAACCGGGCCTTGAAGAACATATTGGCCAGCATAACCACGGTGGAGAAGAGGAAGCTGGTAGCGCAGGCAGCCTTGGTGGTGCGTTTCCAGTACAGGCCGTAGAGGAAGGGGGCAAGGAAAGCACCTGCCAGTGCGCCCCAGGAAACACCCATGAGCTGAGCGATGAAGGTGACATTGGACTTGTACTGCACGATGGCAATGATCACGGAGATGACGATGAACACCACAATCAGGCAGCGCATGATGAAGAGCTGACGCTTTTCGCTCATGTCCTTCACCACATGGCCCTTCAAAAGGTCCAGCGTCATGGTGGAGCTGGAGGTAAGTACCAGAGAGGACAGGGTGGACATGGAGGCGGACAGCACCAAAATGACCACGATGGCGATCAGCAGATCCGGAAGATCGGAGAGCATGGCGGGGATGATGGCATCGAAGCCCTCCGCGGCCACATCCACACGGTCGGCAAAAAGTCTGCCGAAGCCGCCAAGGAAGTAGCAGCCGCCTGCCACGATGAAGGCGAAGACGGTAGAAACCACCATGCCGGTGTTGATGGACTTCTCGCTCTTGATGGAGTAGAACTTCTGCACCATCTGGGGAAGACCCCAGGTGCCAAGGGAGGTCAGCAGCACCACGCCCAGCAGGTTGATGGGATCGGGGCCGAAGAAGGAGGCGAACACACCGGGCACATCAGAAACAGCGGGGTCGGTGACACGGCCCATGCCGGCCAGCGCTTCCATAAAGCCGCCCTGACCCTTCAGCACTGCCGCGATCACGGCGATGATGCCGAAGATCATGATAATGCCCTGAATGAAGTCGTTGATGGCGGTGGCCATGTAGCCGCCGGCGATGACATAGATGCCGGTGAGGATGGCCATGATGATGACGCATACGGAATAGTCGATGTCAAAGGCCATGCCGAACAGGCGGGACAGGCCGTTGTACAGCGATGCGGTGTAGGGGATCAGGAAGATGAAGGTGACCACGGAGGCGGCGATCTTCAATCCTTGAGAGTCAAAGCGCTTGCCGAAGAATTCCGGCATGGTGGCGCTGGAAAGATGCTGGGTCATGATGCGGGTGCGGCGGCCGAGGACCCACCATGCCAGCAAAGAGCCGATGAGGGCATTGCCGATGCCCGCCCAGGTGGCGGCGACGCCGTATTTCCAACCGAACTGGCCTGCATAACCAACGAATACAACGGCGGAGAAATAGGAAGTACCATAAGCGAAGGCGGTAAGCCAGGGACCGACGGAGCGCCCGCCCAGTACGAAGCCGTTCACATCCATGGCACTTTTGCGGCAATAGAGGCCAATGCCCACCATTGTACCGAAAAAGAGAACGACCAGAGCGATTTTCAGAAACATAATAACACCTCATTTGCATTTGCAATATTTTTTGCTTTTGCTATTTAAAGTTTAACACTTTTAATCGTTAAACTTTAGCTGTTTAAAGTTTAACACTTTTAATAGCTAAAGTCAAGGGGAAATTTTCCAAAATTACATTTTTCTTTTGACGCAAATTACGGGGGCAGACCTCCGGGCTTTCAGGCATAAGGAATTCCCACCCTGCTGCGCAGCAGGGTGGGAACATAGCAAGGGATTTTTTGTACGGTCTGCCTGACAGGATGTTATCCTTCAAGGAAGGCATATTCGATGCCCAAAAGACCGGGGAAGGTATAGACCTGGGTTTCGTCACCGATCGAAATGGTCTCATAGTTTGCTTCACTGGTTTGCAGATCCAGTTCGGTGCCGTCCTGCAGGAGAACATTGATGTGGTAGGTATCCGGGCCTTTGCTGGAGGTGGAGATGTGCATATCTACGACCTCGCCGGAATCGATCTGGGGAGGCGCGGGATCAAATACATAGTTGATTTGGCCGACGGCGCCGATCACATAGAATAACAGGGCAAATACGATGATAAAAATGGTGCCTTTTCTGCTGCGCCATTCCCGGCTGAGGCACAGGAATAAAACGAGAAGGATCACAAGCAGGATGCCGCCGGCGATAAAGAATTTACCCCAGTGGAGGATATTGAAATCTATGAAGGTACGCAGTGCGATGACACAGCCGGAGAGCATGACCGGCATGGCGATGGAGATACGGCTGCCTTTGCTCTTCTTCTGATCCTGCATGGTCAGTTCATTGGGGAAGCAGAAGTACAGCGCAAGACCGATGGGCAGCGCCAGAAGGTTCAGCACAGAGAACAGGACATAGGGGACATTCAGGAACAGCCACATCAGACCGACTGCGCCTGTATAAATGCAGTAGCCGAGTTTAACTTTTTTCAGCAGGGCAAGTTTGTTCTTGTCGGGCGGGGTAATGGCAGCGGCTTCGTCCACCGTCTTATCGTTGGAGAAGGAAGCGGTGCCGGCATTTCTGCGCCAGAATTCTTCAAATACGGCATTCTCTGTGATGTAGGTAGGGGCAAAGCGATAGGTACGCTTGTCCGTCTTAACCACGGCGATCATATCATAGCCGGGGTTGCTGTTGGCAAGCTCCATGCAGCGGACAGTGCGGACAGTATCCAGAGGAATGGCGAAGTCATTTTTACCCATGTCCCGGTTGGGGATATTGTTCAGGAATACCTGCTCCATATCCACCCCGCGAAGCTCACCGCCGACACGGTAAGCCCGGATCTCGCCGCTGCAGCGGATGAGCTGGAAGAGGCGTCCGGTGGTGGTCTGCTGTACGATGATCAGCGATTTTCCATCCAGTGCTTCAAGAAGGGCTGATTCTTCTTCGTCGATGAATTCCTCGTCCTCTAATGCTTCGTCATCCTCTTCCGTTAAGCTGTCCTGATTCGCTGCCTTTTTTGCAGCCCACTTTTTCTTGAAAAGGGGCAGCAGCAACAGCAGGCCGATGTAGAGGAAGGCATAGTAGCGGTTCCAGGGGTCAGGAAGTACTTTGGGAAGAACAATGAGGAGAATCAGCACAAAACCACAAAGGAATCCGAACAATCCGCTAAATATGCCGCACAGACCGGACAGACCAACGCCAAATACCGCAAGGATATAAATGGAGCGCTGCAGCATTGTGGATTCCGGACCGGTCATATCGTTCAGATAAAAGCCGAGGAATACGGCGACAGCGATCATCAGGATGCCAACGATGATCTGAATCTTTGTTTTTGGCTTCAGTGAAAACTTCATAAATGTTCACCTCCATGATTGAATGTAGCTATTATACTATGTTAAAATAAAAAAAGGAAGAAAAATTTTACAATCATACAACATTTCGGCCTTTTGAATCGTTATATAAATATAAGAAAACTTTCGAGGGAGGGAATGACAATGATAAAAAAGAAAACATTGTTCATTGTGTGTGTTTTGGCGGCGGTTTTGCTGGCTGCGGCAGCTTTGGTACTTCTTTGGCTAAAGCCTTGGTGTAATGAACCAGAAGCGATCGTTTTTGAGCAGGATTATGCCGGAGAACATATGGTGGCCTATACAGACCTGTGGTTTGAACCTGTAGAAGACAGAGATAGCTTTGCAATATGCGATGTGCTGTCTTTTTCAGAGTACGCAAGCTACTGCGAAAAATTTAATCTTGAGCAAAGATATACGGATGAAGGCAAAAAATACATTGTATTTTCCGATGCTTTTGATTCTACATTGAGCGTGAAAGCAAGAGTTGCGGATGTGGTGTATGACGGCAGGGAAGCGATCGTCTATGTGTGGGCACGCGCAGAAGGATATACAGCGGCTTGTCCGGCCTACTGCGTGATCGTACCCACCGAACGGAATGTGAAAACTGTCCGCAGGGAACAGGCATACCTGCCGGAGGATATGGAACCGGAGGAGGAATACGATTATGAGGTTATTCCGGTAGAAAAACCCATCATTTACTTATACCCCGCCGAGGAGACAGAAGTGGCGGTAACGCTGGGCTATGAAGACCTGATCACGGTTTCCTATCCCAAGTATGAAGGGGAGTGGAAGGTACTGGCCCGTCCGGACGGCAGCCTGACCGACCTTGACACCGGAAGGGATCTCTATGCCCTCTACTATGAATCCATTAGTCCCATCGAATATCAGTTCGAAAAGGAAGGCTTTGTGGTCAGGGGAGAGGACTCGATTGCATTTTTGGAAGAAAAGCTCGCTATTCTTGGCCTGACGGACAGGGAAGCGGAGGAATTCATTGTCTATTGGCTCCCCAAGCTGGAGGCGAATCCCTACAACTACATCCGCTTTGCCACGGCGGAGGAGATCGAACGCACCATGCCCCTGGATATCCAGCCTGCGCCGGATTCTACGATCCGCGTTCTGATGGGATATCAAGGTCTGGAACAGCCCATCGAAGTGGAAGAGCAGACCCTTGAAACACCCAAGCGGGACGGCTTCACTGCCGTGGAATGGGGCGGCTTCGAATTTTCATAATAATTTATGGTAAACTAATAAACGATTGTGCCGCAGTTCCGGCTTTTCTCTGGCCGGAACTGCGGTGCGGCATATCTTTTGTTCAAAGAAATGCCAATATCAAGAAAAATCTCTTGACAAGAGGCAATTGATATGGTAAGATTTTATGGCTGAAAGGCGACAATACTTGCGGGTGTAGTATAACGGCTAGTACAACAGCCTTCCAAGCTGTGGGCGTGGGTTCGATTCCCATCACCCGCTCCATGAAAACGATAGACGGTGCGTTTTGCGTTTTCTGCTGCATGCGCCAGTAGCTCAGTTGGATAGAGCAACTGCCTTCTAAGCAGTAGGTCGGGGGTTCGAATCCCTCCTGGCGTACCAAATCCCTTCGGGGCGTTGGGCCGGACGAATGCGGTCGATGAAATTGCGATATGGTGGGTGTGGCGCAGTTGGTTAGCGCGTCAGATTGTGGCTCTGAAGGTCGAGGGTTCGAATCCCTTCACCCACCCCATTCCAATTTCTTTTTTTTCGGGATTTTGGCTGCGCACATTACTACATGGGGATGTCGCCAAGCGGTAAGGCACAGGACTTTGACTCCTGTATGCGTAGGTTCGAATCCTGCCATCCCTGCCATATGACCTGCTAGCTCAGTCGGTAGAGCAACTGCCTTTTAAGCAGTGGGTCTGGAGTTCGAATCTCCAGCGGGTCACCAAAAAGAAAACCACCCCAAAGGGGTGGTTTTCTTTTTGGTGATAAGAGATGGAGATTCGAAAAATCAAATCCAACCTGCCGGTGGCAGGTTGGCGGCGACGCCAAAGCGGAGCCGAACCTTAATTTTCATTCCCTTCAGGAATGAAAATGCAAACGAATCTCCAGCGTTTAAGTGAGCGCTATCGATCTATCGCCCCAACGGGGTGGTTTTCTTTTTGGTGATAAGAGATGGAGATTCGAAAAATCAAATCCAACCTGCCGGTGGCAGGTTGGCGGCGAGGGCTTGACCGAGCCAAACAATTATTTTTGCCAACGGCAAAAATGCAAACGAATCTCCAGCAGGTCGCCGGAAAAAGGATGCCGTTGCGCAGAAAATGTCACTTCGCTAATGTTTTGGGCATACATCGACTCATTGCAAGCAGACAAGCAACATCACCATGTCAACTTCCACAAAAAACAAAAAACTATTTGTTGAAAATCCCCGCCTTCTATGGTATCATTGTCCCTGCTGAAAAAAGAAAGAAAAAGTGGAGGCATTATGAAGAAGATTTTTAAGGCTTATGTCAATTCTTCCCTGATCCTGCGGATCCTCATCGGTCTGGTGATCGGTGTTTCGCTGGGTCTGCTGGTTCCCCAGGCAAGCTTTGTTGCTGTCTTCGGTGACATTTTTGTTGGCGCACTGAAAGCCATCGCACCCATCCTTGTCTTTGTTCTGGTCATTGCTTCTTTGGCAAAGGCCGGTACCGGCATCGGCAAGCGGTTCCGTACCGTTATCGTTTTCTATATGCTCAGTACCTTCCTTGCTGCTGCTGTTGCAGTTGTACTCATGTACATTTTCCCTGTCACCATCCGTTTGGCTGAGGCTGCCGAGAACAGCGCTCCTTCCGGTTTGGGCGAAGTGTTCCGCACCCTGCTCACCAACATGGTACAGAATCCCGTTTCTTCCATCCTCAATGCCAACTATGTTGGCATCCTCACCTGGGCTGTCATCTTCGGTCTGGCCCTTCGTATGATCGCCGGTGACAGGACCAAGGATGTTATGTCTGATATCTCCGACGCTGTGGCAAAGGCAGTAGGCTGGATTATTCAGGTCGCTCCTTTCGGCATCATGGGTCTGGTGTTCTCCTCCATCAGTGAGTATGGTCTGGACATCTTCAAGGACTACGGCAAGCTCCTGCTGATTCTCGTTGGCTGTATGCTGGCCGTTGCGCTGGTCGTGGATCCCCTGATCGTTGGCATTGCCCTGCGCCGCAATCCCTATCCTCTGGTATTCCGCTGCTTCAAGGAGTCCGGCCTTACCGCCTTCTTCACCAGAAGCTCTGCTGCCAATATCCCTGTGAACATGGCACTTTGCGAAAAGCTGGGCCTTGACCGTGAATATTACTCCGTAGCCATTCCTCTGGGTGCCACCATCAACATGGACGGCGCTGCCATCACCATCACCGTCATGTCTCTGGCTGCCGCCTTCTCTCAGGGCATTGAGGTCAATTTCTTCCTCGCCATCCTCCTGAGCTTCATGGCAACCCTGGGTGCCTGCGGTGCTTCCGGTGTGGCCGGCGGCTCCCTGCTGCTGATCCCCATGGCCTGCTCCCTGCTGGGCGTGGGTCAGGATGTGGCAATGCAGATGGTCAGCGTTGGTTTCATCATCGGCGTTGTGCAGGACTCTCTGGAAACCGCCATCAACTCCTCCGGCGACGTGCTCTTCTGCGCCACCGCAGAATTCCGCGACCGCATGAAAAAGGGCGAAGAGATCAGATTTTAATCGTTAAAATGAGCTGCAGCAAAACAACAGATTGCTGCAGCTCATTTCCTATGATCCATTCCCATAGCCAAAACAGTATGCGACAGATTTCCGGTTCTCTTAACGAAACCACTTCACAACTTCACAAATACCTCCCCATCCCACGGATGTGCCGAAGGAGCCGCAGCAGTTTTTCCTCTGCTGCGGCTCCTTTTGGATTGTTATGCTTCTGTCGTCTGTGTGTCTTCCGGTGTTTCTTCCCCGGGCACGGCAACAACACAGCTGTTGACAAACTGATAGTTGAAATACAGCTCGATCTGATAGTTACCAGGTGTCTCGGACAGCTTGACCGTAGTCAGATAGCGGCCATCGTTCCAGATATCATTCCAGGTACAGGACACCGCATTGTAAGAGACGACCTTGCCGCTCTCATCACGCAGGACCAGGGTGATGGGGGTCTCGTCCCGATCCCGCTTGTTAAAGCCATCAGGCGCCTTCAGCACCACTGCCACAGCCGTTCCGGGAACGAAAGCTTCTTCCTCGCCATCAAGATCATCAATGCCCCAATCTTCCATATCCGGTACGGCATAGGTGCTCAGTTCGCTTTCAGAGGATGTAAAGTCATGCTCGGCAAATTCCGCTGCCTCCGGCATCATCACCGTGAGGGATTGGGTGCCGATGATGGTATCGCCGCTGGCCGCCTGCAGGAGCACCACCACTTCACTCTTGGACGGAAGCCCCGCAAGCACTACGGTGTTCTCTTCCGTCACCGTGACACTTTCGCTGAGATTCTCATCTCCGCCCACAAGGTAGCGCACGACCCAGCCTTCTTCCGGCTGCGGCTCAGAGCAGCTCCAGCTCACCTCGACCCGACCGGCATCCAGTGCTTCCGCTTCCAGAGATGTGATGATCGTAGCATGCGCAGGCAGAGCAACGGACAGAGGTGCATCCAGACCGACGGCTGCTACGGTAAAGGTATAGGCGGTGTTCAGATCGATGCCGGTAAAGGTGGCAGCACACTCCGTCACCTCCAGTGTTTCATCATAGCCTTCGCCCACGCAGCTGACCGACCAGCTCTTTGGCAGATCCGCCAGACTGTCCCAGGTCACACTCAGGCTGTCTTCCGTGGCAGCGGTGACCTGCAGGCCCTCTGCCTGCACATCCGCCACCATCTCAAGCTGGCAGCTTGTCTCGCCGGCCAGATAGACACCCTCCGTGGCAAGGAGTTCAAAGGTATAGGTATCATGGAGATTCAGACCGGGGATCAGCACATTGTGGCCCGTAAAGTGAACGCCGCCGGAATCGCTGTCGGTGGAGGTGTAGGTCACAAGCCAGCCCTCAGGCTCCGGACCGGACACCACCAGACTGATCTCAGCCGTAGTGCTGTTGCCGCCGGGGGCTGCGGTGAAGGAGACGATCTGGGTCTGGGCGGCGGTGGCTGCTGTGATGGATGTAGTTCCCAGAAGCTTATGGAGCTTACCGGGATGGAAGCTGATGGTATACTGCATACCGGGGGTCAGTTCATTAAAGGTCACCGTATTCTCACCGGGGATACCGGGGAAGCTGTTGCCATAGGTATCGGTGCACTCCCAGCTCAGATCGGGGTCCGGTGCACTCAGGGCATAGGATACCATAACAGAGCTGTCGGAGCTTTCCACCACTTCAAGATCGCTCATGGTGACAAGATACCAATTCATATAGAAATAGCCAAGGGCTGCCCCCACTGCGCCAACCACCAGCATGGCGATCAGCAGAGGGATCCAGAACTTTTTGCGGCGCTTCCCGGGCTTTTGCTCCTTCTGCGCGGCCTCGTTTGCCTCAAAATCCGGTGCATCCGCACTGGATTCCCGCTCCCCTTCTTCCAGAACATCATTGACAGAGGACAGAAGTTCATCCAGAGACATATTCTCTTCCGGAATCGTTTCTTCGGGCATTTCTTCGGGCATTTCTTCGGGCATTTCTTCGGGTATTTCTTCGGCTGCTTCCTCGTCATTGGAGTCTGCAGGCAGTTCTTCCGCAGAGCCTTCCTCTGCAGAGGCCGCCTCTGCTTCCGGTACGGCAGGAGTCTCCTCCGCAGGCAGCGCTTCTGCCTCCGGGGCAGGTTCTTCCCCGGCTGCCTCCGGAACGACGACCCCGGAAGCCGCCTCAGCCTGTGCGGCTTCGTCCGCGACAGCTTCCTCTGCCTGCGCAGCTTCTTCGGCCGCAGATTCTTCTTCCGGTTCTTCCAGGGGCAGCGGAGGTACCAGCAGCTGATCGGACACTTCGTTGCGCTGCATATACAAAATCAGCGCCTGACGAAGCTCTGCCGGTGTGGCAAAACGCTGCTGGGGATCCACATTGCAGGCTTTGGCGATGATCTCCGCCAACTCATAATCCGCATATTGAGGCGTAGGCAGCACATCCCCCCGCAGCCGCTGCTGACGGGCCTTCTCCGGCTTCACCTTGCCATCATCAAAGGGCAGATGGTTGCCGTTGAAGATATAGTACAGAATCATGCCAAGGGAATAAAGATCAGAGTTCTCCTTCGGCTCAGCAAACAGCTCCATCAGCTCCGGTGCGGAGAAATCGCTCTGGTAATGCTCCGGTACCGCACAGAACTGCAGATCCTCCAGGGGCATCAAACCCAGATCGCCCACCATGAAATGTCCATGCTCGTCCACGAAAATATTCTCGGGCTTGAGATTCAGGAACAGGAAGCCTGCATCCCGCAGAACACTCAGCGCATTACACAGGTCAATACCAAAATTGAGCGCCTGCAGCTGAGTGAGGGCATTGGAATTCAGAAAGCTCTTCAGCGAGCTTCTGTAAGGCATCAGAAGATAGATATCGAAGCCGACACCCTCCCGGGGTTCGACCTGATAGCCCGCCCAGGATGCCACGCAGCTATGCCCGGAAAGGGCCTGCAGCTTGATAACTTCCCTGCGGATGCCGTTGGCAACCTCTTCGTAATATGCCTGGGCACCGGCCTCATTTTCCACAGCGCCCGTCAGGATCAGTGCCTGGGTCTTGGTTTCAGATTCCGGAACCGGAATGTGTTTAAGGACATACTTTTCCCCCGACTCGCTGTGCTCCACCTCGTAGCAGACACTTTTGCCGCAATCGCTGAAGCATTCAAGAACCTTCATTCCATCCAGCAGCGGGGATACGGGTTTCATCTCAGACATGGAATCGCCTCCCTGACAGACGCACAAATGTGCGTCAAAGTATGGGTCTGCCAAACGAAAATACAGCATTTTCCCTTTAGCAGCTTCATTCGACTATTTTCCCTATTACATATCATATGATAATTTTATAAAAAAAGCAATAATTTTATTGTCTTAGCGCCGCAAAGATGCTATACTATATCTGCATAGAATCACGAACTATCCGCTTTGGCGGCAAGGAGATACCATGAACAACACCATTATCTGCGAATATTGCGGCACCCTCTACAATCCCGAAGAGGGCCGCTGCCCCATCTGTCAGGGTCAGCCGGGCAATTCCAACAACTACATGGGCGACCATTACGACTATGATGAACGCCCCATGGAGGAGGAAGCGCACGAACGCCGTCCCATCGGCGGAAAGATCGCTGCGCTGATCGCTCTGATCCTTCTGTTTGTCGGCTTTACCGGCTACATTCTCTACTCCTTTGAGCTGCTTCCCTTCCTGAAGCCGGCTGTGGAGGAAGAAGTACTCCAGAACATCCCCTGCACCCAGCTTGCTGTTGATGCCGCTGAGCTGACGCTGGAAGAAGCCGGTGCAAGCATTCAGCTTCAGACCGCAGTGGAGCCTGCCAACACCACCGATCAGATCATCTTCTCTGTGGACGATTCCACCATCGCCAGTGTGACCCAGGACGGCACCATTACCGCCAAGGCACCCGGCGAGACCACCGTTGCCATCATGTGCGGCAAGTATACCGCCTACTGCACCGTCATCTGCAGCTTCGAAGCGGATGATCCGGAGCCTGAACCCGAACCTGAACCCGATCCTGATCCCGGTGTGCCTGCCCCCGGTGCAGACCCTCTGAGCATCAGCGCGGAGGATATCTCCTTCTTTGAAAAGACGGAGAACACCATGCTGGTCCTCACCGGCGGTGACGGCAGCATTCCTGAATGGGAAAGCTCCGATGAAGCTGTGGTCAGAGTGGATGAGACCGGCTATGTGGAAGCCGTGGGCGGCGGCACCGCCACCGTCACTGCAACCGTAGGCAGCGAAAGCGTTTCCTGCATCGTCCGCTGCCAGTTTGAATAACGATAATGTAACGCAGCGCGTCGAAGTTCTTCGACGCGCTCCTTTTTTGGCCGGGATCATTCCTCAAAGGAAGCATTTGCGCCTCTGCGGAAGAGCAGAGAGATGCACCACAGGCCCGCCAGGCCCACAAGGGTGAAAATGATCCGGGACAGCCCGCTGGTCTGACCGCCAAAAATCCATGCGACCAGATCGAATCTGAAAATTCCCACAAGACCCCAGTTGAGTGCGCCAACAATGGCGAGGATCAAAGCCAACGAATCCATTTGCTTACCTCCATTCGTTTGATTCCCGGCCTTATTTTGCATCGAAAATACGATTATTATGCGGCAATACTTTATGCAAAAAAATTCTTGAAATTATTGCTTCTTGGTATATAATTTTCTTATACCGCAATGAAACCAACCCACCCTGAAAGGAGGATCCTTATGAATTCCTTTACTTCTGCCGATATTCTTCTGCCCGGAAGTGCAAGCCCGGAAACCTGGGCCGTCATCGCCTGTGATCAGTTTTCCTCTGATCCGGCCTATTGGGACGAGGTGCGAAAGCTCACCGCCGAAGTGCCCTCCACCTTCCATCTGATCCTGCCCGAGGCAGAGCTTGGCACCCCTCAGGAAGACGAGCATACCCTGGAAATTTTTGAAAATATGAAAAAATACCGGGAAAACGGTATTTTCACCTGCTATCCCGACAGCTACATCTATGTGGAGCGCACCATGGAAAACGGTACTATCCGCAAGGGCCTTGTGGGTATGGTGGACCTGGACGCCTATGACTTCTCCGTTGGCTCCGCCTCTGCCATTCGTGCCACCGAAAAGACCGTAGTGGAACGCATTCCCCCCCGCCAGAAGATCCGCCGTGACGCCTCCATTGAGCTGCCCCATGTGCTGATGCTCTGCGATGACCATGAGCGGCTGCTTATTGAGCCCATTGCCGCAAAGAAGGCACAGCTTCCCAAGCTCTATGACTTCGACCTGATGATGGGCGGCGGCCATATTAGCGGCTGGCTGGTCAACGGCGAAGCAGCCGAAACCTTCGACCGTGTTCTCGCCGACTACAGTGCCAATGTAGACAAGAAGTACGAAGGTCTTCACGGTGTTCCCATGGTCTTTGCCGTGGGCGACGGCAACCATTCCCTCGCCACCGCAAAAACCTGCTATGAAGAGCTGAAGGCTAAGCATCCCGGAGAGGATCTTTCCCGGCATCCCGCCCGCTATGCCCTGGTGGAACTGGAAAACATTCACGACGAGGCGCTGGAATTTGAGCCCATCCACCGCTTTGTCTGCAAAACCGACCCGAAAAGGCTCCTGTCCGCGTTGGAACAGGACTGGTGCGCAGATGGCGGTTACCCGGTACAGTGGTACATCGGCGAAACGCACGGTACCGTCTATCTGGACCGGGCCAAGAGCGAATTGGCCGTGGGTGTGCTGCAGAGCTTCCTGAACGAGTACACGAAGGAAAACGAGGGTGTAGTAGACTATATTCACGACGATGATGCCCTGATCGCACTGGCCGCCCAGGAGGACTCCATCGGCTTCCTGCTGCCCGCCATGGAAAAGAGCCAGCTCTTCCGCGGTGTCATCGCTGACGGAATCCTGCCCCGCAAGACCTTCTCCATGGGTCACAGCCGCGAAAAGCGCTACTATCTGGAGGCAAGGGCGATCAGCGAATGAACACTGTTACCATACCCGCTTATGCCAAGCTGAACCTGACTCTGGATATTTTAGGCATCCGTTCCGACGGCTACCACGAACTGGACATGGTAATGCAGGCGGTATCCCTTCACGATGATGTCACCCTCACCACAGGCACCAGAGCACCCTGGATGCTGACCTGTGAAGACAGCAAGGGAACCCCCCTTGCAGGTATCCCCTGTGACGAAAAAAACCTTGCCTGGAAGGCAGCACAGATCTTTTTCCGTGCTGCCAACCTGCCGGACCCCGGCGTGAAACTCCATATCGTCAAGCGCATTCCCGAGCAGGCCGGTCTTGCCGGGGGCAGCGCGGATGCTGCCGCAGTACTGCGGGGACTGAACAGACTCTATGGTGAACCCTTTGGCACCGAAGCACTGTGCAACCTGGGTGCCAAATGCGGCAGCGATGTGCCCTTCTGCATACTGGGGGGTACCGCCCGGGTGAAGGGTCGGGGCGAGGTGCTCTCCCCCACACCCCTTGACACGGTGCAGCACTATGTGATCTGCAAGCCGGACTTTGGCATCTCTACGCCGAAGCTTTTTGCCCTGTCAGATCAATACCCGGCGCAGGCGCATCCTGATCCCGAAAAGCTTCTGACACACCTTCGAGCAGATGATAAGCAAAGCGCAGGTCCCCTCCTTTGCAATGTGCTGGAGCCCGTGGCGGCGATGGAGCATCCGCAGATCCTTTCCATTCGGGAGGAGCTTCTGGCGGCTGGTGCCTGCGGCGCGAGAATGACCGGCTCCGGCTCTGCGGTTTTCGGCCTGTTCCCGGACGAAAGCGGCGCAAAGCAGGCAGAAATAAGACTGAAATGCAATGAATATTCCGTATTTTATGCCTGCAGCGTATAAATCATAAAAAATCCGTCCATCCTTCTGAAAAATAGGATGGACGGTTTTATTATGAAAAAAATTGTACTTATCATGGTCTTTTCGCTGCTCTTTGCGGCGGTCCTCGGCTGTGCGGGACTCATGGCGCAGCAGCAGGCCCTGGCCGACAAGCTGATCCGCTTCCATGTAGTGGCAAACTCCGACAAAGCCGAGGATCAGGCTCTCAAGCTCAGGGTGCGGGACGCTCTTCTTGAGGAATTGGCACCCCTGTCAGCAAAGGCCCAAAGCCGGGAGGAAATGGTGGAGCTTCTGCAAAACGCACTCCCCCTCGTCAAAGAAACCGCCGAACAGGTACTCTCTGAACAGAGTGTCGATGAATGTGTGGAGGTAACTCTTCAGCCGGAATCCTTTCCCACCCGCTACTACGATACCTTCGCCCTTCCCGCAGGAGAGTATCTCTCCCTTCGGGTACGCATAGGCCGCGCAGAAGGGAAAAACTGGTGGTGCGTCTGCTTCCCTGCCCTGTGCCGCAGCGCCTGCACGCAAGATCTGCAGGCCGTGGCCGCAGGGGCCGGGTTTTCCGACGAGGAGATCCAATGGATGTCCGAGCCTGACCGCTATGTGATCCGCTTTAAGCTGCTGGAATGGCTGGAAAAGCTGAAGAATTAAAGGCTTTCTCCAATTTTCTGCTTCAGAAGCCGAACCACCTGCGGCCGTTCCAATCCAAGCACAAAGCCAAACTCACTGCACAGCAGGTCTTCTGCCTGCTTCCAGTAGCGCTGATCTGTGGCGTTGAGGCTCTTACGGTTGCCCATCAGCGCCTGCTGCTTGGTATAGAGGGTCTTATAAAGCTGCAGGATGCTGACGCAATCATGGGTCTGCAAAATCTGCTGATAGAAGGAAGCAAGCAGCCGGGGTTCTCTTGGAAAGTTTTCACACAGGGGCAGCTCCGGCAACCGCTCAAGCAGTTCCTCCAAAGCCGCAGCCTCCAACGGCACACGCATATGTACTCCGGTATCCACCGGCGTATAGATGACACCGCCTCCTCTGCAGGGTGCAAGGGTATAGTAGAGCTTGTCCCGACTGACTCCCGTCAGCTTGGGACTTCCGATGTTTTCCACACGGCATACGCCCTCAGAGCCGTATACCAGATAATCTCCGATCTGATACATAGGATCCCTCCGTTCCGGAACGCAACAAATCATACACCTACATTTTAACAGACAGAAATTAAATCGAAGCTAAAATTCCAGAAGATATTTCAAAAAAACGGAAATTATTTTCCTGTGGAGCCAAAGCCGCCTTCCCCCCGCTTTGTCCCGGAAAGGCGCTCGGTGAGCAGGAAATCCGCCTGGGGGCAGGCGGCGATCACAAGCTGGGCAATGCGGTCTCCCGGGGCCACCGTCTGGGGTACTTCGCCGTGATTGTGCAGAGCCACGATGATCTCTCCCCGGTAGTCCGCGTCAATGACACCCACCTTGTTGGCAGGAGCAAGGTCCCGCTTGCAGGCAAGGCCGCTTCTGGCATAGATGAGGCCCGCATAGCCTTCGGGGATCTCCATGGCAAGGCCCGTGGGGATCATCAGGGTCTTTCCGGGGGCAATGGTCACCGCCTCGGGCAGGCAGGCGCACAGGTCTGCCCCCGCAGCCAGTGCGGAGCCATAGGAAGGCAGCACCGCCCCCTCCCGCAAAATCTGAACTCGAATCTGATGTTTCATATGATTCACCTCGTATTATCGCAAAAAATCCGTTATCGCTTTCTCACAGGCCACACGATCCACAAGGAAGCTCTCCCCATGCTCGGCGTTATCCACCAAAACAAGGTGCTTTTCACTCCGGCAGGCATCGTAATTCTCCCGGGTCATCTCCCAGGGTACAAGGGAATCCGCCTTGCCGTGGACAAACAGCACCGGGATCTGACACTGTGCCATAGCTTCCGGCACGGAATATTCTCCCAAGGAAGCCCCGGTCAGCAGGCGGCACCAAAGGTCCATCAGCCACAAAAGGGGCCTTGCAGGAAGATGGAGCCTGCGGATGACACTGCCAATGATGGCATTGGGAGATGAAAAGCCGCTGTCCGCAATGATACCCCGCACACTTTTGGGCAGGGGCAGGGCTGTCGCCATCAACACCGTGGCTGCACCCATGGAAATTCCGTCAAGCACAAGGGGATGCTCCGGTCCAAAGCGCCGCTCCATTTCCCTCGCCCAAGAAAGGGCATCGTGCCGCTCTAAAATGCCGAAGGTGATATAGCGCCCCTCGCTTTGCTGATGGGCGCGCTGATCCACGATCAGCACCTGATAGCCAAGGCTTCGCATCAAAGGTACGGCGCAGCCAAAATCCCCATCACCGCAGGAGCGGTAGCCGTGGAACAGCAGGATGGTCCCCTTCGCGTTTTCCAGAGGAAGCAGGCGCCCGTGAAGCTTCAGGCCATCAAAGCTTTTGATCCCGATGTCTTCAGAAGGGTAATCGGAAAGCGCAAGGCTGCTCTCATAGAGAAGTCTGCCATTTTTTGCATACATTCCATGCTGAAAGGTCTGCTCTGCCCGGGGATCAAGCGCTTTTCCCCGCCGAAGGGCAAGATTCATCGCGATATAACCCGCCGTCAGCAGCAGCGCTGCCAGCACCGCCAACAGGATCCCAATGATCAAAAATGTCATCTCCCACATTGTTTTTTTATATTATAACACAAGATTGAAAAATTCGCCACGCCTTTGCCTTGAAAAGTCAGGGCAGTTTCGTTATACTATAAAAAAGCGCACGAAAGGAATAATTGCCATGTTTTCTGATGCCGAACGCTGTGTATACCAAAAGCACCAGCTCCTTGAGGTGCTGTGCCAACTGCGGTTCCCCGCGATTTTGAAAATCGAGAACCAATCTCCCTATGAATTTCAGGAACTGATTCGGAAAGACTACCCCAACTATTCCGTAAGGGAAGAACGGCTTCCCCCCAAACCCGGCGCACAGCCCGGGACCCCGCCCACCACGGTGAAAAACCACCAGTTCATTTCCCTTGACGGCGGCTGGAAGGTCAATCTGACCCAGGATTTCATCTCCCTGTCCTCCCACCGCTATACCCGCTGGGAGGAGTTTGCCAAGCGGCTGGACCGGATCCTTGCCCATCTCATCGGCACCTATCATCCCGCCTGCTTCACCCGCATCGGCCTTCGCTACATCAATGCAATCAACAAAAAGCAGTTGGAACTGGAGGATACCCCTTGGCGGGAGCTGCTCATGCCCGCCTACCTTGGCCTGATGGGCGAAGAGGATGTGCCGGAAAATGCCTTCCTCAAGCAGGAGCAGACCGTCAGCCTGATGCTCCCCGGCGGCTGCCGCAGCAACATCAAGTGCGGCAGAGGCACCCTGCGTAAGGTGCATAACAAGACCCGGGCCGTCACGGAGGAAGCGGTGTTCATGCTGGATCTGGATGTCTACATGGAGGGCAACACGGAGCTGAGCCATGTGGCCCCCGCATTAAATGTCGTCCACGGTAATGCAGACAGCCTGTTCCGGGCCGCCATCACCGATACCCTGCATGATGCCATGGAACCCCGGCAAATTTAATAAGAAAAATCCGCCTTAACGGCGGATTTTTGACTTGTAATGTGGAAGTTTTTGCCGTATACTAACAGGGTATAATTTTCTGAACGGAAATGAGGATGCCCTATGAATCAATGCTATATCCCGGAAGGCTACCGCAATCCTCTGTCGGTTTATGAGACCCAGCGTGCCATCGAGTTCATCAAGCATAATTTTCTTCGCAATCTTCGTCACGCCCTGAACCTCAAGCGGGTCTCCGCACCGCTGTTTGTGGAGGAGTCCTCGGGCCTGAACGATAACCTTAACGGCTTTGAGCGCCCGGTCAGCTTCGATGTGCCCGCCGTAGGCGCGGAAAGTCAGGTGGTTCACTCTCTGGCGAAATGGAAGCGCTATGCCCTCAAGCGTTATAATTTCTATCCCGGCAACGGCCTTGTCACCGATATGAACGCCATCCGCCGTGATGAGACTCTTGACAATATCCACTCCGTGTATGTGGACCAGTGGGACTGGGAAAAGGTCATCACCCGGGAAGAGCGGAACATGGACTATCTGAAGGCCACCGTCCGCTCCATCGTCAATGCCATCTATGTCACCAATGAGACATTAAAAATCGAATTCCCCCAGCTCACCATCGATCTTCCCAGAAATGTGCTGTTCATCACCACGCAGGAGCTGGAAGACCTTTACCCCGAGCTGACCAATTCCACGGAAAAGGAAAATGCCTTCCTGTCCGAGCATAAGGACAGCGCGGTATTCCTGATGCAGATCGGCGGGAAGCTTCGCTCCGGCCGTCCCCACGATGGCCGCGCACCGGACTATGATGACTGGAGCCTGAACGGCGACCTGCTGTTCTGGAACCAGACCCTTGGCCGCAGCTTTGAGATCTCTTCCATGGGCATTCGTGTAGACGAGGCTGCCATGGATCGCCAGCTCCGTCTGGCAGGCTGCGATAACCGCAGAGAGCTTCCCTTCCACAAGGCGCTGCTCTCCGGCGAGCTGCCCCTGACCATCGGCGGCGGCATCGGCCAGTCGAGACTTTGTATGCTGATGATGGGCTGCGCCCACATCGGCGAGGTGCACTCCTCCATCTGGGACGAGGCCACCCGCACCGCCTGCGCCAATGCGGGCATCATGCTTTTGTAAATCGTGAGATATAAGGAGATATATTTATCATGGATCTGATCAACCTTCGTTCCCTGTTCCAGAACCCGGAGCAGTATGCAGGCAAGACGCTGAAGCTGGGCGGCTGGGTCCGCAACCTGCGTGCTTCCAAGAATTTTGGCTTCATCATGCTCTCCGACGGCACCTTCTTCACCCCGGTGCAGGTGGTGTACGGCTCTGAGCTTCCCAACTTTGCCGAGATCTCCAAGATCAACATCGGCGCCGCCCTGATCGTTGAGGGCGAAGTGGTGCTGACCCCCGAGGCAAAGCAGCCCTTTGAGGTTCAGGCCAAGTCCGTGGCCGTGGAAGGCCCTTCTACCCCCGATTTCCCTGTGCAGCCCAAGCGCCACACCATGGAATACCTGCGCACCATCTCCCATCTGCGTCCCCGCACCAACACCTTCCAGGCAGTGTTCCGTGTGCGCTCTCTGGCAGCCTATGCCATCCACAAGTTCTTCCAGGATCGTGACTTCGTCTATGTCCACACTCCCCTGATCACCGGCTCTGACTGCGAAGGCGCAGGCGAAATGTTCCAGGTCACCACCCTCGACCTCAACAACATCCCCCGCAAGGAAGACGGCAGCGTGGACTTCTCTCAGGACTTCTTCAGCAAGCCCACCAATCTGACCGTTTCCGGCCAGCTCAACGGCGAAGCCTATGCCATGGCCTTCCGCAACATCTATACCTTCGGCCCCACCTTCCGTGCCGAGAACTCCAACACCACCCGCCATGCCGCGGAATTCTGGATGATCGAGCCGGAGATCGCCTTCGCCGATCTGGCAGACGATATGCGTCTGGCTGAGGATATGATCAAGTTCATCATCCGCTATGTGCTGGAGCACGCACCCGAAGAAATGAAGTTCTTCAACTCCTTCGTGGATAAGGGCCTGATGGACCGCCTGAACCATGTGCTGAATTCCGATTTCGGCCATATCACCTACACCGAGGCTGTGGAGATCCTCGAAAAGAACAACGACAAGTTCGATTACCCCGTCCACTGGGGCAGCGACCTGCAGACCGAGCACGAGCGCTATCTCACCGAGGTGGTGTTCAAGCGCCCTGTCTTTGTCACCGACTATCCCAAGGAGATCAAGGCCTTCTACATGAAGCTCAACCCCGATGGAAAGACCGTGGCAGCCATGGACTGCCTGGTTCCCGGCATCGGCGAGATCATCGGCGGCTCCCAGCGTGAAGACAACTACGATGTGCTGGTTCAGCGCATGAACGAACTGGGCCTCAGCCCCGAGGACTACGGCTTCTATCTGGACCTTCGCAAGTACGGCTCCACCCGTCATGCAGGCTTCGGCCTTGGCTTTGAGCGCTGCGTGATGTACCTCACCGGCATCAGCAACATCCGCGACGTCCTCCCCTTCCCCCGCACCGTCAACAACTGCGAACTGTAATCTGCAGAAAGTTTCAGCGCCGCCTCTCGCAAGAGAGACGGCGCTGTGTTTATTTGTTCTATGCCACAGGTGTTTTTAATAACAGCTCACAACGAATTTCATAAGTCTATCATTCAATGCGCACAAAATCGGTAACACCGTGGGCGGCGGCTTTTCATAATACGAAACTGTTTATGAAAAACCGGTTTCAGTCGCCGGGGCAGAGCCTATGCTCAAATATCTCTGCGGCCCTCCAGTGCCCGCAGAAGGGTCACTTCGTCGGCATACTCCAGCTGGCTGCCCACGGGAATACCGTAGGCCAGACGGGTGACACGCACCTCTAAGGGGCGCAGCAGCCGGGAGATATACATGGCGGTGGCTTCGCCTTCGGTGTCGGGGTTGGTTGCCATGATGACCTCCCGCACCTCGCCATCCCGCACCCGGGCCAGCAGTTCTCTTACCCGGATATCGTCCGGACCCACATGGTTCAGGGGGGAGATGACACCGTGGAGCACATGGTAGACGCCAAAAAATTCTCTCGCCCGTTCCATGGCGATCACATCCTTCGGCTCTGCCACCACGCAGATGATGCCGTGATCCCGGTCTTCGTCATCACAGATGGCGCAAAGCTCCCGGTCCGTGAGATTCTGGCACACAGGGCAGGTATGCACCGTCCGCTTGGCCTCCAGAATGGTCTGGGCAAAGTGCTCCGCGTCCTCCTGAGACATACTCAGAGTATAAAAGGCCAGCCGCTGGGCACTTTTACTGCCAATGCCCGGCAGATGGGCAAATTCTTCCGTCAGCCGCTCCAAGGCGGCGGGAAAATACCGCATCTCAGAACAGACCGCCCAGGTTGATACCGCCGGTGAGCTTGGACATGGTGGCGGAGTTATCGGCATCGGCCTTGCGAACGGCTTCGTTGACCGCGGCAATGACCATATCCTGCAGCATTTCCACATCATCGGGGTCCACTGCCTCGGGATTGATCTCCAGACGGATCAGCTCATGCTTGCCGCTGACCACAGCCTTGACCATACCGCCGCCTGCGGCAGCTTCATATTCTCTGGCCTCCATTTCGGCCTGCATCTTCAGCATATCCTGCTGCATTTTCTGTGCCTGACGCACCATATTCATATTCATGCCGCCGCCCATCATGGGAGCGCCGCGATAACCGCCCTTTGCCATAACCATTCTCCTTTGATTTATTATTTAATATGCACGATATCGGGGTGCTGCTGCGCGAACTGCAGCAGCGACTCCAGGGAATCCGATGAAGCTTGATCTCCCTCGCCCTGCAGTGCGGCCACCAGCCGCACAGGCCGGCCCAGAAGCCGGGCGGCGCACTGGCTCAGAGGAAGCTCATATTTTTTGACCAGACCAAGGGTGAAATTGTCCTTGGCGTATACACGAAGAATATCATTCTGCAGCCGTCCCAGCACAGCATCTCCGGCCTCGGGACGGAACAGCCAGGCCGCATCCCTGCCGATCTGGGGCAGAACACATACGCACAGCTTTTCCCAGAATTGATCCGGTTCTGTGGGAACCGGTGCCGGTGCCACAGTCTTCGGCGCTTCCGGCTGGGGGAGCGGTGCGGTTTCTCTGGGGGCAGGTGCTGCCGCCGGGGCTGCCAGCATACCGGAAGCAGCCTGGGCTTCCAGACGGCTCAGACGGGAGGCAATGCTCTGCACATCCGGGGTCAGGGTATCGTCACACAGACGGATCAGGCACAGCTCCACATCGATGCGCCGGTTTGCGGTGCGATTGAAGCCGGAGGCGGTCTGCTGCAGCAGCTCCGTCATCCGAAGCAGGGCATCCGCGGTGAATTTCGGCAGCAGGGCATTCAGATCTTCTGCGCTGCAAACGCCGGAGATCAAGCTCATGCCGCTTCTTGGTGCGGTCTTCATGATCAGAAGATCCCGGCACAGGGCGGTCAGTTCGTCCACCATGGCACCAAGATCCTTGCCTGCGGCATAGAGTTCAGAGAACAGCCGCAGAAGCTCGCCTGTGGCCTTGTCTGCCGCGTAGCTTAACATCTGCACGGTGCTTTGTGCTCCGGCGAGACCCAGACAGCGGTAGATGCTCTCCACAGTAACCGGCCCCTGTGTGGCAGAGGCGCACTGATCCAGCAGGCTCATGCCGTCGCGCATGGCACCGTCCGCCAGGCGGCTCAGCAGGGCGATGGCGGGCTGATCGATCTCGATCCCTTCCCGCCAGGCGCATTCGTTGATACGGCCCGCGATGTCCTCCGGCATCAATCGGCGGAAGGAGAAGCGCTGGCAGCGGGAGAGGATGGTGGCAGGAACCTTGTGAAGCTCTGTGGTAGCCAAAATAAACAGAAGATGCGCGGGAGGCTCTTCAATGGTCTTGAGCAGGGCATTGAAGGCGGACAGAGAGAGCATATGCACCTCGTCGATGATATAAACCCGCATCTTGACCTCAGCAGGGGAATAAATGGCATCGTCCCGCAGGGTGCGAACATTGTCAACACCGTTGTTGGAGGCGGCGTCGATCTCCAGCACATCCATGCAGGAGCCGTCGTCAATGGCACGGCAGGCAGCGCAGCGGTTGCAGGGGTTGCCGTCCTCGGGATGCTCACAGTTGACCGCCTTGGCCAGAATCTTGGCGCAGCTTGTCTTGCCGGTGCCACGGGAACCGGTGAACAGATAGGCGTGGCTAAGCCTGCCGGTCTGCAGCTGCATCTTCAGCGTCTGGGTGACGCCGGACTGACCCACCACCTCATCAAAGGTCTGGGGACGATATTTCCGATATAACGCCTGATACATCAGCTCACCTCCCGGTAAAAAAGCATCCGGCCCATGACAAGATCGCACACCTACATTTGAACATATACTATATCCGTTACCCACGCAGCCAACTCAGAAACGGCACCCCCACGGCACACGCGAAGATCCGTTTAATGCTGCTCGGTTCCCCGCCTGACATGGTTCGCGGGATCGCGTTGCGCAGGACCGGCTCATCATCGCCGCTTACGAGGGTCAGACAATACAGGATATGCCCGGGTGTAGGAATTCACTCCTGCTGTAGCGGGTTGCAGGTTACAGGGCACCGCTATCTCCCCGGCTAGTGCGACCTTGTCACAGGCCGGTGGCTTGCGACATGGCACAAATCATATTTTATACGAAAACAGTTCGCAATGCAAGCATTTTCTTAGCCGACGCGCTCCTCCACAAAGGCAGCGAATTCGCCGACGGTGCTCAGCTTTTCTTCCAGCTCCAGATCTACATTCAGCTCTGCTTCCAGATCCATCAGCATTTCCACAGTGTCCAGGGAATCGATGCCGAGGCTTTCAAAGGTGGTGTCTGCTGTGATGTTTTCCAGAGGGATGTCCATCTGACGGGACAGGTAAACCGCGATTTTTTCAAACATATCTATATCCTCCGTTCGGGTTACATTTCAATCTCCATTAGATATGATACGGATTTTTTCGCCAATGTCAAGCAAAAGATTTTTTGAAGACCCATTCTGAGAAAAATCAGTTGACGAAATCCCGCAGAGGCTTGGATTTTGAGGGATGCCTCAGACGGCGCAGGGCCTTGGATTCGATTTGCCGTACCCGTTCCCGGGTAACATTGAACACCTTGCCTACTTCTTCCAGTGTATGGGTCTTTCCGTCCTCGAAGCCAAAGCGAAGGCGGAGCACCTTTTCTTCTCTCGGCGTGAGGGAGGCCAGAGCCTTTTCCAGCTGCTCCCGCAGGGAGTTGGCTGTAGCGGTTTCCATAGGACCGGAAGCGTCGCCATCCTGAATAAAATCTCCAAGGTGGCTGTCATCTTCCTCTCCCACCGGCGTCTCCAGAGAGATGGGTTCCTGAGACAGCTTCATAATCTCCGATACCCTGCTCAGGGGAATCTCCAGATAATCCGCGATTTCCGCGGCAGATGGCTCTCTGCCCAGCTCCTGCACCAGAAAATGGGATGCACGGGCAACCTTGTTGATGGTTTCCACCATGTGGACCGGAATGCGGATGGTGCGGGCCTGATCCGCAATGGCCCGGGTGATGGCCTGACGGATCCACCAGGTAGCATAAGTGGAGAACTTATAGCCCTTGCGGTAATCAAATTTCTCCACAGCCTTCAGAAGGCCCAGATTGCCCTCCTGGATCAGATCTAAGAAGTGCATTCCACGGCCCACATAGCGCTTGGCAACTGCCACCACAAGGCGCAGATTGGCTTCGATCATCTGATTCTTTGCATTCTCATCCCCCTGCTCTACCCGCCGGGCCAGATCCTGCTCCTGTTCCTGAGTCAGCAGATCAACCTGACCGATCTCCTTCAGATAGATCCGCACCGGATCGGTAAGGGCCAGGTTTTCGGCAATGGTCTCGTTCTGAATCATTTCCGCTTCCTGCGCCAGCGCCTGTGCGGAAGGCTCCAGATCTCCGGCTTTTTGGATCAGCTCCAGAACATCGTCCACATCGATCTCGATTCCGGCAGCTTCCAGCGCATCATACATCCGGTCGGTCATCTGCTCGTCTGCATCCAGCACATCCAGTGTATCGATCAGGTGCTTGGAGGGAATTTTTTTCGCGGCCCGACCTTTTTGCAAAAGTTCATTCAGCTTTTTCTGGAAGAGATCTTCCTGACTCAGTTGCATGGTTTTCTTCTGTTCCTGCATCGTGTTACCCTCCATATCCTTTTTGTTGCTTCAACCGGTCCCGCAGTGCCAGCAGGTCTTCCCCACTTTGCAGACGGGCTTTTGCCGCTTCATTCAAAATAATGCGTCGATAATCGGCGAAAGCCTCATCGGAAATCAATTCGTCCCGCTTTTGGGCCACCTGCGTCAGGTGGCCCAGCTCTTCCGGTGAGAATTCCTCGCCCAATCCCGCCAGAGATACCTGCAGACCGTCAAAATGGCGGCTTTGCAGCAGAGAGAAGGCCTTGCCCAGCAGCGGTGCGGAAAACTGTTCCGCTGTCAGGGGTGATACTTTGTCAAATAAGGTTGGCTCCCGCAGCAGCATCCGAAGCAGCCCCTCCTCCGCCATGGCAGAGCGGAGGTTATTGTAGTGGATGCTGCGCACCGCAGGCTGCTCCCGTACGGCGGGGGACAGGGCGATGCGCTCCTTGGCCCGGTTTTCCCGGCTGACACGGCGGCGGTAGGCCTTGTCCACCTCGATCTTCAGGGCCTCCGGGGTGGTTCCGGCGGCTTTTGCGGCACGGGCACCGTAGATCTCCCGCTCAATGGCATTGGGCAGGGTGGAGATCATCTGGGCGGCTTCCTTTAGGAATTCCACCCTTTGCTCGTCCAGTGTCAGGTCGTATTTCCGGGTCAGATTCTGCAGGCGGTATTCCGCATGGTTCTCCGAGCGCTCTAACAGCAGTTTGAAGCGGTCCGCGCCGAATTTTTTCAGGAATTCGTCCGGGTCCTTTGCCCCCTGCAGCCGCAGGATCTTCACCTGCAGCCCTGCCTTTTCCAGAATGGGAACGGCTCTTCGGGTGGCGTTTTGGCCCGCCTCATCCGCATCGTAGATGAGAACCACCTGCTTGGTATATTTGCTGAGCAGATTTGCGTGCTCCGGTGTCAGCGCGGTGCCGAGGGAGGCCACCGCGCAGTCAAAGCCGTACTGATGCAGGGCAATGGCATCCATGTACCCTTCCGTCAGGATGATGCACTCCAACTTGCTCTTTTTTGCGATGTTCATGGCGAAAAGGTTCTTTCGCTTGTTAAAAATCAGAGTTTCCGGGGAATTAAGGTATTTTGGCTTACTGTCGTCCATGACACGGCCGCCGAAGCCGATCACATTGCCCCGAATGTCGATGATGGGGAACATGAGGCGATTGCGGAAACGGTCATAAACAGACCCCTTTTGCTCCGAGCGGATGGCAAGACCCGCATCCAGCAGCTCTTCTCGTCGGTAGCCCTTGGCCAGCATGGCATCCAAAAGGCCGGACCAGCCGTCCGGAGCGAAGCCAAGACCAAACTGGGTCACGGTCTGCCGGGAAAGGCCACGGGAGACGATGTATTCCAGCGCCTGACGACCCGCGGGGCCGGTAAGTTGCTGGCGGAAGTAGCGGGCAGCATCCTTGGATAAGGCCCAGAGCCGCTCCTGCTGCTTATACTGGCTGCGGTAGCTCTCATCCTCCGGCACATCCATGCCGGATTTTCTCGCTAAATGACGCACCGCGTCGGGATAGCTGAGACTCTCGATCTCCATGATGAAGTTGAGTGCGCCGCCGCCCTTATGGCAGCCGAAGCAGTAGTAGATCTGCTTGTCCGGCGCTACGGAGAAGGAGGCGGTCTTTTCCCCGTGGAAGGGGCACAGGCCGAACAGATTACTGCCGCTGCGCTTGAGCTCCACATACTGGCCCACCACATCTTCAATTGGGTTGCGTGCGATGAGTTCATCAATAAAGGATGCAGGGAATGCCATATGGGAGCCTCCTTTCCGGTTGGTTTGTCAAATATGTGTCAGCGCATCTGCCATGCGTTGGGGATGAAGATCTCTTCAAATTTGAAAATTGCGTATTTATCCGTCATGCCGGCGATGTAGTCGCACACCACCCGCTCCATGCCGTCAAAGTCAAGCTGGGGACGGAAATCCGAGGGGAGTCGATCGGGATCGGCGATATAGTATTCGTACAGCCGCTTGAGAATATCCCTCGCCTTGGATTCCTCGCCTTTGGCAATGGGATTACGGTAAACCCGCTCGAACATGAAGGAGCGCAGCTTGTCCATGGCTTTTTCGTATTCCGGGCGCATTCCGAGGGGTTTGCCGTCCTGAGATTGGCTGATGATCTCTTCTGCTAAGGTGTTGATGCGCTGGGAGTGGGAGCTGCCCAGAAGCTCAGAAATATCCCGGGGAATGTCCGCTTCGCTGAGGATGCCTGCCCGCATGGCATCGTCGATATCGTGATTTATGTAGGCGATGCGGTCGGCATAGCGGATGACCCAGCCTTCCAGCGTGTCCGGCTCGGGGGCACTCCAGGTATGACAGAAAATGCCCATGCGGGTCTCGTGGCAGAGGTTCAATCCGGCGCCATTCCGCTCCAGTGCGTCCACCACACGAAGGGATTGCTCGTTGTGAAGGAATTTCTTGCCCGTAACTTCTGTCAAAGCGATCTCGCCCGCGTGACCGAAGGGGGTATGGCCCAGATCATGGCCAAGAGCCATGGCCTCGGTCAGATCCTCATTGAGCTGCAAGCCGCAGGCGATGGAGCGGGCGATGCGTGCCACCTCCAAGGTGTGGGTCATGCGGGTGCGGTAATGGTCGCCTTCCGGCTGCAGGAATACCTGCGTCTTATGCATCAGGCGGCGGAAGGCCTTGCTGTGGATGATGCGGTCGATATCCCGCTGGTAGCAGGTTCTGGTGGCCCGCTCTTCCTCCGGGATCAGCCGGCCACGGCTTTCATCCGCAAAGGAGGCGAAGGGGGACAGAATGGCATGCTCCTGCTGCTCAATGCGCTCCCGAATGGTCATGGGCATTACCTCCGTTATTTCTTCCAGGGGCCGGGCAGGTATTCCTGCGCGCCGGGGATGGCAGTGATCTTGCCGGAGGAAAGATCTGTCAATCGCAGACAGAACTTCTCCACACTGCCAAGGGGGATGCGCACACAGATATCCACCTGCGTACCGTAGTCGGTGGAGATCACATCACCCTCATAGGCGGCGATCTCCAATTTGACCCGCTCAAACAGAGAATAGGGGCAGGGGATGGCCACACGCTGCCACAGCCGCATGATGCTGATGCCCGCGGCATCCACCGCCAGTGCGGCTGCTTTGGAGTAGGCCCGCACCAAACCGCCGGTGCCAAGCAAAATGCCGCCAAAATAGCGGGTAACCACGCAGCAAACATTGTTGAGTTCCTGACGGCGCAGCACATCCAGCACCGGCATACCGCCGGTGCCCTGAGGCTCTCCGTCGTCGCTGTAGCGCATGGCGCCGCCCCGGATGAGATAGGCATACACATGGTGCCTTGCATCCCAGAGGCGTTCTCTCGTGGCACGGATGGCGGCAATGGCCTCCTCTTCCGTGTCGGTGCGCCAGATGTGACCGATGAAGCGGGAGCGCTTCTCCGTCAGTTCGTCCACACCCTCTTTGGTGGGAACTAAATATTCTTCCATCAAAGCACCTCCTTCACCCAATTACGCAGGCGGCCAAACAATTCTTCCCGGCAGATGGCCTCAATTTCGATGCCCTCTGCGGTATAGTCACAGCGCAGCACCTGACCATGCTGGTGCAGCTGCTCCACCCGGCCGCCTTCGGCATAGGGGAGCAGGAACACGCAGTGGTACAGGCCGCGGTTCAAAGTGGATTCAATGAGGGAAAGCAGCTTTTCCATACCCTCACCCCTTGCGGCGCTGATGGCCACAGTGCCCTGACGGCAGGGCAGCAGGTCGGAGGTCACGGTATCTGCCTTGTTGTAGCATTCGATCACCGGGGTGTCCGGCTTGGCAAGCTGGTCGATCAGGCGGTTGACCACGGCAATGTGGGCCTCCCGCTCCGGATCACCGGCATCGATGACATGAAGGAGCAGGTCGGCATATTCCAATTCTTCCAGCGTTGCCCGGAAGGCCTTCACCAAATGGTGGGGCAGCTTTGCGATGAAGCCGACGGTATCCGACAGCAGCACTTCCAGCGTGTCTGAAACCTCAAGCCGCCGGGTGGTGGTGTCCAGGGTGTCGAACAGCCGATTGTTGGCGGGGATGTCCGCGCCGGTGAGGCGGTTCAGGATCGTGGATTTTCCCGCGTTGGTGTAGCCCACCAGCGCCACCACCGGGATGCTGTTGTGGATGCGGCGCTCTCTCTGGGTGGCACGCACCTTGCGGACTTCTTCCAGCTCGCTCTCTAATTTTGCGATGCGGCTGCGGATGTGGCGGCGGTCTGTTTCCAGCTTGGTCTCGCCGGGGCCACGGGTGCCGATGCCACCGCCGAGACGGGAAAGGTTCTTGCCCATGCCGGAAAGGCGGGGCAGCAGATAGCGGTACTGGGCCAGCTCTACCTGCAATCGGCCTTCCGCGGTTCTGGCTCTCTGGGCGAAAATATCCAAAATCAGGGCGCTGCGATCCAGCACCACGGCGCCGCAAAGCTCTTCCAGCGCCTTGATCTGGCTGGGGGAAAGCTCGTTGTCAAAGATCACCATGTTGGCATCCATTGCGGCCACCAATTCCCGCACCTCCTGCGCCTTGCCCTCGCCGATGAGGCTGTGGGGGTCGGGGGTGTGGCGGTTTTGCAGCACGGTACCCACGCAGGTGCCGCCGGCTGTTTCAAGCAGCTGGCGAAGCTCCTCTAAGGATTCCTCCGTGGCGGTCTCTTCCGGGCGGAAACAGTCGGCATTCACGCCCACCAGCACCGCCTTTTCAATGATGTGTTGTTCCATAAAATATCCTAAATTCAGATCAGAATTCGACAAAAAGTCGGGAAATATCAAAAAAATATACGAAAAAAGCCCGCACCGATCTGGGGTGCGGGCCTTGGTCGATTATTTCAGGCCATATTTTCTGTTGAAGCGTTCCACGCGTCCGCCGGTGTCAACCAGCTTCTGCTTGCCGGTATAGAACGGATGGCACTTGGAGCAGATTTCAACCTTGATGTCCTTCTTCGTGGAGCCCGTTTCGATGATCTCGCCGCAGGCGCAGCGGATGGTGGTCTGCTGATACTTGGGATGGATTCCTTCCTTCATGGGGTTCACCTCATTCTTTCAAATCTGTAAAAGGGCGCACTGCCCTTCCCTTGGCTTTTTAAGGCTCAATGATTTTATCATAAATTGCGCCGCAATGCAAGTATTTTTTTCATCTTTTTTATCTTTTTTACGCCTCAGGTTTGGAAAACACCCGCTCGCCGGTGGGAATTGCGGGGATTCTCTCCGGGGAAAGGAACAAAGGATAGAGGGCGCCTGCCCGGCGCTCTAATTCCGCATAATCTCCCCTCGCTTTTTCTCCGGGATGCAGCAGGGGGATGCCGCCCCGGTCGGAAGCTTGGCGCAGGAAGCTGCGCCCGACCCCATCGAAGGCCAGCACCCGCACATAGGGGGCGGGGGTTTTCAAATCGGTTTCACTGATGCCCAAAAAGGCACACATCACCATGCGGACGATGCGGCTTCTGGCATAGCGGCGGGATTTTACACCATCGATCAGTTCTTCTATGGTATCTGCCTGTCGTGCCTGTGCCATCAGCTTGCGCCACAGGCCCTCTGCTCCATAGGGAAGGGACTCAAATTCGTCATCCCTCATGGCACGCAGCCTTGCCAGCATGGCCCGCTCGCCCCATGCCATGCGGTGGATGGTTGGCTCGGAGAACAGCTCCCTTGCCGCTTTGGGAACATAGGAAAGCCAGTCCTCCCGGGGCAGCATGGCCCGCAGGGCAGTGGCAGAGGGGTTCTCCGGGTCGGGGGTGGTGTCATGGTAGCAGCCGGCCCGGGTGATGGCGAGGGGGGCTATTTCGCTGTCCAAAGAAAGCAATGCCTTGCAATATTCCACCGCTAAAATATCATTGGGATTGCGAAGAATGCTTCCGTCTCCCCCAAGGGCCTCTAATGTGCGCTGCCGCAGGGCGGCGAAGCTGTCCCCATCCGTAAGACCCTCCCGCAGTGCCTCGGAAAAAGCGGGAGAGCGCAGAAGCTTTGCGGTAGACATAATCTTATTACCGTCACCCGATTCGCAGCCGAAGCACAGTGCGTCCACCCCGCCCAGCCGGTGCAGCACCTCCACTCCGCCAAAGGCAAAGCCCTCGGCACTGGAGAGGGCGGCGGTAATGGGAAGCTCCAGCACCACATTGGCCCCGCTAAGGACGGCAGCCTTTGCCCGTGTGGCGGCATCAAAGACGGCAGGCTCGCCCCGCTGGACAAAATTGCCGCTCATGAGGCAAACGATGCAGGTATCTTCCCCCAGAGCCTTGCGGAGCATGGCATACTGCTTGGCATGACCACGATGCAGGGGATTGTATTCACAAATGATTGCGGCAGTTTTCACAAAAAATCCCTCTTTTTTCGAAAAAAGCATTTTTCTGCTTGTATGATTTGGTAAATTGATATACAATAGATACCGACGATTTATTTTAGCACAAAATCTTGCAAAAGCATAACAATTTTTGAGGTGTAACTATGAATATTCTTGTTATCAACGCAGGCTCTTCCTCTCTGAAGTATCAGCTCATGGACCCCGCTACCGGTGCTGTCAGCGCCAAGGGTCTTTGCGAGCGCATCGGTCTCGATGGCCGCCTGACCCACAAGGTCCCCGCAAAGGATGCCAAGGTCACCCGTGACATCCCCATGCCCACCCATTCCGAAGCCATCTCTGCCGTTCTTGAGATTCTGGTAGATGCCGAGTACGGTGTCATCTCCTCTCTGGACGAAGTGGATGCTGTCGGTCACCGCGTGCTCCATGGCGGCGTTAAGTTCGTGGAATCCTGCATCATCAACGAGGCCTGCAAGGAAGCCATCCGTGAATGCATCCCCCTTGGCCCCCTCCACAACCCCGCCAACCTCAAGGGCATCGAAGCCTGCGAGCAGGTCATGCCCGGCAAGCCCCAGGTCGCAGTGTTCGACACCGCATTCCACATGACCATGGCTCCCAAGGCTTACCGCTATGCCATCCCCACTGAGTATTATGAAAATGACCATCTGCGTCGCTACGGCTTCCACGGCACCTCTCACCGCTTTGTTTCCAAGCGTGCTGCTGAGCTGATGGGCGGCCAGACCGAAGATCTGAAGGTCATCGTTTGCCATCTGGGCAACGGTTCCTCCCTGTCCGCTGTAAAGGGCGGCAAGTGCCAGGATACCTCCATGGGCCTCAGCCCTCTGGCAGGTCTGCCCATGGGCACCCGCTCCGGCGACATCGACACCTGCGTGGCACAGTTCATCATGAACAAGTATGGCATGAGCGCCGACGAGTGCCTGTCCATGCTGAATAAGAAGTCCGGCGTTCTGGCTCTGTCCAACGGCGTTTCCTCCGACTTCCGTGATCTGGAAGCCGGCGCTGCAAAGGGCGACGAAGCCTGCCAGCTGGCTCTGGACAAGTTCCGCTATGAGACCTGCAAGTATATCGGCTCCTACGCCGCTGCGCTGGGCGGACTGGACTGCCTGGTGTTCACCGCAGGTGTTGGCGAAAACGGCCCCGAGACCCGTGCCGAGATCTGCAAGAACCTCGCATTCATGGGCGTGGAGCTGGATCCCCAGCGCAACCTGGTCCGCGGTGACGAAGCCCTCATCTCCACCGACGACTCCAAGGTCAAGGTCTGGGTCATTCCCACCAACGAAGAACTCATGATCGCACAGGACACCGCCGAGCTCTGCGGCAAGTAATCGAATATTAACAAGCCAAGGGCGCACCGCAGCAAGCGATGCGCCCTGACTTTTCACCTTTTTGCGGCGGGATACCCATCCCTTACATATCTGTACATTTATAAAAACTGCCCCCCGGGAATCCGGGGGGCAGAACTGCTGTTTGGCTGTTTTTATGCGTTATTTCGGGGTGAATCTTTCTTTTTAAGAATTATTCGCCTTCGAGGTAGCGCATGATGATGGTAGCGATCTGTTCGCGGGTGGCGCTGTCCAGAGGCTTCAGGTAGGTGACATTGTTCACGGATGCGCCGGTGATGATCTCGTTTTCAATGGCCCATACCATTGCGGTGGTAGCAAAATCGCTGACATTGGCTGCATCGGGGAATGCCTTCAGGTCGCCCTCAACTGCGGGTGCGCCGTTCTTGAATTCCTCATAGCGATACAGGATGGTTGCAATCTGCTCGCGGGTGATGACAGCTTCGGGTGCGAACTTGCCGCCGCCAATGCCCTTAACGATGCCGTTTGCTTCGGCCCATTCCACGGCCTTGGAGTACCAGCTGTCAGCGGCTA
>SVMC01000057.1 GCA_015067585.1 Oscillospiraceae bacterium
CATGGTGCCTGCCATATCCTTCAGGCAGATAGTCTCAAAGCCCATGGCCTTGAGCTCCTTGCACATTTCGATGTACTTTTCCACGGTGTGCACGGGGCTCTGGGTGTAGGAGATGCAGCCGGATGCGATGACATGGCGCTTATACTTCTTGGAGTAGGTCTTGACAGCCTTCAGAGCGGTTTCCAGATTGCGGAAATCGTTCAGAGCGTCGAAGATACGGATGATGTCGATGCCGTTCTTGATGGACAGCTCAACAAACTTCTCTACCACATCATCGTGATAGTGCTTGTAGCCCAGCAGGTTCTGGCCGCGCAGCAGCATCTGCAGGCGGGTGTTGGGCATGTGCTTCTTGATGTTGCGGAGTCTTTCCCAGGGATCCTCGCCCAGATAACGCAGGCAGGAATCGAAGGTCGCGCCGCCCCAGCATTCCACAGAATAGTAACCGGCCTTATCCATAGTGGACAGAATGTCCTCATAGTCGGCATAAGGCAGACGGGTTGCCATCAGGGACTGGTTGGCGTCACGCAGAACAGTTTCCGTGATTTGCACTTTTCTTGCCATTTTTATACTTCCTCCATTATGAGTCCACGCTGTCGGACTCAGATTTTCGATCTTATCCGGCGAAGCCGGACGCGGGAATTGGGTTCCACCGCAGGCACCCGGACGGGGGTGAAGACGATGGTGCGGACGGTGTCGGGTCATGCCTCAGAAATGAGGCGGATTTGTTTGATTACCGTGTTCTGTGAAGAATTCTGATTCCATTTGATATTTTACTGGGTTTTCCTTCAATCTGCATAAACACCCGACAAAAAATCTACACAGAATGACCGAAATCCAATTCTCACCACATACAATATATCATAAACTTTCCTGAATTTCCACTGGAAAATCCAATTTGTTTCCACAACTTTTTCATAAAAATATGGCAATAATTGATAACTTTGGAGCGAATAGTGCCAAATTGCATCGTTTTTTTTACTTTGTCGCAGTTTTTGTAGAATTTTCCTATATTTTGTGATTTCTTTTTGTACACTACGCAAAATTTGCCGTCTCTATGATCTATTTGACTTGGTTAAAAAAGAGGCGTATAATAATGGTATGAGAAAGACATTAAGATTGGGAATCCCCTGCTTTTAGGGGGGGAGGGTCACTTCCCTGTCTTTCGGTTTTCCTATTTTGAAACGAAGAGAGGTGCTTACTGGGTAAAAATATCAAAATGAAATGATTCTGAATATTGAGGGCTGCTCACCCAAAGTATTCGGCAATAATCTACGGTAATCCGCTGTTTCTTACCGTATTTTTTGAAATAAGCGAAACAGATTGCTGCGTTAGAGAATGCTCGTTTCATTCCGATTCGTGCTTTGAAGCGCGGCAGAAAGGAATGGTCAAGAAGATGAAGGTAAAAATCAGCTTTCGCAGGATCCTCGCTGCCGTTCTCGCGGTGGTGATGGTTCTTGGCGCACTCCCTGTGTCTGCTGCAACCCCCCTCGGTTCTTCCGATCAGGGCGATGGCACCTACACAAATCCGGCCATCTGGGCAGACGTACCCGATATGAGCATTATCCGCGTTGGCGATGCGTACTATATGTCCAGCACGGTCATGCATCTTAACCCCGGCGTTCCCATTATGAAGTCCTATGACCTTGTCAACTGGGAGATCATCAGCTATTGCTACCTTGTCATGGGCGACAGTGACAACATGAAGCTCCAGACCGGTAATAATATGTACACCAATGGCACTTGGGCCAGTGCCCTTGCCTACAAGGATGGCGTATTCTACTGTGCTGTTCCTTCTCCCACAACAAACAAAACCTACCTGTTCCAGACCGAGGACCCCGAAACGAAGCCCTGGCGCAGATACGAGCTGGGTGCAAGATATCACGATTGCGGCCTTCTGCTGGATGATGACGGAAGAAACTGGCTTGTTTACGGCACGAATGCCATCGAGCTCAACTCCACCGTGACCGGCCTTGCGCCCGGTGCATCCGCCAGAAGCATCGGCCTGAGCAGCCTGCACGCTCCCGATCCCGTCACCGGTCAGACGCCCACCAGCGGCCTGAACGAAGGCATTCAGATCCGCAAGATCAACGGCAAGTATTATCTGTTCGCCATCACCTGGCCCTCCGGCAAGCCCCGTACCGAGGTCTGCCACATCTCCGACAGCCTCTTTGGGCCGTGGGAAAGCCGTGTCGTAGCCCAGGAGAATGTCAATGGCGGCGGCCCTGCACAGGGCGGTATCGTGGATGACGGCAAGGGCAACTGGTATGGCTTCGTGTTCCGCGACAGCGGTGCCGTTGGCCGTATCCCCTGGATCCTGCCCATCACCTGGGATGGCCAGTGGCCGATGTTCGGCAAGGATGCCCAGGGCAATCCCTCCTACACGGGTCTGCAGAGAAGCGGTCTGAAACCCGTTGCAGGCTACGAGCTTTCCAGCTGCGTTACCTCCGATGAATTCTACAACAACGCAGACAAGCCCCTCTACTATGATTCCAACATTACGCCGCTGGATCCCAGCCTTACCGGTCAGGCGGCAATCGATGCGATGGTTCCGGTCACCGACCCCCAGTATGCCTACAACGGCTCCAACCTGAAGCTGGAATGGCAGTGGAACCACAACCCCGATAACCGCTACTGGTCCCTGACAGAACGCGAAGGCTGGCTGAGACTGACCACCGGTCACAAGGTCAGCGATGTTCTCAGCGCACCCAACACGATCTCTCAGCGTACCTTCGGTCCCACCAGCTCCGCTGTGATCAAGCTGGATGTTTCCGGCATGAAGAACGGCGACGCGGCCGGTCTGTCTTTGTTTACCGCGAAGTACGGCGCCATCTCCGTCCGTATGGCAAACGGCACCAAGACCCTTGTGATGACCAACAGCTCCTCCACCACCAGCCACTCCGATGTGGCGTCCGCCGAGCTGACCTCCGAAATCGTCTACCTCAAGGCGGATGCGGATTTCACCAACCAGACGGACAAGGGCACCTTCTACTACAGCTACGATGGCATTACCTGGACCCAGCTCGGCAACCAGCAGCAGATGTCCTACTCCACCGATAACCATTTCATGGGCTACCGCTTCTCCATCTTCAACTATGCCACCCAGACCACCGGCGGCTATGTGGATGTGGACTTCTATCGCCTCAGCGACAAACTCTACGGTGCTGCAGAGCCCACGGTCCTCAATGTCAAGATGGACGGTCAGGTGAAGCTCAGCGGCAAGGAGACCATTGAGATTCCCGTATATCTGGACAAGCTGCCCGGCGGCAAGTTCACCGAAATCGCAGCTTCCTTCCATATCCCCGAAAGCCTCACCGTGACCGATGTTGCATTTGCCGATACCGTCAAGGGCGAGCTTGAATGGGAACAGAACGGCAAGCAGCTGGAAATCGCGGCTTATGGCAGTGACTTCGCCTTTACGCCCGCTGAACCCACCAAGGCTCTGTTTGCGACCCTCGAGCTGTCTGTTGCTGACGATGCACCTGCCAGCGCATATGTCGGCCTTGACTATGTGATCGCCCGGGGTGATACGAATGTTGCGTATGAGTTCAGCGATCATGATCATGAGTATGAAGAGACGGTTGTTCCCGTGACCTGCACCACCAATGGCTACACCACCGGTGTCTGCACGATCTGCGGCAACAAGATCACCTACGACATCAAGGAAGCTCTCGGCCACGCATGGGGCGCAGGTGTTGTCACCATTGAACCCACCAAGGAGACCACCGGTCTGATGACCTACTCCTGCGTGCGCTGCGATGCTACCAAGACCAAGCGTCTGCCCCGCGAAGGACAGACTGTTCCCATGGACATCGACTTCACCGATCCCGATTCCGCCAGCGAATTCGAAGTGAAGAATCAGGAAGTCACTTCCATCCGCGATGGTGAGGGCCTGTACCTGGTCACCACTACCGACGCATTTGAAGATTGCAACGGTCAGCTCTCCGGCTCTACGCCGAAGGATGTTGCCGTGATCCCTGTGGAAGGCGATCAGTGGGCAGCGACCCTGAAGTTCGACTTCGATATGTCCGGCGCCGGCAACGGTTATTATCAGTTCTTCGGCTTCTATGCCGCTGAGGGCGATGACTACCAGAATATGGCCGGTATCCGCGGCGGCGACGGTGCCTTCCAGAACTTCCTGCGTGTTGACGGCGCGATCACCGCTGACAGTGAAGGTATGAACTCCTCTCCCGGTCTGGATACCAACACCACCTACTGGTGGAAGCTCGTGAAGGACATCGACACCTACACCTGCTACCGCAGCGCAGACGGCGAGACCTTCACCGAGATGTTCTCCTATGCCGACACCGGCATCGAAGCTGACTACATCGTTCTTGACGCTTACACCGGCATGACCGAAGGCTATGCCTTCACCGTGAAGTCCCTCACCTTCGATGCCATTGAAGGTACTGACGAACCCTGTGAGCACGACTACAAGGCTGTGGTCACCGAACCTACCTGCACCGAGATCGGTTTCACCACCTACACCTGCGCCAAGTGCGGCGACAAGTATGCTGCTGATGAAACCGAAGCTCTGGGTCACAAATGGGACGACGGTGTTGTCACCAAGCTGCCCACGCCTGAAGAAGACGGCGTGATGACCTTCACCTGCACCGTCTGTGGCGCAACGATGACGAAGAAAATCCCTATCACCGGTCCCGATTGTCCCAGCGATATCTTCTCCGATGTTCCCGACGAAGATCACTGGGCACATCCCGGCATTGACTACTGCGTGGAAAACGAACTGATGAACGGCACCGGCGGCGACAAGTTCAGCCCCGAGGGCACCCTGACCCGTGCACAGCTGGTCACCATCCTCTACCGCGTAGAGAACGAGCCCGCAGTGGAACTGAAGGGCACCTTCTCC
>SVMC01000058.1 GCA_015067585.1 Oscillospiraceae bacterium
GCTCCTAAAAAACGAAATTAGAAAATCCAAAAAAGTGTCTGATACCAACGGGTTTTAGAAATGAGGACGTTTTTCCGCACTGCGGATTTTAAGTCCCCTGTGTCTACCGATTCCACCACAGCGGCGTTGCTTCATTATTTTATCACTCTTTTGGCCCATCGTCAAGCTTTACAGGCGGTTTTCCGGGGATTTGCAGAGTTTCTACGGAAGCGCCGGAAAAATCCTGCGCCGCCTCTTGCTTTTTCCTTAAATCTGTGCTATGTTATTGTTACCTATTTGTAACTATTTAGTTAGGAGGTATTATTATGAAAACTCGCATCATTTCTATGCTTTGTGCATTGGCGATGCTGCTTTGCCTGCTGCCGACGGGTGTATTCGCGGCGAATGCGCCGGAATTCTCCGGGACCTGCGGCGAAGCCATTACCTGGGAGCTTGACCCCACCGCCGGCCTTCTCACCATTGAGGGCGAAGGCGCCATGCCAGACTATACTTACAGCTACGGCGCTCCCTGGTATACCTGCCGCGCCCGTATTTTCAATGTTGTGATCGGTGAAGGCATCACCGCCATCGGCGACTATGCCTTCAATGAATGCAACCTTCTCGTCACCGTGGACGCTTCCGCCTGCACCCTGACCGCCATCGGCGAGGGTGCCATGAGCGGCTGCGCCCTGCTGGAGAGCGTCACCTTCATCCCCGGTGATACCCTTACCGTGGGCGCGGATGCCTTCTATGGCTGCGCTTCCCTCCAGGCTCTGGACCTGAGCGCCAAGGAAGGCGAGATCGGCACCGATGCCTTTGCCGGCTGCATCGCTTTGGCAGAAGTCAAGCTGCCGGAAAGCCTGTCCGGTCTGAAGCGGGGCACCTTCGACGGCTGCACCAGCCTGACCGCCCTGACCATTCCGGAAAATGTGGAGTACATCGGTGTGGATTGCTTCCGCAACTGCACCGGTCTGACGGAACTCAGCTTCCCCGCTGCCCTTCGCGTTGTGGAACGCCGGGCCTTCAACAGCTGCAATCCCCTGATCCTCACCTTTGCGGGGGATGCCCCCATGTTTGCGCCCCTGTCCGACTCCACCGCCAGCTTCCCCGCGGATTCTATCCTTCGCACCCCCTATGAGGCGGAAGGCTGGGGTTGGCCCATCTTCAAGGGGTATACCACAGAGAGCCTGTTCCCCAGTCTGACAGAAGTGTTCAGGGATGTACCCGAGGATGCTTGGTATCTGCCCAGTGTGCAGCGTGCCTACTACATGGGCCTGATGAATGGTGTTCGTGAGGGCGAATTCGCTCCCAACAATCCCATGACCCGCGGCGAGCTGGTCACCGTCCTCTACCGTGCTGCCGGAAGTCCCGAGATCGATGTGGAAAACCCCTTCACGGATGTGGCGGAGAATTCCTTCTATTATGACGCAGTGCGCTGGGCACAGGCCAACGGCATCGTCACCGGTGTGAATGCCACCACCTTCAAGCCCACTGACCGCATCAACCGTCAGCAGATCGCCACCATCCTCTATCGCTATGCCGCAAGTCTGGAGCTGGATCTGTCCCAGCGGGATCCCCTCACGGATTTCGTGGATGTGTCGGATGTGGCCAGCTATGCCAAGGATCCCATGAGCTGGTGCGTCGCCATCGGCCTGATCAACGGCAAGCCCGGCGGCAAGCTGGATCCCAACGGCACTGCTACCCGTGCCGAGGTGGCCAAGATCCTCACCGGCTTCGTCACCTATCTGGCAGCAGAGGACATCCTTTCTCAGGATGACTGGCTGGATGACTATATCGAGCCCGAACCCGGTCCCGAGATTGATCGGGAAGACCCTGCCTATCTCTATGCCCGTGAGATTTTTGACGGCATCAACAAGAAGCGTACCGAAACCGGTCTGAGTGAGCTGGAATGGAATGATTCCATCTATCTTGCAGCCGTCACCCGTGCCGAAGAGCTGACCCGTGAGAACGGCTTCAGCCACACCCGACCCAACGGTGCCAACTATTCCACGGTGTTTGAGGAATTCAACATTGAATGCACCACCCGCAATGAGATCATTGCCCGCGGCTACACCTCTGCCCAGGCTCTGGTAGATGCATGGGCCTCCACCGGCTCCAGCAGCCCGGTCATCTCCGCTGTGGTTTATTCCAATGCCGCGGTTGGTGTCTATCAGATGCCTGCGGAAGAGGGCGAGGAAGCAGGCCGCTACTACTATGTCCTTCTGGTGGCCGGCTGATATGGAACCCATTGCCCGTATCCGCACGGATTTCGCCACAAAATTTGGCGTGCCCCGTCAGGCGGGGCTGGTGCCGGAGCTGCGGGGCACTGTGGTATTTGAACCTGCCTACCGCAACCCGGATGCCCTGCGGGGTCTGGAGGAGTTCTCCCATATCTGGCTGATCTGGGAGTTCTCCGAGGCAAAGCGGGACAACTGGTCTCCCACGGTGCGTCCGCCCCGTTTAGGGGGCAATGCCCGCATGGGTGTGTTCGCCACCCGCTCCCCCTTCCGTCCCAACCCCATCGGCCTTTCCTGCGTCCGTCTCACAGGCATCCGCATGGATGAGACCTTGGGGCCGGTGCTGGAGATCGCCGGAGCAGACCTGATGGACGGCACCCCCATTTTCGACATCAAGCCCTATATCCCCTATTGCGACTGCCATCCCGAGGCCACGAATGGCTTCACCGGGCAGCTGGACGCATTGGAATTGACGGTGGACTTCCCGGAGGATCTGCTGGCCCCCATCCCAGCGGCCATCCGCCCCGGCCTTTTGGGTGTGCTGGCCCATGACCCCCGCCCCCAGTATCAGCGGGACCCCAGTCGGGTCTACGGTCTGACCTTCGGTGGCTGGAACATCCGCTTCCGGGTGGAAGAGACTACCCTCCATGTATGCGAGGTCGCCTCCGCATAAGAACGAAGAGCCATCAGCAAAGTGATATACTCCCCATAGAGCAGACCCTCGAAACAACAAAAAATTCGAGGCTACGCTATGGGGAGTATTTTTTCGGCAAAAAGAAGTTTCAGCGTATCGAAAAAGTCTTTTCGCCCCGTTGGGGTTTATGCATTTAAAAGATTCGCAAAGCGCATCAGGATGGCGGCGATCTCCGCGCGGGAGGCGCTGCCGCCGGGGGAGAGGGTGGTGGATGAGGTTCCGTTGATGATGCCCGCGGCAACCGCCCATTCCATGGAATCCTTTGCCCAAGCAGAAACCTTTGCGCCATCGGTATAGCCGCTCAGATCTTTCCGCTGTCCCTGATCCAATCCCGCGCCCTTGGCGAAGCGGTAGATGATGGTCACAAGCTGTTCCCGGGACACCGGGTCATCCGGGCGGAAGGAGGTGGCGGAAACGCCGTTGACGATATCGTAGTATTCCGCCCAGCACACGGCCTTGTCGTACCAAGCGCCGGGAACAATGTCGGTAAAGCCGGGACGATAGCCCTCCGGCATAGTGGAGGTCATCTGATCTCCCGCCATATTGTAGAGCACCTGCACCATCATAGCGCGGGTGGTGATACCCTGCGGGGCAAAGGTGGTGGCGGAGGTGCCGTTCATAATGCCATTGTTCCAAACCCAATCAACACTTTCATGCGCCCAGTTCTCTTGATCCGGTGCATCGGTGAAGAATTCACTTGCGCAAAGCGGCGCTTCTTTTGTTTCACCACAGCGGCCACAGGTATATTGTGCCGTGCTGTGAATGTCAGCATTTTCCTGACTTACCTGCCACGGATGACCAAGGGCAGGAATCACCTTGTCAAGTTTTGCTTTGCAGACATAACAGGTGCCCCGTTCATAACCGATTTCAGAGCAGGTTGGTTCTGCCGTTTCCAGATTGCGCCCGTAGCTGTGGGTCAGGTGTCCGCGATAGCTGATAAAACCAAGATCCTGTATAGAATAGCCGCCTTGCTTTAAAAGGCCGTCTACGATCGCCAACAGATCGCTGACACCCAGAGTTGCTTCCATCCTTGCCTGCTGCTTCCGCTCCGGATCACCTGCATATCCAAGATCAAATGGGAGACCTGCGGTTCCGCTGAAATCAGAGTGTTGGAAAATATAGCTACCGCTCAGTCCGGAGAACATATCAGAACCTTCTCTTAAATAAGAACCCTGTACAGAGTTTCGCTCATGATGCCAGTATTCATTATGCAGCGAAAGGGTGTGTCTTCGACGATACTGTAGATCTTCGTGGGAGGTTTCATCAATTTCAAGGAGAATTTCGTTTTTACCGCTGCCAAGTGTAAATATTGTATGGGGCGCCAATTGGAGACTCAGCGCATAACCACCTACCCCGGGTGTGCCGGTTTTTGCAAGTTCCTTCAGGTAATTGAATGCACCGATGGTGCGGTCATATTTGGCCGCAGATGCTGCGGGGATTGCCGAAAAGAGAAGTATAGCGGCAAGAATCGCGGAAATGATTCTTTTTCTCATAAGGTTTCATCTCCTTTGCTTTTCAATTTATTGCGCCGCCATATGATTAACAAAGCGCATCAGGACGGTGGCGATCTCGGCGCGGGAGGCCTGACCCTTTGGGGCAAGGGTGGTGGCGGTGGTGCCGGTGATCAGGCCGGTGTCCACGGCCCATGCCAGGGCATCCCCC
>SVMC01000016.1 GCA_015067585.1 Oscillospiraceae bacterium
CGAGATCGTTGTGGTCTGCCTGCAGTACACCCTGGATGAGTTCAACGATGAAAAGGACGAACCCACCGGCGGTGACGAGATCCCCGACTACAAGCAGGTGCAGTTCCTCTATGCCGCGGGTGAGCACGGCAGCGTTGCACCCGTCCGTGAGATCGTCACCATTGACGGCAGCGACTACACCGATGTGGCGGTAAGCGCGGAGCTTGGCTCCGAAGCCACCGCAGAGGAAGGCTACGCACTGGACAAGTGGACCTACGAAGCCAACAGCGACGCCAACGCGGAAGCTGCTCTGAATCAGGAAGGCAGCAAGATCTTGCCCGCCGTTGAAAACGCGGACGGCGGCAAGACCTACACCTTCGAGGCCAGCTTCGCGGAAGATAAGAAGGGTGACGAAGACGATGGCGGCGAGGATGATATCCCCGACAAGTATCAGGTCTTCGTGGAATTCCGCTCTGCCAACGAAGAGCAGGGCACGGTCACCGGCAAGATCCGCCAGACCTTCACCTTCGAAGAAGAAAGCGGCGATGTCGCTCCCACGCTGAACGGCGTGAGAATTTGGCCGAAGCTCAATTACACCTTCGATTACTGGGTCAGAGACAACGGCACGGAGCGACTTGACAATGCACAGGTGCAGCGAGTCATTGAGAATGTTTCCGGCGGTACTACCATCGTATTCACCGCAAACTTTGCCCTGGACATGTGGACGGATGCAGAAGAAACGGAAGATCCGGATGACGAGGACACCGATGTCACCGGTGACGGCATTCCCGACTATCGTCAGTTCCGCGTGATTTACCTCTCTGAAGATCTGAAGATGGGTGCAGTAAAGCCTGAGGTTGAGATCTTCACCCTGAATGATGACATTGCGGAGTATGCCGCAAAGGGTTCTTCTGCCATTGCGAAGCCCCATTACGCTTTCGATCACTGGAACTATGACGGTGATGCCACCGCCGACTTTGATCCTTCTCAGGTCACCATCGCGCCGAAACTCAGCAAAGTCACCGGCGGCGAGACCTACACCTTCAGTGCTGCCTTTGGTGAAGACAACGATGTGGATCCCGGCGTCGATCCCGATCCCGATATCCCCGGTGATGAAGTGCCGGATGTCCATCAGGCAGTGGTTACCTACCGTGTTGTAGGCGGCTTCTGGGCAGACGGTACCGATGCCGATATTCAGAAGGTCTTCACCCTGCGGGAATACAAGCAGGATGAAGCCACCGGCAAGTGGGAATGGACGGATCTTGTTCCCGTCCCCACTCTGGGTGAAATCCCCGAAGTGACCCCCTCTGATGCCCATACCGGCGCATGGGATGCCGAAATCAGCGCGGAGACTCCCGTAACAAAGGATGTCATCTATACCTACACCTTCACCCCGCTGCCCACCTACAGTGTATCCTATGATCTCAACGGCGGCATCGGCGCACAGAATGTGGACTACAGCACCGTCCATGTGGTGGAAGGCACTGTCATTACGGTCAAGGCCGCACCCGTACAGGAAGGCAGCCTCTTCAAGGGCTATCTTGTCGGCGAAACGACCTATCAGCCCGGTGACAGCATCACGGTTACTGCTGATGTGGAATTGGTTGCCCAGTGGGAGCTTGTCGTGCCCGGCACCGGCACCATAACCTTGACGAAGGTTGATTCTGCCGACAACAGCACAACGCTTCCCAATGTCATGTTTGAACTTTACAACGCCGATGGTACGCAGGTCGGCACCTATACCACCGATAAGAACGGCGAGGTTACTGTAGAAGATCTTCCTGCCGGTGAGCATTATTGGGTCGAGATCCGTCCGGCGGAAGGCTATCAGCTGGACAGCAGGAAGTATGAATTCACAGTTAACGGCGGTCAGACCACTGATATTGTGATTGAGAACACCAGAACGCCGGTTCCTGAGGTCTTCAGTGGAGAACACTATGCCTATATCATCGGCAAGAATGACGGTCTGGTGCATCCCGAGGACAACATCACCCGCGCGGAGGTAGCCACCATCTTCTTCCGTATGCTGGATGAGGAGACCCGAAACAAGTATATGACCAAGACCAACAGCTTCTCGGATGTGAATGAGGGCATGTGGTTCAATGCGGCAGTTTCCACCATGGCGGCCATGGGCATCGTTAACGGTACCCCTGACGGAACCTTCCAGCCCCATAAGAATATCACCCGTGCAGAATTTGCAGCCATTGCGGCCCGATTCGATACCAACGGCAATACCACCGGTGTTTCCTTCAGCGATATCTACGGGCACTGGGCACAGAAGGAGATCAACATTGCCGCCAACAACGGTTGGGTGCTGGGTTATGTGAATGGCGAATTCAAGCCTGATCAGGACATCTCCCGTGCAGAAGCTATGGCAATGGTGAACCGTGTGCTGCAGAGAATTCCCCAGGGTCAGGAAGATCTGCTGCCTGAGATGGTCACCTGGCCCGACAACATGGATACCACCAAGTGGTACTACCTGACGGTACAGGAAGCTACCAACAGCCATGGCCACGAACGCAAGCCCAACGGTTATGAGGTCTGGACCGAACTGAAGGAAGTTCCCGACTGGGCAGCACTGGAACGCTGAAACCATGAACCGGGATGAGAGTTACTCTGAATCAGTGATAATACCGGCCGCCGCAGAAGGAAACTTCTGCGGCGGCTTGGCATTGCCGGGAAGAGTCACAAAAGTGGCTCTTCGTCATAGAATGATTCTGAAAGCAACTGTGGCTTTACGATTTTTCAGGAGGTAATCCTATGGCGGAACAGATTTCGGGTCATACCGGCGACATCACGCCGGAACAGCAGAATATGATCTGCATCCATACAAATAAAATCACCGATGTTTGTCTGGATAAGGACTGCATCGAGGATCTTCGGGTATATCTGACGGCGGATTCGCAGGCGGTGCTGAACAGCTCCGCTGGTGCAAGGGTACGGAGCGTGGAGCTGCTTCAGGTGTACATCAATGTGGAAGAATTGGGCTTCCAGCGGGGTTATTATGCGGTGGATCTTACCTTCTATTACCGTGTAAGCGGTGAAGCAACGGCAAGAGGAGCCAGAGCAGGGGCGTTGGACGGTGTGTCAGTATTCAGCAAGCGGGTGGTGCTCTACGGCGGAGAGTACGGCGCCAAGCTCTTCTCCAGCAGAATCGCCGCGCCTCCCACCATCGGTGCATGGCAGCTTCCGGAGGCCATTGTGGAGGTGGTAGATCCCATGGTGCTGTCCTCTAAGGTGCTGGAAACCTGCACGAACTGTCCGCAGGAGCTGACGGAGATTCCGGATGAGGTGCGGGCGGTCTTTGATCAGGATCTGGTGCTGGATAACAGCGGCAGATGCCAGTTTGTCACCATTGGCCAGTTCTCCACCATCCGTCTGGAGCGGGATGCGCAGCTTTCTGTCCCGGATGGCTGCTGCTGCATTCCACGGAAGTCCTGCAGCGGGGACAACGATTGTCAGGAGGATCCATGCGATATCTTCTCCCGCATCGACTTCCCTTACCATGCCTTCTATCCCAACAAAAAGCACTGTGAACCCCACGAATGTGGGTGCGGAGAGAACGGATAAACAAAAACCCCAAAAACAATGTGCCGGTCATCCCCTTGCGGAGATGACCGGCGTTGTTTTTAACGGTTCAGCAGCTTTGCAATGGGTGGGCGCTGCACCTTCATGGCCCCCTTGGGGCAAAATTCCTGACAGCAGAAGCAGCGGATGCAGAGCTTGCGATGGATCTGGGGTTTTCCTTTGGTCATTGTGATGGCCTTAGCGGGACAGACCTCGGCGCATTTTTTGCAGCCGATGCACTCATTGGCGACCACCTGCGGGCGGGAGGCGATGGTGTGCTTCAGGAAGGGGGAGAGCAGCTTTCCCAAAGGACCTTTGCTGTCATCCTGGAACAAAAGGCTGTTCTTGGTTTCGATCTTCTTGAAATCCGGGATAAAAAATTGAGATAGATCGCCATATATGTCCAGATTTTCTGCAGTTTCCGGGATCAGACCCCGTTCCAGAGCGGCTTCCAGTGTGGGGATCTCGCTGCGTTCAACCCCGAGGATGGCGGCGCAGGCCAGATCTACCATGTGGGGATTTTGTCCTGCCAGTATGGCGCCGATGGGCCTTGGGGTGCCGGCGGTGGGGCCGTTGCCCTCCATGCCCACCACAGCATCCACGATGCACAGCCTCGGCTTCCAGTATTCGTTCAGATCCACCAGCATCCGGGCGAAATCGGCAGGCTCGGAGTATTTGAAGTGGTATTCTGCCTTTAAGGTGCCGGGAATGGTGCCGAACAGGTTCTTTGCTGCTGCGGACATGGCCATCATGCCGTGGGTCTTCAGCTTGCAGAAGTTGATGATCTCGTCGCAATCATCCAGCCATGCGGTGTATTGGAAGCTTTTTGCCACCTTCGCTTCGGGAAACTCTGCGGTTTTCTGGGAGAAATCCTGATTCAGCTTTGCGCCGTGCTTCTCCGTTTCACGCATTCCTGTGGCATGATAGACGGGTGCAAGGTAGGCTGCGCTGTAAAGACCGCCGGGACTATCGCCAATGATGACCTCAGCGCCCCGTTCCCGCAGCAGCTCCGTCAGAGCGCACAGCAGGGTAGGATGGGTGGTGGCAGCGGCATCTGGCTTTAAGAAGGAGACAAGATTTGCCTTGATGCCAATCTTCATGCCCGGGCGAACCCAATCAAGACCGCCCACCGGAGCAATGGCCTTTTCAAGGGCAGCGCGGCAAAGAGAAAGATCATATTCTTTGCAGGGAACAACAGCGACATCCATTGGCTCAGATCCTTTCAGCGGGAGAATACTTCTATTACAATAGCATATTCCGTGGGAAACCACAAAGAAAAATTGAGTGAAATGACAAAAAACATTTTTCCTGTTTACAGAGCGGCAAAATAGAGATAAAATAAGGAAAATGAAGGGAGGGATTTCGAGTGAACAATGATTTCTTTGATTATGATGAACTGAGCCGCAGCGTGGATGACCTTCTGAACGATGAATACGGAGCACCGGAGCAGAACACCGATGATTTTGCTCCCAATTGGCAGCAGGATGATCTGCCGGATAACTATTACATTTTCCGCAACGCGGCCAATCACTATGGTGCGGGCTATGTCCCGGAAGAAGAGCCGGTTTCCCATTATGATGAGGAAGCGGCAGCCATGCGCTATGATCCCCAGACGAATACCGGCGCGGTGATCCGTGCCTACAACACCGACTATGCCACCCGTGCGGTGCAGCGGGCCACCAAAAAGGGAAGAGGCACCGCACCCGCCACCCGGGAAAGACGGCAGGTACCCGACCGTCCCCAACCCCGGATGCAGGCGGAGGCACGCCGTTCCGGAAGACCTGCACCCCGGAATGATATGAATGCCTATTACGGCGGCGAGCCCCAGATGCCGAAGAAACCCCGGAAGAAGAAAAAGCACACCTTCCTGAAAATTCTTTTGTTCATCCTCCTGCTGCTGATCGTGGCAGTGGCAGCGTTGTGGATTATGGCAAGGCAGCCGGACGGAGAGAGTCTGGAAGGCCGCCGGGAGGGCACCACCGCCATCCTGCTGGCGGGAACGGACGAGGAAGGTACCCGCACAGATACCATGATGCTGCTGTATCTGGATGAAAAGGAAGGGGAGATGGGCCTTTTGTCCCTGCCCCGTGATACCTATACCAGTATGGACATCTCTGTGCCGAAGCTCAATGCCGTCTACGGTGTGGCCGGGGGTGGCAAGGATGGCATGGAGCGGCTGCTGGATTATACCAAGGAATGCATCGGCTACCGCCCCGATGGCTATGTGCTCATCGATCTGGACTGCTTTGAGAGCCTTGTGGATCTGATGGGTGGCGTGACCTTTGATGTGCCTGTGGATATGAGCTATGAGGACCCTTCTCAGGATCTATACATTGATCTGAAGGCCGGTGAACAGAAACTGAACGGCAAGGAAGCCATGTGGGTGGTGCGCTACCGCTCCGGCTATGCCGCTGCGGATCTGCAGCGGGTGGAGGTGCAGCGGGATTTCATTCAGGCTGCGCTGACCCAGTGGCTGACGGTGGGCAATCTCTGGAAGACCCCCGGTGTGGCTGCCATTCTCACCACAAATACCACCACCAATCTGAGCCTGCAGGAGCTGGCATGGATCGCAAAGGCGGCAAAGAGCATCGGCACGGAGAATGTGCAGACCGATACCCTGCCCGGTGAAGGCGCTTATGTGGGAGACGGTTCTTACTATATCCTTTGGCCCGAGACCACCGCAAGGCTGATCAATGAGCATTATAACCCTTATCACGAGGAAGTTTCCCCGGATGCGATCTATTCCCCCTACTATTAAGGAGACGGTATGACAGACTTTTATATTGACCCTGCTTTATATCACGGCAGTCCTGCGGACCTCAGCGGACGGACAGAGGCGGAATGCCGCACATATGCTCTTCTGGACGAGCTGCAGATTCCCTTTGACCGGGTAGACCATGACCCGGCGGCTACCATTGCCATGTGCGAATGCGTGGATGAGCGCCTTGGCACGAAGATCTGCAAGAACCTCTTTTTGTGCAATCGCCAGAAGACCCAGTTTTATCTGCTGCTCCTGCGGGGCAGTAAGGTATTCCATACCAAGGATCTTTCCAAGCAGCTTGGCTGCAGCCGCCTTTCCTTTGCCTCCGGCGAGGATATGGAGCGGTATCTTGGCTTGACCCCCGGCTCTGCCAGCGTGCTGGGCCTGATGAACGACACGGAAGGGAAGGTACAGCTCGTTATTGACAAGGGAGTCGCTCAGCAGGAGCTGTGGGGCTGCCATCCCTGCATCAATACCGCATCCCTGCGCCTTGCAGGAAAGGATATTTTAGAAAAATTCCTGCCCGCGGTGAACCACAGCCCGATTTTTGTGGATCTTCCGGAGGATGAGGAATGAAAAGGCTTCTTTTGATGCTCCATGATTGCGATGAAGCTCGTCGGGAGAAGATTTTTACCCTCTGCGAGGGAAAAATGGAGCCGGTGTTTTTGTCGGAGAATGACCCCGATTATTCTGCTTATATGAAGCGTGCAGAGGTCATTTTTGGAGAGCCTTCCCCGCAGGCACTTTTGGAGACGGAGGGCCTTCGTTGGCTGCAGCTCTCCTGGGCGGGAGCGGATCGATTCCTTCCACCGATAAAGGAGCGGAAGAATGTGACCCTCACCAATGCCTCCGGGGCCTACGGTGTGACCATTGCAGAGCACGCCATAGCCATGCTTTTGGCACTGGCGCGGCGCTTTCCTGCCTATGGCCGCCAGCAGCGGCAGGGCATCTGGCAGGATCTTGGCTCGGAATGGGGCCTTGCGGGAAAGACGGCGCTGATTTTGGGCGTTGGCGATTTAGGTACTCAGCTTGCTCTTCGGCTTCGTTCCTTCGATATGCATATTGTGGGCCTTTGCAGAAGCGCAAGACCGGCAAAGCTGCCCTTTGACGATTTGATCACCATGGAAGAGCTGGATGAGGCCTTGCCCCGGGCAGATGCTGTCTTTGGCTGCCTGCCGGGAACACCCAAGACGGCGGGACTTCTTTCCATGGAACGGCTGAATGCCATGAAGGAGGATGCCATCCTCATCAATGTGGGCCGCGGCAGCCTGCTGCGGACGCAGGAGCTTGCCGCTGTGATGCGGCAGGGTAAGCTCTTTGGCGCAGGTTTAGATGTGACGGATGAGGAACCCCTGCCAAAGGAGCACCCTCTGTGGCAGCTGGATAATGTGATCCTTACGCCCCATGTGGCGGGCATTGCTTACGGCCACCTGAGCGCCACCTGTGACCATATCTGGGATCTGTTTCTGGACAATCTTCAAAGGTATCTGGCAGGTGAAGCGCTGCGAAATCAGGTGAGCTTTACAGAAGGCTATTGATATGGAGAACTTGGAAACGAAAAAACGCGCTGTGAGCGTTGGGCGCTTTGCGCCCAGTCCGTCCGGGCGGATGCACCTTGGAAATGTGTTTTCGGCACTCCTTGCGTGGCTTTCCGTGCGCTCCGTGGGCGGGAAAATGGTGCTGCGTATTGAGGATCTGGACCCGGACCGCTCAAAGTCTGCCTTTGCCGATGCGATCCGTCAGGATCTGCAGTGGCTTGGCCTTGATTGGGATTGGGAAAGTCCTTGTCAATCCGAAAGGACTCCGGTGTACCGCAGCGCTTTTGAGCAGCTTGCGGAAAAGGGTCTGGTTTATCCCTGCTACTGCACCCGGGCGCAGCTTCATGCCGCTTCCGCGCCCCATGCAAGCGACGGGAAGACAGTGTATTCCGGAGCCTGCCGGAATTTGTCGGAAGCGGAGCGTGCTGCCATGACCCGCAAACCCGCATGGCGGCTCAAATGCGGGGAAGGGGAGATCTCCTTCCGGGATGGTCTGCGGGGCATTTACCGGGAGAATTTGCAGGAGGAATGCGGCGATTTCATCATCCGCCGCTCTGATGGGGTCTATGCCTATCAGCTTGCGGTGGTGGTGGATGATGGGGATATGGGCATCACCCAGGTGGTGCGGGGGAGCGATCTTCTAAGTTCTACCCCGAGGCAGCTTTATCTCTACCGCTTGCTGGGGCTGAATGCGCCGAGGTTTTACCATGTGCCGTTGCTTGTGGCGCCGGATGGCCGCAGATTGTCTAAGCGGGACGGCGATCTGGATCTGCAGGCCCTCAGAGAGCATTATTCTGCCGAAGAACTCATTGGCCTTCTGGCCTGCGCTGCAGGCCTTTTGGATGAGCCTGTGCCCTGCACCCCGCAGGAGCTGGCACGGAAGTTTGACTGGAGCCGTGTCACCCGGGAGGAAACGGTGAATATCCGGGAAATCATTGGAAAGATGGCCCATAAACCCGTTGTGACCGTTTAAAAACATTCTCTTTTTGGAATACTTTTCACAGACACGCCCTGCCGGCATCGTCGGCAGGGCGATTTTCAGGAGGAATGTATGCAGATCAAGGATGTAATGACAAAGGATGTGATCACCGTGCTGCCGGAGGAAACGGTGGCAGTGGCGGGCCGCCTGATGGCACGGCACAACATCGGTTCCCTTGCGGTATGCTCCCGGGACGGTACCCTGCGGGGAATGCTGACGGATCGGGATATCGTGCTGCGCTGCGTGGCAGCGGGGGAAGACCCCTCGGAACTTACGGTACGGCAGGTAATGACCCGGCGGGTGGTTTCCGTCGGCCCGGGAGATCCGGCGGCGGTGGCTTCCGACCGTATGGCGAGGGAGCAGATCCGCCGTCTGCCTGTGGAGCATGACGGAAAGATCGTGGGTATGGTGTCTCTCGGCGACCTGACCCAGCAGCGGCAGTTCCACATGGAAGTGGCAGATACCCTGTGCGATATCTGCAGCACGGTTAGAAAAAAACCTACGGAACAAAACTGAGATTCACCCCTGTGCGCACCCTTAAGGAAAGCACAGGGGCGCTTTTTTTAGTTTAAGCCGAACAGATGTTTGGAAATTGGGATTATGGAGGTTTTTCAGGAAAATTCCCGAAAGAAATCGAAAAAAAGTATGGCATTGGCTATTGCAATTTTGAATGGGAAGGGGTATACTAATAGAGCGAAGTGGAGCAAAAGGGAAGAAATATGAGTAAATTGGAGGGAGGAACGAGTTATGTACGGAAAATACCGACATTGTGTCGACCCGAAGGGTCGCCTGTTCGTTCCTGCCAAGCTGCGTGAGGAGTTGGGCGAAGCCTTTTATGTGACCCTTGGTTCACAGAACTGCCTCACGGTATACACCCAGAGCAGTTGGGACGCCTTCATGGAAAAAGCCAATGCGGTCCCCCTGCATCAGTATGGCTCTCTTCGTTTTTTGCTTGCCAATGTGGTAAAGTGCGAGCCGGATAAGCAGGGTCGTTTCCTCCTGCCCACAGAGCTGCGCGCCTTTGCCAATATTACGCAGAATGTGGTGTTCATCGGTCAGGGCTCCCATGCCGAGATCTGGGATGCGGAAGCCTATGATGCCCTTGAGCGGGAACAGCTCAAGCCTGAAAATCTGCTTGCCGCAATGAAGGAGTTAGGGTTCTGATGGAATTTCATCATGTTTCTGTTCTGCTGGACGAATGCATTGAGGCGCTGGATATCCGTCCCGACGGCATCTATCTCGATGGAACCTTGGGCGGCGCCGGGCATTCTTCGGAAATCGTAAAGCGCCTGACCACCGGCCGCTTGATCGGCGTGGACCGCGATCCCGTTGCCCTGAATGCGGCAAAGGAGCGGCTGGCACCCTATATGGATCGGGTGACTCTGGTACATTCCAATTTCCGTGAACTGGATGCCATTTTGCGGGATCTTCAAATCGATAAGGTGGACGGAATGCTCTTTGATCTTGGCGTTTCCTCTCCCCAGCTGGACGACGGTTCCCGTGGATTTTCCTATATGACGGATGCGCCTTTGGATATGCGCATGAATGCCGAGGACAACCTCTCTGCCTATGATGTGGTAAACACCTGGCCCAGAGAAGAGCTGCGGCGCATCCTGTTTGAATTTGGCGAAGAGCGCTATGCCCCGCTGATCGCCGCCGCCATTGAGCGCAGAAGAGGGGAGAAGCCCATTGAGTCCACCCTGGAGCTGGTGGATGTGATCCGAAGCGCAATGCCCCCGCAGGCTCTGCGGGAGAAGCAGCATCCTGCCAAGCGCAGTTTCCAGGCCATCCGCATTGCGGTGAATGATGAACTGGCAAGTGTCAGCGATATGATGCACTCCGCCATCCCGCGGCTCAACCCAGGCGGACGGCTTGCGGTGATTACCTTCCATTCTCTGGAAGACCGCATTGTGAAGAATGCCATGCAGGAGGCGGCAAAGGGCTGTGTATGTCCTCCGGAATTCCCGGTATGTGTCTGCGGCAAAAAGCCTCAGATTAAGAATCTGACAAGAAAACCCGTCGTTTCCGGTAAAGAAGAGCTGGATCGCAATCCCCGTGCCAGAAGCGCAAAGCTTCGTGTGGCACAGAAACTGTAATCTCAAGGGAAAGGAGCATGGCAGACCATGGCGCAGGATAGAAATAGAACATCCCGCCGCAGTGGTGGACAGAGCTATCAGACCAATGGTGCGGCAGCCTACGATATTTATCGTCTTCCCACCCGGGAGATGGAATCCGGCAACGCAGCCCGCCGGCTGAAAGAGCCGGAGCGCCGTCGCCGTGAGCGTCCCAAGCCCCGCCCCAAGGCAAAGCTGAGTATTGCACCTCTGGGAATCGTGGGCATGATCGCAGCGGCTTTTATGCTGATTTTCGTGCTGTGCGGCTATGTGCAGCTTTTTGAAGAGACTGCCATGGTCAGCGAACTACAGGATCAGCTCAGCGAAGCACAGGCCTATCAGGAGCGCCTTGAGGCCACTCTGGAAAGCAAGATCGATCTGGATGTGATCAAAGAGCAGGCAGAAGCACTGGGTATGACCCTGCCCAACAGCCGTCAGACGGTGTATCTGACCCTTCAGGGTGTGGACAGAGCGGTGATCTCCGATGGCGGAGAGGAAACTGTACTGGAGACCGCATGGGCCGCCATTGACCGCAGCGTTCATACACTGATGGAATACTTTGGTTAATTACGAATATGATACTATCGACCGCGGCTGTCACGACACTTTGGCCCGCGCAGTGATGGATGCTATGATTCATGGGCGGTGAAACCTTCTCCGCCCATGTTTGCAGTTATAGGTGATGGAATGAAAAAACGCAAAAACAATATCATACCCCTGCCCATCCGGCAAGCGAAGGCACCAAAACCAAAGGAGACCTCCAACCGGCCCTACCTTCGCAGGACCCTGTTCACCTGTATCGTTCTGAGTCTGATGTTTTTGGTGCTGGGCGGAAGACTCTTCTATCTGATGGTGATTCAGCATGACTATTATGAGAAGGAAGCCATTGAGAATCAGACCCGCAGCACCTCCGTTACTGCGGATCGCGGCGATATTTACGACTGCAATATGAATGTGCTGGCCACATCGGTGACGGTGGAGAATGTGTTCCTTGACCCTGAGGCCATTGCCCGGGAGGAAGAGGATGTGGATCTGATCGCATCAGGTCTGTCCCGGCTTCTGGATGTGGAAGAGGATTTCATCAAGGAAAAAGCCGCCAATACCGACCGTATGTATGAGGTCATCAAGCGCAAGATTCCGGAAGACCTTGCGGACGAGGTACGGGCCTTTATCAGCGAGAATGATCTCAGTGGCGTCCATCTGGAAACGGACAGCCAGCGTACTTACCCCTACACCACCTTAGCTTCTCAGGTCATCGGCTTTACCAACGCCGAGAACATCGGCGCTGAGGGCCTTGAAGCGGGCTATGACGAGCAGCTCAAGGGCACGGCAGGTGCTGTGGTGATGACGAGAGGCAACCATGGCTCCGAGATGCTCTATACCTATGAAAAATATTATGAAGCTTCCGACGGCAACGATTTGGTGCTGACCATTGATAATACGGTGCAGTTTTATCTGGAAAAGCATATGCAGTCTGCCATCGAGAAATATGATGTTCAAAACGGTGCATTTGGCATCGTGATGGATGTGAACACGGGCGAAATCAAGGCTATGTCCACCATGGGCGGCTATGATCCCAACAACTATCTTGAGATCGGCGATCCAGTAAAGCTGGAGGAACTGGAAGAACTCTACGCAAATGCCATGCTGGCAAAGTCAAGGTCTGAAATGAGTGAGACCTTCCTCAAGACGCAGCCTGCAGCAGAGGGCTTGGTGGAGGAGGATGAAGTCCTGCCCACCACCCCGGAGGGCTATGCGGCCCTTTATGAGAAGCTGATCGATGAGTACAATACAAAGATGGCAGAAGCCCGCCTGAAGCAGTGGCGCAACCGCACCGTATCCGACGGCTACGAGCCTGGTTCCACCTTCAAGACCATCACCCTGGCCTCCGCCCTGGAGGAAAAGGCAGTGAGTCTGGAAGATACCTGGTACTGCGGCGGTACGGCCAAGATCGAAAAGCGTGATGACATCCTCCACTGCTGGAAGGCTACCGGTCACGGCAGCCAGAGTACCGCGCAGGCCCTGCAGAATTCCTGCAACCCCGCCTTTGCCAACATCGGCATCGCCCTGGGCGGCGACAAGCTCTACGATTATGTGAAGGCCTTTGGCCTTCTGGAGCCCACCGGCATCGACCTTCCCGGCGAAGCCAGCGGCTATTTCTTCTCCCGGGAGGACATCGCAAATCCCGAAACCTATGCATCCCTGACCTCTGCCGCCTTCGGTCAGACCTTCAAAGTCACCCCCATTCAGCTGGTGCGGGCCATTGCCGCGGTGGTCAACGGCGGCTATGTGATGGAACCCTATATCGTCAGCGAGGTGCTGGACTCTGACGGCAATGTGGCGGTGAAGAATGAACCCCATGTGCTGCGGCAGGCCATTAGTGAGGAAACCTCCCGCACCATGTGCGAGCTGATGGAAAGCGTTGTCACCGATGGTACCGCAAGCAATGCTCAGGTGGTAGGCTATGCCATCGGCGGTAAGACCGGTACCTCGGAAAAGATGGATGTGCGGGATGAAAAGGGCAATTTAGTGGATGATAAGATCGTCTCGTTTGTAGGCGTTGCCCCCATTGATGATCCCCAGTACATCGTGCTGGTGGCGCTGGATACCCCTTCCACTGCCACGGGCTACTATATTTCCGGCGGTGTCATGGCAGCGCCGGTGGTGCGTGATGTGTTTACCGATACCCTTTCTTATATGGGTGTCACACCCCATTACAGCGAGGACGATATCCATCTTGTGAGTATGACTATGCCCAATGTGGTGGCCCTGAGCCGGGAAGAGGCGGAAAAGTCTCTGGCAGAAAATCATCTGCAGGCAAAGTTTGTGGGCGAAGGCGATACGGTCACCGATCAGATCCCGTACTCCGGTTCGGAGGTGCCGGGCAATGCCACGGTCATGATCTACCTTGGGGAAGAAAAGCCTACGGATTTGGTGACAGTTCCCTCCTTGATCGGCTTGACACAATACGAAGCAAATATTACAATTAGTAACACCGGAGGATTGTATCTGCTGATGCGGGGTTCCACAAGTCAGTCCGACTTTGTCACCGTCAGCGCTCAGAGCATTCCCGCAGGTACCCAGGTGGAGCGGGGCACCACCATTACCGTGGAACTGACCGACGCCTCGGCAGGTGACTGATCCCATACAAATGATACGGAAGGAGAACTTCTCCATGCGGCTTGAACAATTATTAAAGGGCATTGCAGTGGTTTCCTGCAATGCGGATCTGAATACGGAAATTACCGGGGTGTGTTATGACTCCCGCCGGTGCGAAGCGGGCCGGCTCTTTGTGGCCATTTCCGGCTTTGCAGTGGATGGCCATCGGTTTATCCCCGCAGCACTGGAAAAGGGCGCGGCTGTGGTGCTCTGCGAGCGGGTACCGGAAATCCCCTGCAGCTATGTACAGGTGGAATCTGCCCGGCTGGCGCTGGCACAGCTGGGTGCCAACTGGTTCGGCCATCCGGCGAAAGATATGAAGATCATCGGCGTCACCGGCACCAACGGCAAGACCACCACCACTTATCTTTTGAAAAGTGTGCTGGAGCAGGCCATTGGCGCAAAGGTGGGTCTCATCGGCACCATCCAGAACATGATCGGCGAGGAAGTGCTTCATACCGAGCGCACCACCCCCGAGAGCTTTGAACTGCAGCAGCTGTTTGCCCAGATGCGGGATGCCGGCTGCACCCATGCTATCATGGAAGTCTCCTCCCATGCCTTAGTGCTGGAACGGGTGGGTGGTGTACAGTTTTCCGTGGGTGCCTTTACCAACCTCACGGAGGATCATCTGGATTTCCACAAGACCATGGAAGAATACGCACAGGCGAAGGCGCTCTTGTTCTGCCACTGTGACCGGGGTGTTGTGAATGTGGACGATGCCTGGGCCGATGCCATGACAAAAGATGCCCTTTGCCCCGTTATGAGCTACGGTATTGCAGGCGATGCGGAGCTGACCGCTAAAAATGTGCGGCAGTTCGCCGACCATATTGAGCTAAATGTCTGCTATCAGGGGGAGACCTGCCCGGTAAGCCTTGGCATTCCCGGCGGTTTTACCGCCTACAACTGCCTGACCGTCATCGGCTGCGCCCTGCAGCTTGGCCTGTCCCTTCCTGTGATCGCGGAAGCGCTGAAAAGCGCAAAGGGTGTGAAGGGCCGTGTGGAGGTCATTCCCACCCCCGGCACCGACTATACTGTGATCGCGGACTATGCCCATACCCCGGATGCGCTGGAAAATGTACTGCAGACCGTCAGAGGCTTCTGCAAGGGCAGAGTCATCGCCCTCTTTGGCTGCGGCGGCGACCGTGACCCCATCAAGCGGCCCATCATGGGTAAGATCGGTGTAGACAATGCGGATTTTGCCGTCATTACCTCGGATAATCCCCGCACGGAAGACCCCAATGCCATCATTGCGGACATTCTCAAGGGGGTAGAGGGCACAGCAACGCCCTATGTTACCATTGAAAACCGTCCTGAAGCGATCCGCTGGGCTATGGCCAATGCACGCAAAGATGATATCATCGTGCTGGCAGGTAAGGGCCACGAGGATTATCAGGAGATCAATCATGTAAAATACCATCTGGATGAGCGCGAAGTGGTGGCCGAATATCTGGCAGAGCTTGCGCGGGAGGGAAACTGATATGCTGACACTCAAGCAGGCTGCACAGTGGTGCGACGGTTCTGTGGCACCGGAATTCGCAAATCTTGAGATCACGGGCGTGAGTACCGACAGCCGGAGCATTCAGCCGGGCGAGCTGTTCGTCGCACTTCTGGGTGACTCCTTTGACGGTCATATTTTTGTGCGTCAGGCACTGGAAAAGGGTGCGGGTGCCGTTATGACCCACAAGCAGATGAGTCCTAATGTCCCCACCGTATTTGTGGATGATACCCTGCAGGCACTGGGCGCGCTGGCCAGAGGCTACCGCAGCATCAGCAACGCACAGGTGGTGGGCATCACCGGCAGTGTGGGCAAAACCACCACCAAGGAAATGGTTGCCGACATTTTAGCAACTACCTACCGCACCCACCGCACCAAGGGTAACAAGAACAACAATATCGGTCTGCCCCTGAGTGTTCTGGGAATGCAGAAGGATTGCGAGATGGCAGTTTTAGAGATGGGCATGAACCATTTCCGTGAAATTGCCTATCTCGCCTCCATTGCCCGGCCCGATATTGCCCTTATCAACAACATTGGTACCATGCACATTGAGCACCTTGGCTCCAGAACGGGCATCCTTACGGCAAAAATGGAGATCCTTGAAGGTCTGTCCCCAAACGGTAAGGTGATCTTCAACGGCGATGAACCCCTTCTGTGGGAGCAACGGGAAAAGTTGGGAAGAAAGCTCATTTATTTTGGTATCAACAATCCGGAATGCGACATTCGCGGCAGCAGGATTGTGCAGGCAGACGGCGGTATGTACTTCACCGTCAACGGCCTTGGACAGGAATTTGAAGTGTTTGTTCCCGCAGAGGGACAGCACATTGTATATGACGCACTGGCCGCGGTTTCTGTGGGCCTTGTACAACAGATCCGTCCGGAGCGTATACAGTTCGCACTGTCCCGGTTCCGTAACACCGGCAGCCGCCAAAGCATCTACGAAAAAGGCGGCTTCACCATCATTGAGGACTGCTACAATGCAGGACCTGAGTCCATGCAGGCTGCACTGGGCGTACTGGCGGAGCACAATAAGACCGGCAGACGCATTGCGGTTCTGGGCGATATGCTGGAACTGGGCGCCTGCTCCATCGCGGAGCACTACCGTCTTGGCAGGATCGCTGCGGGAAAGGCAGATATGATCTTTGCCTACGGCCCCCACAGTGAGCATGTGATCGTGGGTGCCCTCACCGGCGGCATCAATGCCAAGCTGACGGGAAGGTTTACCAGCCATGAGGAGCTGGTAGCAACCCTGCAGCGAATGGCAAAGCCCGGCGATACCCTGCTCTTCAAGGGCAGCCGCGGCATGAAGATGGAAAAAGCGCTGGAACTCTTCCTGCAGGAAAAGTAAGCGCGGAGGTACAAAAGATATGTTAAATTCTCCGATTGTTCTGATCGTTCTGGCAGCGCTTTGCTCCTTTGCGGTGGCTGCCATTGCCGGTAAGCTGATCATTCCGGTGTTGCGTGCCCTGAAGGCAGGCCAGTCCATCCGGGAGATCGGCCCCGCCTGGCATAGCTCCAAGTCAGGTACTCCTACCATGGGCGGCATCATTTTCGTCATCGGCCTGCTGCCCTGCATTGCCTTTGGCTGGAAGGGCCTGATGGATGGAGCATGGACAGTGCTTCTGGTATTTGCCTTCTCTCTGGTATTTGGCCTGATTGGTTTTCTGGATGACTTTTTCAAGGTAAAGTTCAAGCGCAATCTCGGCCTCACCGCGCTGCAGAAGCTGCTGCTTCAGCTTGCGGCAGGAGCATTATATCTGTACATTCTCTATCGCATGGGCGACCTGAGCTGTGAGCTGTACATCCCCTTCTTCCATGTTTCCTGGCAGATCCATCCCATCGTCTACATCGGCTTTGCCATGTTCGTCATTGTGGGCTGCGTGAACGCAGTGAATCTGACGGATGGTGTGGACGGTCTTGCCACCGGTGTCACCATGCCGGTGATGATCTTCTTCGCGGTCAGTGCCGTTGCGGCCCAGAAGCTGACCCTGGCGCTGTTCCCCGCCTGCCTGCTGGGCGCTCTGGCGGGCTTCCTGTGCTACAATTTCTATCCCGCAAAGGTGTTCATGGGTGATACCGGCTCCCTGTTTTTGGGGGCAGCTGTGTGCGGCATGGCCTTTGCGCTGGATATGCCTCTGGTGCTGCTCCTTGTGGGCATCATCTACATCATTGAGACGCTTTCCGTCATTATGCAGGTGCTTTATTTTAAGGCGACCCACGGCAAGCGCATTTTCCGCATGACCCCCATCCATCACCATTTTGAGATGGGCGGCTGGAGTGAAATTAAGATCTTTACAGTTTTTACTGCAGTTACCTGCGCCATGTGCATACTGGCGTGGATCGGGATGGCTGCCCGTTATTGATCGATTTTGGGAAGGGAGAGGTTTATGGCAAAGCTCAATGCAAACCCGGAGGTTCTGACTCCGGAGCAGGATGAACGAGGTCTGCCGGACCTGCCTTTCCTGATCCTAACGGTGATGCTGGTGGTCATCGGTGTGATCATGCTGTTTTCTGCCAGCTATGCCAGAGCCTATTCCGAGGAGGGAAAGTCCGCCTATTACTTTGTGCGTCAGGGCGGCTTTGCTGCGGCAGGGCTCGCCATCATGTGGTTCATCAGCCGTATCAACTATCAGGTCTGGCGAATGGCAAGCTTCCCCGTTCTTGCGGCATCCATTATTTTTCTGATACTGGTGCCCATCATTGGTGAATCTGAGGGCGGTGCGACCCGCTGGCTGGACTTGGGGTTCGTCAGCTTTCAGCCCTCGGAGGTTGCGAAGGTGGGTGTTGTGCTGTCCTTTGCGGCTATGATGTCCATGTGGCGGGATCGGATGCACGAACTCCGCTACGGTTTGCTCCCCTATGTCCTGATCTTAGGTACGATCGCATTTTTGCTGTTCCTGGAGCCCCATCTTTCCGCCACCATCATCATTGTCATGACCGGTGCGGTGATGATGTTCCTGGGCGGCACGAATAAAAAATGGCTGGTCGCTCTGGCTGTGGCCGGGCTGCTCCTTGTGGGCATCTACCTTCTCACCAAGGGTTATTCCGGCGACCGTATCAAGGCCTGGCTTCACCCCGAGGATTTTGCCCGGGATGAGGGTTATCAGGTCATTCAGTCCCAGTATGCCATCGGTTCCGGCGGCTTGACGGGACTTGGCTTCGGCAGAAGCCGTCAGAAGTATCTGTACCTGCCGGAGGAACACAATGACTATATTTTCGCCATTGTCTGCGAGGAGCTTGGCTTTATCGGCGCGTTTCTGATCGTGCTGCTGTTCCTGCTTCTGGTGCTCCGGGGCTACTGGATCTCCATGCATGCCCGTGACCGCTTTGGTGCTTTGCTCGTGGCGGGTCTCGTCACCCTTTTAGGGTTGCAGGTGTTTTTGAACATCGGCGTTGTGTCGAATCTTCTGCCCTCCACCGGTATTTCACTGCCCTTCTTCTCCTATGGCGGCACGGCTCTTTTGGTGAATCTGGCGCAGATGGGCATGATTCTCGGTGTATCCCGACAGAATACCAATCAAATCAACACAAAGCGAAAAATCAAGCATAAAAAATCGGCAGGAGGCCAGAAGCGATGAGGGTAGTTTTCACCTGTGGAGGAACCGGCGGACATATCAATCCTGCACTGGCCGTGGCAAAAATGCTGCGGGAACGCCAGCCGGATTGCGAAATACTATTCATTGGCGCGGAAGAGGGCATGGAAAAGACTTTGGTGCCCCGGGAAGGCTTCCGTCTGGAAACCATCAAAATTTCCAGCTTCCAGCGCCGCCTGACCCCCAAGGGGATCTGGCACAATCTGACCACCGCCGTGGATATTTACGGCGCATTGCGCAAGGTCAGCGCCGTTTTGAAGGAATTTAAACCCGATGTGATCCTTGGCACCGGCGGCTATGCCAGCTTTCCTGCCCTGCGTCAGGGCGCAAAGCTGAAGATCCCCACCGCGGTGCACGAATCCAACGCGGTACCGGGTCTTGCCACCCGGATGGTGATGAACCATGTGGACCGCATTTTAGTCTGCTTTGAAGAATCCCGGGCACAGTACAAGAACCCGGAAAAGGTCTATGCTGTGGGAATGCCTGTCAGTGAGGCATTCATTTACACGAAGCGTGAGGACGCACGGCGGGAGCTTGGTATTCCCGAAGACCGGAAGCTGATCGTGTCCTGCTGGGGCAGCCTCGGCGCCCGGGAAATGAACAAGAAAATTGCGCGCTTTATCCAGCTGGAAAGCGAAACGGATGCCTTCCATCACATCCATGCCACCGGTTCCTACGGTTGGCGTTGGATGCCGGATCTTGTAAAAGAGTTGGGCGTGGAGCTGAAAGAGCATCCCAACATCGATATGCGCGAATATATTTACAATATGCCCACCCTGATGGCGGCGGCAGACCTTGTGATCTGCCGTGCCGGTGCCTCCACCTTGAATGAGGTGGCAGCCAGTGCCGTGCCTGCCATCATCGTGCCGTCACCCAATGTGACGGATAATCATCAGGAAAAAAATGCCCGGTTACTCGAGCGCCGGGATGCCGCCATGGTCATCCGTGAAGCGGAATGCGACGGAGATATGCTCTATGCCCGGGCAGAAGAGCTGCTCTCCGATCCCGAGCGGCTGCAAGCAATGCGCCGGGCACTGAGAAGCATGGCTGTTCTGGATTCCACGGAACGAATTTACCGAATGCTGCAGGAATTGGCCGCACCTTAACATCCGTTGACGCATAGGATGGGGAAACTTTGGCTCCCCGGAGGATGCGGAGGGATGTATGGTGGGGATTCTGAGGATCCATGGAGGACGGCCGCTGCAGGGCAGCGTTGTGATCAGCGGCGCGAAAAACGCGGTGCTGCCCCTGCTGGCAGCCTGCGTGGCGCAAAGCGGATGCTACCGTCTGGAGCATTGCCCACATCTGACGGATGTGGACGCGACACTGGATATTTTAAGCCATCTCGGCTGTCGGGTGCGCTGGGATGGAGATGCCATTGAGGTGGACAGCAGGAGCGTTAATTGCGCCCGGATCCCACGGGAAAAGATGCGCCGTCTTCGTTCGTCGGTGATTTTTTTAGGGGCGCTGCTTGCCCGCTGCTCCCGGGCAAAGCTGTGGCTGCCCGGCGGCTGCTGCATCGGCGCAAGGCCCATCGACCTTCACCTGAAGGCCATGAGGCAGCTTGGTGCGGAGGTGGAACTGCAGGGCGAGGAGGTACGCTGCACCGCAATGCGCCTGCAGGGTGGTACCATCGTGCTTCCCTTCCCCAGTGTGGGCGCAACGGAGAATATCCTGTTGGCAGCTTTAGGCTGCAAAGAAGGGGTTACCGTCCTCAATGCGGCGAAGGAACCGGAAGTGGTTTCCCTTGCCCAGTTCCTGCGTGCCGCAGGCGCAAAGGTGTGGGGAGAAGGCACAGGCGAAATTCATCTGACGCCCGGAACGCCGGGACAGGATACGGTTTTCTCCGTGATGCCCGACCGTATTGAGACGGCCACTTACTTATGTGCCCTTGCGGCCTGCGGAGGGAAGATCTGCCTGGAAGGTGCAGAGGCAAAGTATCTGCTGCCGGTATTGGATGCCCTGCGGGAGGCAGGCGTTCGCCTCAGAGTAGAACAAAACAGGATTGAAGCGAAATGCCGTGCAACGCGTGCTGTAAAGGCGCTGCGTACCGGTCCTTATCCCGGCTTCCCCACGGATGCGCAGGCACCCATGATGGCAGCGCTGTTGCGGGCACAGGGAATATCCTGTCTTGAAGAGACCGTGTTTGAACATCGGTTCCGCCATGTGAAAGCCCTTCGGGATATGGGAGCGAACATTGATGTTCTGGGGCAAACGGCCGTCATCACCGGTGTCCGGCGACTGCATGGGGCGGATGTGGCAGCCACAGACCTTCGGGGCGGGGCAGCCATGGTGATCGCTGCCCTCGGTGCGGAGGGCATGAGCCAGATCCGAGAAACAAAGCACATATTCAGAGGCTATGACGGTCTCTGCCAGAAGCTCTCCGGTTTGGGCGCAAGGATCTGCCTGCAGGAGGGATAACGGAGGATAACATATGAATCACGAAGTTACAGACCGGCCTGCCGGTCGGAGACCGGAGGGCGCTTCACGGGGCGGCACATCTGCCCCGACCCGCCGCCGGTCAGGGCAGAAGAAGCCCCCGGCACCCCGGAAAAAGGTGGCAGCAAAGGGAAAAAAGCCGCTTCAGAAAAAACGGAAAAAAACCAAGGCACGCCGGAAAGTGGCCTTCGGCAAGATCTTTGGACGGAAATTTGTCCGCTCCTTTGTGCTGAGCCTGCTGGCAGGTGTCCTGCTGGTGCTGAGTCTGATGGCCTTCCTGCGGGTGCGGGATGTATCTGTGGTGGGCAACTCTCTGTACAGCGCGAACGAGATCCGGGAGGCTGCGGGAGTCAGCGAGGGCAGCGCCCTGCTGCTGGTGAACAAGACTGCGGTGGCCGGCAGGATCAAGGCACAGCTTCCATACATCGATGATGTGCGTGTGGGCGTCAGTATGCCGGATACGGTGAAGGTGGAAGTGGTGGAACTGGAAAGTGTCTATGCTGTGGCTGCGGACGACGGCAGCTACTGGCTTATCAATTCCGGCGGCCGCCTTGTGGAGCAGATCACCGCAAAGGAAGCCTCGGAATATCTGACCATCACGGGCGTTCGCATTGAAAACGCCGTGGCGGGAGAAGATGTGCAGGCCATGGAAACTCCGGAACCCGAGAACCCGGAAGGGGAGGAGAGCGAAGAACAGACCGACGGCGAAGCGGAAATGGAAACCCCGCCGGAGGCAAGCGCGGCGCAGCGGATGAGCACAGCCCTGCAGATTGTGCAGCAGCTGGAAGCTTCCGACGATATCCGCTCTATTACCACCGTGGATGTCACATCCAATTATGACATTCAGATCTGGTACGGCACCCAGTATCAGGTAAAGCTGGGAGATACCTCAGAGCTATCCTACAAGCTTGAGTATATGCTGGCTGCCATCTCAAAGTTGGACAGCTATCAGAGCGGTGTGCTGGATCTGACCTTTGAGGAAGCAAAAAAAGCGACCTTCATTCCATGGACGAATTAAAATCATATAAAAAGTTTACAATTCACGCAGAATTTCTATTGACCAAATTGGATTTTCAAGGTAGAATAAAAAAGTATAAATGTGCGCATCATATCCCCAGGCAAATTCCGGGGTTTTTAGAAGATAATAGAATTTACGGCATTTAAGATACATAGGAGGAGATCATATGTCCGAGATTTTCGCAGATAAAGTTGTTAATATTAAAGTCATCGGTGTTGGCGGCGCCGGTAATAATGTAGTCAATAGAATGATCGACAGCGGCATCGACGGTGTTGAGTTCATTGCTGTCAATACCGACAAGCAGGACCTCAACAAGTCCAAGTGCCCCAACAAGCTGCAGATCGGCGAAAAGCTGACGGGCGGCATGGGCGCAGGCTCCAAGCCTGACACCGGCAAGAAGTCCGCGGAAGAATCCCGCGCTGCCATCGCAAAGGTGCTCGAGGGTGCGGACATGGTCTTCATCACCGCAGGCATGGGCGGCGGCACCGGCACCGGCGCAGCTCCCATCATTGCTGACCTTGCCCATGAGGCAGGCGTTCTCACCGTTGGTGTTGTCACCAAGCCCTTCCGCTTTGAAGGCGCCAACCGTATGCGTCAGGCAGAAGCCGGCATCGCTGCCCTGTCCGATAAGGTCGACTCCCTGATCATCATCCCCAATGACCGCCTGAAGTATGTCACCGACCAGAAGATCACCTTTGCCAATGCCTTCGGCATTGCCGATGATGTTCTGAAGCAGGCTGTTTCTTCCATCTCCCAGCTGGTCAGCTATTCCGATAAGGTCATCATCAACCTGGACTTCGCCGATGTATCCTCCGTCATGAAGGATGCAGGCCGCGCGCACATGGGTGTCGGCACCGCTTCCGGCCGTGACAAGGCGGAAATTGCTGCCCAGACTGCAGTTGCTTCCCCGCTGCTGGAGACCTCCATCAACGGTGCTACCGGCGTCCTCATCAATGTCACCGGCGCATCCGACATGGGCCTGGATGATGTAGAAACCGCAGCCAACATCGTTATGGAAGCTGCCAATCCTGAAGCCAACATCATCTTCGGTGCTGCTTTTGATGACAGCTATGAAGATGTGATGCGAGTCACCGTCATCGCCACCGGCTTCGGCGAGCATCAGGCTCCTCCCGCACCTAAGGAAGGCGCCTTTACCGTGGTTTCCGAGCGTGCTGTCACCAGCGCTCCCGCTGCCGCGCTTCCCGAAGAGGACATTGACGACATCGACGCGATCTTCTCGATTTTCAACAAGTAAGATCAGATTTGCATAGGTTCAGCGGCCCTGATCAACGGGGCCGCTGATGCTGTTTTGATATGGGCGGAAATTGGGTACAATACTTGCGGTTTTCTCCCAAATGTGTTATCATATCCCAGAATTTTATATAGAAGGTGTTTCAAATTGACTGTTATTGATATTTATTCCGGCTTTTTAGGCGCGGGTAAGACCACGCTGATCAAAAAAATGATTGCAGAGGCCCATCCCGGTGAGCGTCTGGCTCTGATCGAAAATGAATTTGGCGAGATCGGCATTGATGGCGATTTCCTCAAAGACGCGGGCATTGAGATCACGGAGATGAACTCCGGCTGCATCTGCTGCTCTCTGGTGGGCGACTTCGGACAGGCTCTGCGTCAGCTCATCGATACCTACCATCCCGACCGCATCCTCATTGAACCCACCGGCGTGGGCAAGCTATCCGATGTTATCGCCGCCGCCCGTCAGGTGGAGTGCGAGGATGTGCGCCTTGGCAGCTTTACCACCGTGGCAGATGCCAACAAGGTCAAGCTCTACATGAAGAACTTCGGCGAATTCTATAACAACCAGATCGAAACCGCTTCCTGCATCGTGCTGAGCCGTACCGACGCCATCTCCCAGGACAAGCTGGAGAAGGCCATTGCCCTCCTGCGGGAGAAGAACGAAAAGGCCACCATCGTAACCACTCCCTGGGATCAGCTCACCGGCCGGCAGCTTCGTGACGCCATGGAGCAGACCCAGACTCTGGCACAGGAGCTTGCGGCACTGGAAGCCGATACACATCACCACCATCATCATGAGGAAGAGGAAGAGTGCCCCTGCTGCCATCACCACCACGGCCATGATGAACCTTGTGAACACGAACATCACCATGAACATGAGCACCATCATGAGCATCATCACGAGCATGAGCATCACCATCATCATGAAGATGAGGAAGAATGCCCCCACTGCCATCATCACCACGGTCATGATGAGCCCTGTGAGCATGAGCATGAACACCACCACCACGAACACGGTCACCACCACCATCATCACCATCATCACGGCCATGATGCCGACGAGGCTTTCATGAGCTGGGGCGTGGAGACGGCAAAGACCTTTACCACGGAACAGATCACCGGGATCCTTCGCGCCATCGATGATGCGGAAGCCTACGGCATGGTGCTGCGGGCCAAGGGCATCGTGGCAGGTCAGGACGGCAGCTGGATCCACTTTGACCATGTGCCCGGCGAGGTGGATGTGCGAAGCGGCAGCGCAGCGGTCACCGGCCGCCTGTGCGTCATCGGCGCAAAGCTCCGTGAGGATGCCATCAAGCGCCTCTTCGGCGTATAAGGAGGCAGAAAGATGCCGATTCCTGTCTATGCATTTACCGGCTTTTTGGAGTCGGGTAAGACCCTTTTTATTCAGCAGACCTTAGAGGATCCCCGGTTCAATTCCGGCGAGCGGACCCTGCTTTTGGTGTGCGAGGATGGGGAAGAGGAGTATGATTTCTCCACCTATCCCCACAAGTGCGTCTATTTTGAGCCGATCGATCATGCCGCCATCACCACGGAGGAGCTGGCAGCCCTGCAGAAGAAGCACCATGCCCAGCGCATCGTGGTGGAGCTGAACGGAATGCAGCTCGCCGGCGAATTCTTCAACAAGATGCCCATGGAGTGGCAGATCGCCCAGGAGGTCATGTTTGCCGACAGCCGGACGATCCTCTCCTACAATGCCAATATGCGCGAATTGGTGGTGGATAAGCTCTCAGGTGCCGAGATGGTGGTATTCAACCGTATGGAAAAGACTGCGGATGTGATGCCCTTCCACAAGCTGGCCAGAGCGGTCAACCGCCGCATCGATATCGTCTATGATTTCACCGACGGCACCACCACCTTTGACGAGATCGAAGATCCGCTGCCCTTTGACTTAGAAGCACCGGTCATTGAGATCGGCGACGATGATTATGCCCTGTGGTATCGGGACATCACCGAAGAGCCGAAGAAATATGACAAAAAAACGGTGCGTTTCAAGGGTCAGGTGGCAAAGCTCCGCAAGGATCGGGACGGAATGTTCGCCCCCGGCCGCTTTGTGATGACCTGCTGCGAGGCAGACATCCAGTTTATGGGCTTCCCCTGCAAGTTCATCGGCGCCTCCCTGCTCAACGCCCGGGATTGGGTCACCGTCACCGCAAAGATCAACATCAAATTCCACTCCCTCTACCGCGGCACCGGCCCCATCCTCACCGCCGTCACAGTAGAACCCGCTCAGGCACCCAAGCAGGAAGTTGCTACATTTTAATCATATCACGGCAGCAGATTGAAAAGTCTGCTGCCGTTTGTTATATACTTTTTGAATGGGCATAATGCATATAAAATTTACAAATCATTCATAAAATTTATGAAATATCACGACAGCTTGCATTGACATTAGATAAACGATCGTAGTATACTTCCAAATAGAGGGAGGTAAAAAATTTTTTCCAAGCATACAACATTTTTGCCTTCTCAATCGTTATATAAGTGAGAGGAATTTTTTGGAGAACTCGGCCTGACCAGCCGATGGATCATGAAAGGAGAGGGGACCATGAAAACAAAAACCAAGATCATGTTGGTTACGATTGCTACCGTTCTTGTGCTGTCCTTGAGTGTAGGCGCTGCCCGGCTCTACCGGACGGTGGAATTAGAGCGGGCTGGAATGGAGAAGCCGGTGAACGGTACCACGGTCGTCCTGAAGCATTACCGCGGGCGTGACTACCATGTTGCCAAAGAGGAGTATTCGGGAGAATACGATATCCAGAAGGTAAACTATGATTGGCATTGCTTCACGCAACCGGATGGTACGGAAAGATATTTTGCGCAGAAGATGATTGAATTCGAGGTTCCGTATTACCAGCCGGACGGCACGGTTCTGTACGATTGGCAGTTGGCAGCCGATCTGGATGGAAAGAAATACACCGGGGAGGACTTGAATGAAATCAAAGGTTTGCGGGTAATGGATTATGAGGAATATGCTGCTTTTTGCGAGGAATGGCAGCTTACACAGGAATTTACTGACCCGGAACTAAACTATATTGTCCGCAGTTTTTATACCGATGAATACTATTATGTACAGGAATTCTACGGCGTGACCTATGAAGGCTCCACGGCGAAGCTGTATATTCACGATGAATCCACCTCTTCCGCTGTGGATTCGGCATGCCATATTTATACGGTCCCAACGGATCAGAATGTGGAGAATGTAAAGATCGTTTATGTCTATTCGGAAGAGCAGTACGACAACATTCTGGAATTTGGGAAGTCATATGATCCATACAATCTGTTTTGATTGCTGCGGTAATACGGTATGAAAGGAGAGAATGTAATGGAATGGAAAAAGAAACTGAAAGCACCTACACTGGTGCTTTGCATTCTGACGGTACTTATATTTGCCCTGATGCTGATCCTGAGTGTCATTCGGCAAACCACATATTTGGGAGAATATGATCCGATCTACATCAATTTGACATCAAACGATTATCTTTCCTTGCTGGCTTGCTTTGTTACAGGACTTTGCCTGCCTGCGCTGTTTTGGTTTTTCCTTTCGCCCTCCTATAAAGGTATCACGATCGTTGCCGTTATGCTGGAAATGGCGGTGGTGCTTGAGCTTTTGAAGCTTCCGTTCAGTATCGTGTTTACGATTGCCAACCAATCGCTGTTCAGCTATGTCCTTTTCGGCGCTATGGTCGCGGCAACGGTGATGGCCTTCTGCATCCGGAGGAAGGTTCCAAAGGACGGAGGGGGCAATCCCTTCCCCAAAGTGCTGATGGGCATTTATGCCCTGCTTCTTGCGGGCGCATTTTCGCTGATGTTTGTGAGGTATTGCTGGCAATATCATTGGTCGTTTGGTATCGACTATCGAAACTTTTTCGGCTTTTTTTACGATGTCCGGATGATCTTGCCCGCTGTGCTGACGGCGCTTGCGTTCAATCTTGCCCTGCTGCATTGCCTTGGGGTGATTCAATACCGCCCCGATGCCTGCGGAGCGATTTCCTTGCTGGCTGCCTGCTGTACGGTTGCCGCGATTAGACTGGTCCGTCAGGATGACCTGTCTGATCGCATCGTGCTTCTGTACCCCATCTACATCATGATTGCCGTTCAAACCATTGCCGGCATACATCTTCTGCTGGGTAAACGGAAGGTAAGATGGGGGAAGTATTTTGACCTTTCTCCGTTTGCTGCAGGTGAATGCATTGAAAAGGATGGAAGACAAAAGGATTTTCTGAACTTTTTGCTGACTGTTGCCGGTTTCTTTGTGATCGTACACTGTACGGTCAGCGGGATCTTTCTTGGCACATCGCCGGACCTCAAGCGCTGGTATATTTCTCTGGCGTATTACTTTGTTGCGAAGATCGCGGAACCGCTCTTCTTTATGGTTGCGGGATATCTGTTCCTGAATCAGGTGGAAAACTGGAGGAGGGTGCTTGGCAGAATTGGTCGGCTTTTGGTGGCACTTCTGGCTTGTGCCGTTGTTTATGGGGTATATAAAACGGTATTTGTAAACAAGGCCGGTTTCGGGGCGCTTGCTGTCAGCATCCTTTCTGTGTTCAAGGCAGCACCTTCCCCCGCGTTGTGGTTCTTGTATGTATTTTTGGGCATCTTCATTATGCTGCCATATCTGCAAAAAATGGCGCGGCTTATGAAGAAAAAAGATTATCATATCTTTTTCGTGATTTCCGTTATCGTTGTTGGGATCCTGCCCATTGCCCAGCACTATTCGGGACATTTTGCTTTGAATCCGCATTTGTATCTGCCCTTGTTCGGCGGCTATCTTTTGCTTTTCTTCCTTGGGCAGTATTTTGCGCGCTTTGGCGTGAAAAAAACAAAATTAGGTGCATATCTTGCGCTGGCAGTATTCGTTCTCATGCTGGGGTTCAACATTACAGCAACTTATTTTGAATACCAAAAAGCAAGCACATCTTACCTGTTCTTTAATAACCAAACCCTCCTGCCGATTGTGGCGGAGGCGGTCTGCGTTTTCTATCTGGCGACATTTTTGAATTTTGGCCCCAAAATGAGCCGCCTGCTCTCATGGAGCGGCTCCTGTGCCTTTGGAATTGTCCTGATGTCGGAACTGATCATCGCGGTATTGACCCCCTACTATTTGAAGCTCTACTCGATGATCCATCCCCTCTTGGCCGTTGTTGTGCTTGAACTGTGTGTATTCGCGGCGGGATTTGCTGTGACTGCCGTGTTGAAAAAGATCCCTTTGATCAAGAATTACCTATAGAAATCATTGTTACAGCAAAGCCCCCTGTTGGCAGGATATCCTGCCAACAGGGGGGCATTTGTTGGTAGCTATTACATTGCAAGAAAGACCGCCTGGATGACGGCGGGACGGAATTCCCGGCGGGAGAAGGCCTGCCAAAGGCTTGCCATGTTATCCTCCGAGTGCTCCAGTTCCCGGGAGAGGCTCCAGGCAAGGCGAAGGAGATCGTCCACATTCTGCACCCCTTCTGCCCGGATCAGCTGCCGCAGCAGCAGGGGCAGCATGAGGGCAAACACCGCAGCGGGCCAGATTTTTCCATCAAACATGGCACGGGGGATGTATTTGTAGATGCCGTAGCTCAGAAGCTGCAGCCACAGTATGGGGCAATCCGACAGGGGTGCATCCCATGAAGCATTGTCCATCGGAAGAGTCAGGCTGTGAAGGAGCCGCTGCTGAAATTCCGGCTGCAAAGGTTCCAGACGGGAAATTGCATGGTGCAGCGCTTTGCGGAACCGATCAAGACCGCCGTGGGTGGCGGGTCCCGCGGCAGCGTTTTTGCCTGCGGCAGCCAGGACTGCCACGGCATGGCATCTGCCGGGGAAGGATAGGGTGTCATCCTGCGCCAGCTTCAGCGCATCGGCACAGAGGGTGCGGGTCAGCATGATCCTTGCGGGAGAAATCTCATGCAGGGCGGTCAAGGGTTCGTCAGTCAACTCACGGTGCAGGGCAAAGGACTCCTTTGCCGTCAGGATTAGCCGTGCAGCTTCCGGGCAGGACAGGGAAATACCGATCTCCCTGCGAAACCCCACCTCTGTGATAAAACGGGGGAACAGGGCGCAGGTTTTACAAAGGGCGTCATGTCCCAGTTCCTTCTGGATCTGGCAAAGACCGTCCCTCCGCAGCATGCGGCAGTTGCCCTCGTTCAGGCCAAAGCAGATGTCACCGTCGATCTCTACCATGGCACTCCGGATCAGATCGCCGATGTTCCCCTCTAAGCTATCGTAGTATGCCAGTGCTTTTTCATCGATCACCACTTCCCACCCGGCACAGCAGGTGGCGGGGCAGCGTCCTGCAAGGCAGGAAAAATCGTCGTAATAATTCGGTTTGATTATTTCCATAGCATCAGTTTCCGTTCAGAAATATTCCGATCCCCCAGATCACCACAAGGTGCAGGGGATAATAGATGTAAAACAAATATTTGAGTTTTAAAGTACCCCGCTGACCGCGATAGCAGGCAAGCAGCGGCAGTGCCAGCAGAGAATACCACTGCGCACCGCCAAAGGACAGGGCCACAAGCACCATGCCAACGGCAGCCCCCAGCAGCTTTTCTCCTTCGGAAGTGCCAAGATAGACCAGTACCGGCAGCAGGACACCGAAAATGCCGTAGTCAATATGAAAATCCGCATTCAGCAGCTTTGGCAGTCCTTCGCAGATCAGGAAGACCAAAAGAAAGCCGCACAGGCAAAGCGCCCGGCGCAGACCCGTTCCCCCCTTCGCCCAACGGATGGCATAGATCAGAGCAATAGACATGGAAAAGGTGAGGAGGATATTCATGTGAAAGCTCCCCATGGCAAGCAGGCAAAAGATCTGATATCCCACGCCGATGCCGAAAACCGTGCCCAGATAGCGCCCGGGATGGGCAGTGTACCGGCACCCTTCTGCGATCATAAAAGCAAATATGGGAAAAGCAAGGCGGCCAATGATCCGCGCAATGCGGTACTGGGGCAGCAGATACAAGCCCACATGGTCAATGGTCATGGTCACAAGGGCGATCAGCTTGAGCTGATTGGAAGTAAGCTGGAAGGGGTGTTTGGCGGTATGTTCCATGGTCAGCTCCTTTCCTGTGTATAAGTCTATAGTATGGAAGAAAAAGGCCAAAGTCAAGAAAAATGTACCCGTCAGCCCATGGGCAGACGGTTGGCATTTGGTGGGAAAGCTGTTATAATAGCGAAAAAGGAGGGGAGAATATGATCGACCTGAATGAATCAAGACCCTTGCCACTTTATGAATCGGTCTACCGTCAGCTTCGTGAGGAGATCAGCACCGGGCAGCGAAAAGCCGGGGAGAAGCTCCCCTCAAAGCGTACCCTTGCCTCCCAGCTTGGCATCAGCATCAATACGGTGGAAACGGCCTACCGTCAGTTGGAGTCCGAGGGCTATGTGGAAGCACGAGAGCGAAGCGGCTTCTATGTGCTGCCCCTTTCCGTGCTGAAGCAGGGAACTGTGCGGGAGCTGCAGCCTGATTATGTGCAGCACTGCCCAAAACCGGAGATCGATTTTGCGGTGGGTGCGGTGGATGAGGCGTTGTTTCCCATGGGCATCTGGCAAAGATTGACCCGCGCCAGCCTGAATACGGCGGGCATCCTGAACCGAAGCGAGGCTCAGGGCGATGCCGGTCTGCGGCTGGAGATCGCCCGCTATCTTGCCCGGGCCAGAGGTGTCCACTGCGACCCGGAGCAGATTCTCCTTGGCCCGGGAACGGATTATCTCATGCAGGTGCTCAGCGGCCTTCTGCCGGAGTGCTGCACCTTTGCGGTGGAAAATCCCGCCTACCATAAGGCATATCTCCACTTTTCCCGCATGGGCCATCAGGTGCTGCCGGCAAAAATGGACGGCAAAGGCGTGCTTATTGAACCGCTGGAAGAACTTGACAATATCGTAGTCTATACCGCCCCGTCGCATCAATACCCCCTTGGCTTTGCCATGCCCATGGGCAGACGCACGGCGCTGCTTTCCTGGTGCAGCCGGGGCAGCTTCCGCTATGTGATCGAGGATGATTATGACTCTGAGTTTCGCTATGACGCAAGGCCCCTGCCGTCGCTGCAGAGCATCGACCATTTGGACCGGGTGGTGTACCTTGGCACCATGTCCGGTGTGATCTCGCCCTCCCTTCGCATCAGCTATATGATCCTGCCGCCTGCGCTGCTGTCCAGTCTGCGGAAGCAGCCGGTGCCCTATTCCTGCGGCATTTCCACCTTGTCCCAGTTCACCCTGCGGGAATTTATGGCCCAGGGCTATTTTGAGAAGCATCTGAACCGGATGCGCGTGTGCTATAAAAACCGCCGTCGGGAGCTGGAAGAACTGCTCCGACCCTATGAGAAAACCCTGCGGGTCATCGGTGCGCAGGCAGGCAGTTACCTCCTTGTGCAGATAAAAAACGGGGCAGGGGAGCGGACACTTTGCGATACCGCCCTGGAGAAAGGCGTGGGCGTATATCCCATCAGTCCCTATTTTATAGCAGAAATACCGCCGGAGTATCGCAATACGGTGCTGCTTGGCTTTGGTAATCTCACAAGTGGGCAAATGCGCCGGGGCGTTGCCCTTCTGGCGGAAGCATGGAATCTGTAACGGGTAATTTCTTCCTTTGTAATCGTCCCAACTTTCGGGCATACTAAGCCTGCAATAAACGAAAGGAGGACACACCATGAATGCTGATCATGCAAACAAGTCCATTGCCTGCACCGTGACCCAGTGCCGTCATCACTGCGGTGATTGCGACTACTGCTCTCTGGATAAGATCCTCGTGGGTACCCATGAAGCCAATCCCACTGCGGACCAGTGCACCGACTGCAAGTCTTTCCTGAGAAAGTAAAGATGCGCTTGAACCCTCCGCAGGTTTCCTTGCGGAGGGTTCAGCTATGCTTCCGTAGGCGTTCATTGAGCAGCGCCCCCAGAAGTACGATCTCCAGACAGAAGTACAGCCACAGCATGGTCATCGCCACCATTGCAACGCTGCCATAGACTCTGGAATACCCACGGAATAGCTTCGCCCAGACGGAGAACAGCCATGAAAACAGTACCCAACCACCGGCAGTGAGCAGGCTCCCCGGAAAACTCTGCCGCAGGCTTCGCTTTCCCGGAGGAAAGGTGCGGTAGATCAGCAGAAACAGCACGGTGAGGAATAAGAAAGCAATGCCCCCTCTGCCCCTGAGAAGAAAACGCAAAACCTCCACTATGGGCGCCTGCGCTGCCCCGAGAATGCGCAGCATTGTGCGCCCAAGGGCGAAGAGAGAAAAGGTCAGCAGCAGCGCCAGTAAAAACGCAGCTGTATAGCCGATGGCAAGCAATCGTAGCTTCAGGAAGCTCCTGTGTTCCCTGTCATGACAAATGCGCCGCAGCCCCTGCAGCAGCCCATAGATGCCCCGTGAAGCAGACCAAAGACCTGTCAGCGCGGAAATAGACAACAGCGGCCCCGATCCGACATCAAGGGAGCGAATGGCTTCCCTGAAAAGGGGAAACAGCACATCCGGAATCAGCTGCCGAAAAAAGGAAAAAAACTCCTCCGTAGACAGCGCCAGATGTCCGATCAAACCAAGCAACAGCGCCATGGCCGGAAACAGGGAAAGAAGCAGAAAAAATGCCGCATTGGCCGCATAAACCGGTAATTGCGCATCAGAAATTGCCTTTTTCCACGATAACAGCCACTCCATCCTGCCGCCCTCCTTTCAAGGTCATACGCAAGCAGTATGCCTCCCGCGGAAAAAACTATGCAGCGATACAAAACCACGAAAACCCGGAGATTCTCCTTGATTTTCCTCCGATTCGCTGATATAATAACCCTGCGCCAAAAGTAAATACGGAGTGGTATCGAAGTGGTAATAACGGGGCTGACTCGAAAAATTTGAGACCATTTGGCAGTTTCGTCCGTAGAATAACCTTGGTTTTATTAGGGTTTTCAAACTTGAAAATCGAATAATTTTTAGTTTTCTTTCCTGTTTTTCTTCCCAAAAGTTTTTAAACGAATTCTTATTGGTCGGAAAAACAGATTGAAATATACTCGTGGAGAGTTGTCCGAGTGGTCGAAGGTGCGAAACTCGAAATCAGAGGGTATTCATGTAAGGGTACTTCTTGAAACCCCTTTATTTACAAGGCTTTTCGCGTATTTAAAACAACTAAAAATTTATGAGTTCTCTCCATCAGTTCTCTCCTTTTTCCGGAGCGCTGATGTTGGGATAGATCATGGAGAGTTGTCCGAGTGGTCGAAGGTGCGAAACTCGAAATTTCGTGTGGAGCGATCCACCTAGGGTTCGAATCCCTAACTCTCCGCCAATGCCATTGCCAACAGCTGTTTTTCGGCTGTTGGCTTTGCTTTTTTAGATAGAGCCTAATTCGGTTCAAGACTTAATCCATTGAGCATTGCTTCAGCGGAGCTCAGCTTTGAACTGTAATCCAGATGTGCGTAAACATTGGCGGTGGTTGAAAAATCACTGTGTCCCAGCCACTCTTGAATCTGCTTCATTGAAACGCCATTCGCAAGCAAAAGAGATGCGCAGCTATGCCTCAGGTCGTGAA